>NZ_JAMSHL010000010.1:0-204954 GCF_026521175.1 Aminobacter sp. MET-1 | reverse complement strand
AAGCTCAGCCAGCCCATCGACATCACCGACAACGAAAAGCCCGGCAAAACGCCGGGCTTTTTGCTTTTGCGATCGTGCTGCAGGGCGCGTCGTGTCGCGCCATACCTCTCACCCGCCAACCGGCACTTGCCGCCGGGCGATCGATCTGCGATCCCGGTACCGGGCAAAGAACTGGATCCACGTGGAGTTGGCATTGCGCAGTGTGGGCTTGATCGTTTCGGCCATCGTCCTTGTCGTCGCCATCGTGCTTTCGACCGCCTGGGCGGCGCTGGCGCTTTGGTATCGGCTGCCTGCGCCTGACCTTGCCAAGGCGCTCGTTGCCTGCCTTTTCGTCCTGCTCGGCCTTGCGGCAGCCATCGGGCTTTTCACCGTTTGGCGCGTCCACGCGCTGGCGCTGTTCGTCATCGGTTTCGCCGCGGTGCTGGTGTGGTGGAACACCATCGTCCCGTCCAACCATGCCGAATTCGCACCCGACGTGGCCCGCCAGGTCACCGGCGCGCGCGACGGCGACGTGCTGACCCTGACCAACGTCCGCGACTTTGACTGGCGCAGCAACACCGACTTTACCGAACGCTGGACGACCCGCAGCTACGACCTGAGTAAGCTCAAGACGCTTGACCTGTTCATGTCCTACTGGGCCGGCCCCGAGATGGCGCATGTCATCATGAGCTTCGGTTTCGAGGGTGGCGAGCAACTCGCCTGGTCGGTCGAGGTGCGCCGGCAGAATGGCGGCCAGTTCTCGCCGATCGCCGACCTGTTCAAGGCCAACCCGCTGGTCATCGTCGCCGCAGACGAACGCGACGTCGTCGGTGTCCGTTCGAATGTCCGTGGCGAGGATGTCCAGCTCTACCGGCTGAACGTCAAGCCAAGCGACGCCCGGGCGCTGCTGCTCGGCTATGTCGCCGATGCCAACGCATTGGCCGAGACGCCGCGCTTCTACAATTCGATCACCACAAACTGCACCACCGTAATCTTCAAGATGATGCGCGCCGTCGGCGACGTCAGTCCTTTCGACTGGCGGCTGATCGTCAACGGCTACCTGCCGGAATATGCCTATGCACGTGGTGCGCTCGACGGCAGCCTGTCGATGCAGGAGCTGCGCAGCCGCTCCCATATCGCCCAGCGGGCGCTGGCGGTCGGCCTGACCGATGATTTTTCGCGAGACATCCGTGAAAGGGTGCCGCAGCCTTAGCCTGCTTCTGGGTGAAGGCCATCAAATGAGATCATGTGCAGGTAGGAGCCAAGGCCTTCCTGTCGCCGCATTTGCCCCCATGACCTTTCGCCATCTCACTCGAACTGCAGATTCTCCTTGAGCAGGACCTCGATGCGGATGCGTTCCTGGGAGGCAAGGGGTTCGCGGTGGTCGGAGCGGGCGCGCAGGATACGCAGCGCGCTGCGGACGGCATGGCCCGGGTCCTGGGCGATGACGGCGTCGATGCGCTCGTCCATCAGCGCCTGCTCGCTGAACGGAGTGCGCTCGTGGGCGACGACGGTAAGCGCCCGGGCGCCTTGTGTGTTCCACACGGCTGTCAGCGGCACGCGGGCCTCGGAACTCAGCACATAGACGGCGACGGTATCCGGGTTGTGTTCCAGAGTGCGACGGATGATCAGGTCGGCACGCTTTTCGTCAGCATAGGTTTCCAGCGACGGCAGGGTCTCGAGATGCGGGAACTGGGCGTTGATGATGCTGTCGAAACCGAGGCGGCGCTGGATGCTGTCGAGCGCCATCATGGTCTCGGCGACGACCATGATCTTGCCCGGCCGTTCGCAGAGGAAGCGGCCGGCGATCTTGCCGGCGGTGGCGCCCGCGGCAAAGTTGTCGACGCCGACATAGTCGGCGCTCTCAAGCCGCTCCTGGCCCGACAGGAACTGCACCACCCGAACGCCGCGCTCGACCAGCCTGAGCATCGCGTCACGCACTTGTGGTGACTCGGGCGCCATGACGGCGACGCCATCGACAATGTCGTGGTCTATGGCCGTCAAGTATTTCGCGACATGGTGCGGGTCGCTCATGGCGATCTGCACGGCCTCGACATCGGTCGAGTCGGCGCGCAGTGCCTCCTTGGCCTCGGTGACCCGGGCGATGAGCTCGGCAAGATACTGGTCACCCGAGGTCGGCAGGACGAAGCGGAAGCGGTAGGTCTTGTTGCGGGCCAGCGCTACGGCGGCGGGATTGCGCATGAAGCCGATGCGCTCGATGGCCTCGGCCACGCTCCTTGCTGCCTTCGGGCTGACATTCGGCCGTTCGTTGAGGACGCGGTCGACGGTCGCGAGGCTGACGCCCGCGGCTTCTGCCAGGTCTTTTGTGGTTGGCCGCACGCTTTTGATCTCATTTCCAGCTTCGAACCGGATTTCTCCAACAAAAGCAGATGAAAAGCAAGTTTTGAGGTGCGTACCTCAAAAATCGCTTGCGTTGAGGTGCGCACCTCAATTATGACTCTCATCGTGGTCGCCAGGAGGATTGAGCGGGCCACACAGGCGGCGCGGAGGAGACTGGCCCGCCGGGAAGATCATTCCGCGTCAGGTGCCCGTAAAGGGCGTTTTCAGCCTTCCGATGGAGGTCGGAAGAATGGGAGGGAGGTCCCAGCCATGACATTTCGCCATGTTAGATCATTGGCCGCGTTCGGCGCCGTTTTGGCTGCCGGCGTGGCAGGTACAAGCCAAGCCAGCGCAAAGGACCTGACGCTCTGCTGGGCAGCCTGGGATCCGGCCAACGCGTTGGTCGAGCTTAGCAAGGATTTCGAGGCCAAGAGCGGCGTCAAGATGAAGTTCGAGTTCGTGCCGTGGCCGAACTTCGCCGACCGCATGCTCAACGAGCTGAATTCGGGTGGAAAGCTGTGCGACCTGATGATCGGCGACAGCCAGTGGATCGGTGGCGCGGCGGAGAACGGCCAGTATGTGAAGCTCAATGATTTCTTCGACAAGGAAGGAATCAAGATGGACGACTTCATCCCGGCGACGGTGGTCGGTTATGCAGAATGGCCAAAGAATTCGCCCAATTACTGGGCGCTGCCGGCCTTCGGCGACGTCGTCGGCTGGAGCTATCGCAAGGACTGGTTCGCGCGGCCCGAGCTGCAGGCCGAGTTCAAGCAGAAATACGGCCGCGACCTCGCGGTGCCGAAAACCTTCGCCGAGCTCAAGGACATCGCCGAGTTTTTCCAGAAGCGCGAGATCGACGGCAAGACGGTCTATGGTGCGGCGATCTACACCGAGCGCGGCTCCGAAGGCATCACCATGGGCGCGATGGACGTGCTCTACAGCTTCGGTTTCCAGTACGAGAACCCCGACAAGCCTTACGAGCTCGACGGTTTCGTCAATTCGGCCAAGGCCGTGCAGGGGCTGGAATTCTACAAGCAGCTCTATGACTGCTGCACGCCTCCCGGCCATTCCGACGCCTACATGTCCGAGGACATCGACGCCTACAAGTCGGGCCAAGTCGCGCTGCACATGAATTTTGCCTTCACCTGGCCGGGCATCAATGCCGACGCCAATGTCGGCGGCGACAAGTCGGGCTATTTCCCCAACCCGGCGGGTCCGGACGGGGTGGTGTTTGCCCAACTCGGAGGGCAGGGTATCTCAGTGGTCTCTGCGTCGGAGAAGAAGGACGACGCGCTCGCCTACATCAAGTGGTTCGCCCAGCCCGAGATCCAGCAGAAATGGTGGCAGATGGGCGGCTATTCGGCCCTGCGCAAGGTCGTCGAGGATCCGGGCTTCGCCACCAGCCAGCCCTATGCCCAGACCTTCCTCGACTCCATGGCGATCGTGAAGGATTTCTGGGCCGAGCCTGCCTATGCCTCGCTGCTGCAGGCAACGCAGAAACGCTTCCATGATTATGTCGTTGCCGGCCAGGGTTCCGCCCAGGATGCGCTCGACGGTCTCGCCAAGGATTGGACGCAGATCTTCGACGACGAAGGCAAGTACTGATCGCTGCAAAGCCCTGTCCCGCATCCTCCCAGCGGGCCATGCTACGGTGCGGAGCCGGCGCTTGCCGGCTCCGTCGCCGCACAGTTGATAATCAGGGGACTATCAATGCTGCATTCACCGGTGGATCGCGTCGCCGAAGCGACGCCGCACGCCATTGCCAAGCGTTTTCGGGGCCTGTCTGACCGTTCGCTCGCCTGGCTCTTCGTCGCTCCCTCAATCGTGCTCCTGCTCGCGGTCAACATCTTTCCGCTGATCTGGACGATCCGGCTGAGCTTCACCAACTTCCGCGTCAACCGCCCCAATGCCGAGGTCGAGTTCGTCGGCCTGAAGAACTACATCAGCATCCTGTCCGACAAGGACATCTGGCTGACCATGCAGGCGACGGCGCATTTCCTGATCTGGACCATCGTGCTCCAGGTCCTGATCGGCTTTTCGCTCGCCTATCTGATCAACAAGAAGTTCCGCGGCAACGATCTCTGGACGACGATCATCGTGCTGCCGATGATGCTGAGCCCGGCGGTGGTCGGCAATTTCTGGACCTTTCTCTACCAGCCGCAGATCGGCCTGTTCAATTATGCCATAGGCTTCCTGACGGGCGCCGATCCCTCCAGCTTCTCGATGATCGGCGATGTGGCGCTGGCGCCCTGGGCGATCGTCATCGTCGACACCTGGATGTGGACGCCCTTCGTCATGCTGATCTGCCTGGCCGGGCTGCGCTCCATTCCCGACAGCATCTATGAAGCCGCCGAATGCGATCGCGCCAGCAAATGGCGGCAGTTCTGGACCATCACCATCCCGCTGGTGCTGCCGTTCCTGATGCTCGCCGTGCTGTTCCGCGGCATCGAGAACTTCAAGATGTTCGACCTCGTCGTCCAACTCACCGGCGGCGGCCCGGGTTCGATCACCGAGCTCACCTCGATCAACCTCAAGCGCGAAGCCTTCGAGAAGTGGCGCACCGGCTATGCCTCGGCCTACGCCGTCATCCTGTTCGTGACCGTCTTCGGCCTGGCCTCGATCTATGTCAAAGCCCTGAACAAGGTGAAACAGCGATGAGCAGCTATTCCATCACCGAGCCGTCGCGCCGGCAGAAGTGGTTCGCCGGAGTGCTTGTCGTCCTCTATGCGCTGATCACGATCCTGCCGCTGGTCTGGATCATCGGCACCAGCTTCAAGTCGCCGTCGGATGCCATCGCCTACCCGCCAAAAACCTTGTTCACGCCGACGGTCGAAGGCTACGTCAACGTCTTCACCACCCGCACCCGGCTGACCGAAGAACAGTTGCAGGCGGTCGGCGAGCCCCAGACCTGGTACGACAAGCTGGTGCGCAAGGACGGGCTCGTCATCTCGGGGCCGTCGCGCTTTGCCGAACGCTTCACCAATTCGGTCATCATCGGTTTCGGCTCGACGGTGCTCTGCATCGTGCTGGGAACTGCGGCGGCCTATGCCTTCTCGCGCTTCAAGGTACCGCTGAAGGATGATCTTTTGTTCTTCATCCTGTCGACACGGATGATGCCGCCGATCGCGGTCGCCATCCCGATCTTCCTGATGTTCCGCTCGCTCGGGCTCAGCGACACCCATGCCGGCATGATCTTGCTCTACACGGCGGTGAACCTGTCGCTGTCGGTGTGGCTGCTCAAGGGCTTCATCGACGAGATCCCGATCGAATACGAGGAGGCGGCGCTGATCGACGGCTACACGCGCTTCCAGGCCTTCTACAAGGTCGTGCTGCCGCAGGCGGCGACGGGCATCGCCTCGACCGCAATCTTCTGCCTGATCTTTGCCTGGAACGAGTATGCCTTTGCCGTGCTGCTGACCTCCGGCAACGCCCAGACCGCGCCGCCCTTCATTCCGACCATCATCGGCGTCAGCGGCCAGGACTGGCCGGCGGTCGCCGCGGGCGCAACGCTGTTCCTGGTGCCGGTCATGGTCTTCACCATTCTCCTGCGCAAGCATCTGTTGCGCGGCATCACCTTTGGGGCGGTACGCAAATGACAGGGTTTCTCGACGGATTGCTTCATTTCCGGCGCGGCGCCTGGGAGATGCTGGCCTCGGTGCTGATCGCCGCCGGCGTATTCATGCTCATGCAGCCTTTCGCTTTGGTCCTCTATTCCTGGTCCTTCCTCGTAACCCTGCTGGGCACGGTGATGTTCATCATCGTCAGCCATTTCCCGGAGTAGGCCCGTGGCGCAGATCAGAATCCAGAATGTGCGCAAGGAGTTCGGCACTTTCACCGCTGTGCGCTCCTCGACCTTCACCATCGAGGACGGCGAGTTCTTCATGTTGCTCGGCCCCTCCGGCTGCGGCAAGACGACGACGCTCAGGATGATGGCGGGGCTCGAGCTGCCGACCTCGGGCGAAATCTTCATCGATGGCGAGGAGGTCGGCATGAAGCCGGCCAGCAAGCGCGACATCGCCTTCGTCTTCCAGATGTTTGCGCTCTACCCGCACATGAACGTGCGCAAGAACATCTCCTATCCGCTGGTCAGCCAGCGGATGAAACTCGAGGAGGTCAAGACGCGTGTCGAGGAGGTCGCCCGCATCCTCAAGATCGAGAACATCCTCGACCGGCCGGTGGGTGGTCTGTCGGGCGGGGACCGTCAGCGCGTCGCGCTCGGCCGAGCCATCGTGCGCCGCCCAAAGGCCTTTTTCATGGACGAGCCGCTCGGCGCGCTCGATGCCGAGTTCCGCGAGCATATGGCCGAAGAGCTGCGCGCGCTGCACGACCGCATGGGTGCAACGACAGTCTATGTCACGCATGACCAGCTCGAGGCCATGCAGATGGGCGACAAGATCGTCGTCATGAACCACGGTGTCGTCGAGCAGTTCGGCAAGCCGCAGCAGATCTACGACTGGCCGGCGACCAAGTTCGTCGCCCAGTTCATCGGCTCGCCATCCATGAACTTCCTCGACTTCGAAGGCATGATCGGCATCGGCGGCACGTCGGTCGAGTTCGGCGAGGCGAGGATCGAGGTGCCGGCGGCACGCGAGGGCAGGGCCGGCAAGCTGACGCTCGGCGTGCGGCCCGAACATGTGCGCTTCGTGACCGAGTCGGCTTACCGGGGGCGGGTCACCGCGGCCGAATATCTCGGCACCACCCAGATCGTGACGCTGCGGTCGAGCCACGGCGATCTCAAGGCGCGCATTGCCTCGGACCAGCCGGTTCGCGAGGGCGAGCTGGTCGGGCTCGCGTTCGACGCAAGGACATTGTCGCTGTTCGACGCCGAAACCGGCAAGGCGCTGCGGTCGGACGCCAATGACGGAGTGCTGGGACATGGCTGAAGTCGTCCTCGAAAATGTGACCAAGGCCTTTGGCGGCACCGTCGCGCTCGACAATGTGTCGCTGACGATCCCCGACGGTTCTTTCGTCGTGCTGCTCGGCCCGACGGGCGCCGGCAAGACGACGACCTTGCGCATGGTCTCAGGCCTCGACGTACCCGACAGCGGCGAAGTGCACATCGTCGGCCGGCCGATGAAGGGGCTGTCGCCGGCCGAGCGCAATGTCGCAATGGTGTTCCAGCAATACTCGCTCTATCCGCATCTGACAGTGCGGCAAAACCTCGAGTTCCCGCTGAAATCGCCGCTGCTCAACACGCCGCGCGACCTGATCGACCGAACCGTGAAGGAGGTTGCCGAGGTCCTGCAGATCGCCCACAAGCTCGACAACAAGGCGACTGCGCTGTCGGGCGGCGAGATGCAGCGCGTCTCCATCGGCCGGGCATTGGTGCGCAATCCGCAGATATTCCTCATGGACGAGCCGCTAAGTTCGCTCGACGCCAAGCTGCGTGCCGACCTGCGCATCGAGCTGAAGCGCATCCAGGCAAAGCTGGGGGCGACGCTGCTCTACGTCACCCACGACCAGATCGAGGCGATGACCATGGCGACCCATGTCGGCGTGCTGAACGAGGGCAGGCTGGTGCAGTTCGGCTCGCCGCGCGAGGTCTACGAGCAACCGGTCAGCGTCTATGCTGCGACCCGGCTCGGCCAGCCGCGCATCAACGTGCTGCCTGCCGATCTCTTTGCCGGCGCGCCATCGGGCGCCAAAAGCATTGGCCTGCGCCCGGAGCACATCGTGCAGGGCGATGGACAGGAGGCGCTGGTCAAGCGCGTCGAGCATCTCGGCGACCAGACACGCCTGCATCTGACGCTGAGGCGGCACGACCTCGTCACCGTCACCGACGCCCACACGCCGCTGAAGGGCGGTGAAACCATCCGGATCCAACCGTCGCGGCCGCTCTATTTCGATGCGGCAGGCATGCGTTTAGCTTGAGGAGCAACAATCCATGGCGCAATTCATCAACCGGCGCGAGGACGTCGTCACCGAGGCCATCGACGGGGTGCTGGCACTGTCGGGCGGCGCGCTGACCCGCCTCGACGGCTATCCGCATATCCGCGTCGTACTGCGCAGCGACTGGGACAGGTCCAAGGTGGCGATTGTCTCGGGCGGGGGCTCCGGTCATGAGCCGGCCCATGTCGGCTTCGTCGGCAAGGGCATGCTGACGGCGGCGGTTTGCGGCGACGTCTTTGCCTCGCCCAGTGTCGATGCCGTGCTCGCCGGCATACTGGCGGTAACAGGGCCGGCCGGTTGTTTGCTGGTGGTCAAGAACTACACCGGCGACCGGCTGAATTTCGGCCTCGCTGCCGAACGCGCCCGCGCCTTCGGCCTCAACGTCTCGATGGTGATCGTCGGCGACGACATCGCCTTGCCCGACCTGCCGCAGGCCCGCGGCGTCGCCGGCACGCTGTTCGTACACAAGATTGCGGGGGCGCTTGCCGAACGCGGCGCCGACCTGGAAACGGTGACAGCGGCGGCGAAACACGTCATCGCCGGCACCCGATCGATCGGTATGTCGCTCGACACCTGCAGCGTGCCGGGCTCGCCCAAGGAGGATCGCATTCCGCTCGGCAAGGCCGAGCTCGGCTTGGGCATCCATGGCGAAGCCGGCGTCGAGCAGATCGACTTCGCCGGCGCCCGCGCTTCGGTCGCCACCATGGTCGAGCGGCTGGCAGCCGTGATGGGCGAAGGCCCGCATGTCGTGCTCGTCAACAATCTCGGCGGCACCTCCGTGCTCGAAATGTCGGTGCTCGCCCACGACCTGTTGCAGTCGTCCATTGGCGGCAGGATCACCCATGCCATCGGCCCGTCGCCGCTGATGACCTCGCTCGACATGCAGGGCTTCTCGATCTCGGTCTTCCCGGCCGATGCGGCAGAACTGGCACTGCTCGAGGCGTCCGTCGCCATTCCCGCCTGGCCGGGTGTCTCGCTGGTCAAGCCGCTCGTGGTCGCGCCGATGCCCGACGGCCTGACGCCGATCACGCCGATGCCGTCCAACCATGCGGCGACGCGCGCCTTCCTGATCAACTGCTGCAACGTGCTGATCGCGGCCGAGCAGGACCTCAACGCGCTCGATGCCAAGTCTGGCGACGGCGACACGGGGTCGACGCTGGCGGGGGCGGCCCGGGCACTGATCAGCGCCATCGACCGGCTGCCGCTCTCCGATCACACGCAGCTCCTGCGCGCCATCGGCCAGGAACTGAGCCAGACCATGGGTGGCTCATCCGGCGTCCTGCTCGCCATCTTCTTCGCCGCCGCCGGTGACGGCGCTTCGAGTGGCCTGCCAATGCGCGAGGCGCTTCGAGCGGGGTTGGCGCGCATGCAGGAAATCGGTGGAGCAAGCGTCGGCGACCGGACAATGGTCGATGCCCTTTCCCCTGCGCTCGTGGCCCTCGATGAGAGCCTGGCCGCCGCAGCCGCAGCGGCCCGCAAGGGCGCCAATTTCACGGCGACGCTCACCCGCGCCAAGGCCGGCCGTGCCGCCTACATCAATGCCAAGCAACTCGAAGGCCACGTCGATCCGGGTGCCGAGGCCGTGGCGAGGCTGTTCGAGCATCTGGCGAACTGACGGCCCGCGTCATCAATCTGGCTGCTGTTTTGTGCTCCGATAGCGGAGCCTTCCTCTTCATCTGCGAGGCGGAGAGAAAGGCTATCGCCATCGGCAGCATGTGCACCGAGCGGCAACAGGATTTCGTCTTCGCTGTCGAAGTGAGAGAAGCTGATGTCGTTGGAAACGCTCGGTGGCGTTCGTCTATTCGGTTCGGACTTTGCGGACTTGCCGTCCTGCTGACGGTCGGAACGACACGGCGAGCAGGTTCCCAAGGATGCTATGTAACAAAAGATCATGCGGATTGGGCGCCGTTGCGCTGGGCGATTGTGCAGAACGGTTGTCCTGAGATATAGCTGATTGCTTCAGGATAGGGCGCTTGCGTCGCCTCGTTCAGCAGGAAGCAGGATGTCCAAGCACGAAGTTGTCGAACCCGAAACTGCCGAGCTCAGCACCGATGACGTCTATGCCGGTTTGGTCGAGGCGATCTTGTCGCGCGATCTCAAGCCGGCGATGAAGCTGTCGGAAGAGACGATCGCCAATTCTTTCGGCGTCAACCGCATGGTGGTGCGCGCGGTGCTCAACCGCCTGCATGGCGAGGCGCTGGTCGAGATCCACAAGAACCGCGGCGCCTATGTGTCGTCGCCGACGGTTGAGGAGGCGCGCGAGATCTTCGATCTGCGCATCGTGCTGGAGCGCGAGGTGGCTGCAAGACTGGCCAGGCAGATCACGCCGGCGCAGCTGGAGACCCTGCAAAGGCAGGTTGCCGACCATCGCGATGCCTACCGCGCCGGCCGCGACGCTGAATCGCGCAGCTATGCCGAGCGCTTCCATCAGCTTGCGGCCGAGATGGTGGGCAATCGTGTGCTGGAAGCGACATTGGGCAAGCTGATCACGCGCAGCGCGCTGGTGATGGCGCTTTATGGGCGCAGTTCGTCGTCGGAATGCGGCATCGACGAGCACGACGCCATTCTGGAAACCCTGCGCAAGCGCGATGCCGCGGCGGCGTCCGACGCCATGGTGCATCACCTCGAACATATCCTGGAGCGGGTCAGCCTCGATGGCGAACCGGCCGAGGAGCCGGGGTTGGGCGAGATTCTTTCACGCTACGCGACGCGCTCCGCCAAAACGAAGTAGGGCCGCCCCGAAGGACGGCCCGTCTCCATCGCTGTATTGGTGCCTTAGGCGACCAGCTTTTCAAACCTGTCCATGATCTCCGGCCGCCTTCTGGCGAGCCGTGCCTTGATCGTCTCGACATCGACGGTGAGGATCTCGCGATCCTTCATCACCACCTTGCCGTCGACGACGACAGTGCGGACGTCACGACCGACAGTGGTCGTCGACGCGGTGAACAGCGGATCGTAGATCGGCTGCTGGTCGATGTCGGAGGCGTCGACAAGGATGAAGTCGGCCTTGAAGCCGCTTTCCAGCCGGCCGAGCTCATGGCCGACGCCCAGCGCCCGCGCGCCGCCATGGGTCGCGATCTTGAGCAGCTCGTCGCTCGAGATCGCGGTGCGCATGTGCCAGGGCGTGCCCGCGACCAATTGCTGGCCGATGCGTGCGGCATGCGCAACCTGGAACACGTCGAGCGTGCCTGAGGAGGCCGCGCCGTCGGTGCCGAGGCCGATGTCGATGCCACGGCGCCACATCTCGGCGACGCGTGGCTGGCCGACGGAGTAGTTGTGCAGGCCGCAATGGCAGGCCGACACCTTGTGCCTCGCATACAGGTCCACTTCCTCCGGTGACAGGAAGATCGAGTGTGCGCCGTGAAAGTGGTGCGACAGCACACCCAGCTCTTCCAGATACTCCGTCGGCCGTTTGCCGTAGCGCTCCAATGCGAAGTCGATCTCGTAGATGCCTTCGCAGAGATGGGTGTGGACCTTGACGTTAAGATCCTTGGCCGCCTGGCCGATGCCCTTCACCAGCTCTGGCGTGCAGACGACGATCTGGCGCAGCGAAAGGAATGCCTTGACGCGCTCGTGCTTCGACCAGCGCTGCACTAGCTCGACATTGCGGTCATAGGCCTGCTGGGTCTTCATCATCAGCGCGTCAGGCACGCCCATGCCGGTGTCGCAAGTCGATTGTGCGATGAAGCCTCGGATGCCGACCTCGTCGGCGGCGCGACCCATCTCGTCGGGATGCGGGCCGCCGGCCTCGGCGAAGCAGGTGGTGCCGACGCGCAGCATGTTGGTGTAGGCGGCGAGCGCCGACAGATGCACGTCCTCCGGTTCGAGCATCGCCTCGAACGGCAGATAATAGTGCTTCCACACCGGCATCTTCGGCGCGCGCGTGCGGGTGATCTCCGACAGCTTGCCGCGCAAAAGGTGCTGGGCGGTGTGGAAGTGCGCGTCGACCATGCCGGGCATCGCGATCTGGCCGCTGGCATCGATGGTCCGGTCCGCCCGGTAGAGCCCCGAGGCTTCGGAGGCCTTGCCGGTCCAGACGATGCGGCCCTTGTCCACGGCAAGTGCCGCATCGCGGATGACCGTGTCGGTGTCATTCATGGTGATCAGGTCGCATCCCTTGACCACCAGGTCGACCGTTGCCGGGCCTGATGTCTGCGTAATCATCTCATCGCTCCTTCCATTGTTGATCCTGACGCTGCGGCTGTGCCGCGAGGCCGGGCAGCGGACCAGCCGTCTGCCTGCGTTGCGCGCATACCGCCAAAATTTTGAACAAACTGCAATGCTATCTTTGTGAATGATCTTCAAAAGTGATTGTAACAAAAATATCAAAATTATGTTGCAACATTTTTGGAGAGGTGCCACGATGATGAAAAGGTCGGTGGCCAAGCAGCTGCCCGACATCAGGAGGAACACTAGGATGACGCTTGAAGACGCACCGGTTGGCCCCGTAACGCCGCTGCATGACTCAGCGCCGGCGACGACAGGGGAGGCGACGCTGATCCTGAAGGGCTGCCGGCTGCTTAACGTCTATTCAGGCGTGACTGAGGAGACCGACATCACCATTTCAGGCGAGCGCATCGTCTCGATATCAAGGCGCGACAGCCATGCCGGCGCCGAGGTGATCGACTGCCAGGGCCTGTGGGCTATGCCCGGCATGATCGACGCGCACATGCATGTCGACACGACGTTCCTTTGGCCGGGTGAACTGGCGCGGGTGCTCCTGCCGCTCGGCACCACGACCGTGTTCGTCGACACCACCAACAATGCCCATACCGGCGGCGTCGAGGCAGTCGACGTGCTGCGCCGCTCTTTCGAGGGGCTGCCACTGCGAGGCTATGTGGCGGCACCTTCCTACTGTCCGTTCGATGCGTCGCTTGGCACGGCGGCGGTCGAGATGAATTCGGCCGACATTGCCGAACTGCTCAACGATGGCTGCATGAGCATCGGCGAAACGGTGTGGTCGCGGATCGCGCTCGAAGATTTCGACTACATGCGTGTCATCCAGACCTGCCGCGAAGCTGGCTTCCGGGTCAGCGGCCATGGCGGCGAGATCCGCCGCGGCGACGAAGCTGCCTTCGACGGGTATGTCGCGAGCGGCATCCAGGACGACCACTGTATTGGCCGGGGCGAGGACATCCTGCCCAGGTTGCGGCGCGGGCTGAAGCTGTTTTTTGTCGAATGCACCGGCCGGCGCGGCCAGTTGCGGCCGCTGCTCGACGAGATGCTGCGCAAGGGGCTGTCGTTCCGCCAGGTCTGCATGTGCATCGACAACAACACCTCGATCGACATGGTGACCAAGGGCTACGGCTATATCGACTACCTGGTGCGCATTGCGCTGGAGGCGGGGGTCTCGCCGCTCGACGCCTACAGGATGGTGTCGCTCAATCCGGCCGAGCATTTCCGAGTGACGGACCAGGTCGGCTCGATCGCGCCCGGCCGCTTCGCCGACATCCTTCTGATGACCGCGCCCGATGCATTCCCGCCGGAATATGTCATCGTTGGCGGCAAGGTCGTGGCCCGCCGTGGCGAGCTGCTCGTCGACATTCCGAAGCCGAACTTTCCCGAGGGCTACCGCAACTCGATCAAGCTGGACAAGGTCAAGCGTGCGTCGCTCAAATGCGAAGCGCCTGAAGATGCGACGTCGGTGCAGGCGCGTGTCTTCGAAGTGGTCGACGGCGACTCCTTCAATCGCGGTTTCGTTCACAGGCTCCCTGTTACGGGCGAAGGCATCCAGCCCGACCCGGCCAACGACATCCTGAAGATTGCGGTCGTCGAGCGTTATGGCCTGCACGGCAAGATTGGCACCGGCTTCGTCAAGGGTTTTGGGCTGAAGCGCGGCGCGCTGGCGACCTCGATATCGGTGCCGTTCAACAATGTCGTTGTGGTCGGCGCTACCGACGACGACATCTGGCATGCCATCCAGCGCATGGGCGAGATCCAGGGCGGCTTCATCGCCGTTGCCGATGGCAAGGTGCTGGCCGAAGCGCCGCTGCGCGTCGGCGGCATCATGTCGGAGGAACCCTACGAGGTGCTGCTTTCCAGCATCGACACGGCGCAGGCAGCGGCGGCTGAGCTGGGCTGCACGCTTACCGACCCGTTCAAGACGCTGGTCTCGACCATCCACACCACGCTTCCCGACCTCGGCCTGACCGACAAGGGGCTGATCAATTCGCGTATCGGCGTCGGCACCACCGTCGTCGTGGAAGGAGCTCACGATGCTGGCCACTGACGCTTCCGTCGAAACAGCGCTGGCAGGCGTTCGCGTTTCCTTGGCCCAGCAGCCGGCGGATCTGCTGCTTGCCAATTGCAATCTGATCAATGTCTGGTCGGAAGAGACCTACACGGCCTCAATCGCCATATCAGGTTCGCGCATCGTTGCGATTCGCACAGGCTATGATGGTGACGCCAGGCACGTCATCGATTGCACAGGGCGCTATGTCCTGCCCGGTTACGTCGAGCCCCTTGCGGATGTGTCGCCGGATGCCGAACGGCTCGCTGCGGCCCTGCTACCGATGGGCGTGACATCCATTGTCGCGGCCGAGGCAAGCGCAATCGAGCTAAGGTCCGGACGGGCTGATGTGAGGAGCTGGCATCTGACCGCCGAAGGACCTGGCTGGTTGGACGGTGTTGGCCGCGCTCGCCTTGTCCATCAGCGGCGGGTCTGCTCCACAGCCGGAGCCGCCGTCGATGCGGTTGCTGCGGGAATGTCGGTGGTTCTTGAAGTCGGATCCGATCCAGTCAAGCGCCTTGCCTTGCTGCGCACTGTGGCTGCTGCCGGCCTGGAGACCGCGCGGCTGATGCTTCGCCACGGCGAGGCGAATGACGGTTCCATTGCCGTGCGGCCTGTCATGGGTGCTGCCCTTCAGGCCGGCATTCCGCTTCATCACGCCGTGCAGATGACGGGCTTCAACGCCGCCGTACAGCACGGCATCGAACATGATGTCGGCTCCGTGGCGCCGGGACGCCTGGCCGACCTCCTGATCGTGGACGACATCGCCCAGGCGGTGCCTTCGGTCGTCATCCTCGACGGTTGCATCGTCGCCCGCGATGGTCGGCTGGAGGAGGGCGCCCAAGGCTGAACCGAGCCGGACCTGATGTCCGGTGCTAGAATGGCCGCCAACGGCGCGGCGGCCCGGAAGGAGCGGTCCAGGGAGGACCGAACCTTCGACGCGTCGACAATAACAAAGGGAACTCTGACATGACCAAACACACGTTCGGACGGAACCTGATCAGATGGGGCGCTGCCGTCGCGCTCGCTTCGACGATGCTGTCGCCAGGAGCCGCTTCGGCGGAGACGGTGCTGCGCGTCGCCATGACGCTTGGCGACATCCCGGCCTGGACCGGCCAACCTGATCAGGGCTACGAGGGCTACCGTTTCGTCGGTTTCAATCTGCATGACGGGCTGATCAACTGGGATCTCTCCAAGTCCGACAGGGAACCGGCGCTGCGCCCGGGGCTGGCGACCAAATGGGAGGTTGATCCCGCCAATCACAAGCGCTGGATCATCACCCTGCGCGAAGGCGTGAAATTCCATGACGGCTCCGACCTGACACCCGAGGTGGTCGCCTGGAATTTTGCCCGCCTGACCGACAAGACGACCCAGGGCTTCGACCCGGCGCAGTTTGCCCGTATGCGCACCCGCGCCAGCAACATCGACCATGTCGAGCCGCTCGGCGCAAATCAGGTGGCGTTGTTCACCAAGGCGCCGGATTCGTTCACGCCGTTCAGCCTGACCAACTTCCTCATGATCTCGAAAAAGGCGCTCGAAAAGGCGAACTGGGACTACGCCGCTTATGCGAAGGCGCCGGCGGGGACCGGGCCCTACAAGTTCGACAAAGTCGTTCCGCATGAGCGCCTCGAACTGGTGAGGAACGAGAACTACTGGGACAAGGACCGCATCCCCAAGCATGACCGCCTGGTGCTGGTGCCGATGCCGGAAGCGACGACGCGCACGGCCGCTCTTCTGTCCGGCCAGGTCGATTTCATCGAGGCGCCGTCGCCCGACACGATTCCCAGGCTGCAGTCGGCGGGGATGACCATCGTCACCAACACCTACCCGCACAACTGGACCTACCAGGTCAACATGATCGATCCGCCGTTCAACGACATCAAGGTTCGGCAGGCGGCCAACTACGCGGTCAACCGAGAGGATGTGGCGGCTCTGCTCAACGGCACGGGCGAGCCCGGTTATGCCATGCTGCCGCCAAGCTCGCGCTATTTCGGCCACCCGGTGAAATACGATTTCGATCCGGAGAAGGCGACGGCGCTGCTCAAGGAAGCGAAGTGTTTCCCCTGCGAGATCAATGTGGCGATGTCGACCGCCGGTTCGGGCCAGATGCAGCCTTTGGCGATGAACGAACTGGTCAAGTCGCAGCTGGAGGCAGTCGGCTTCAAGGTCAACTTCAACGTCATGGACTGGAGCGCATTGCACGACATCAGCCTGAAGGGCCGAGAAGCGTTTCCCGATATCGACGCCATCAATGTCAGCCGTGCGCCGATGGAGCCCTATAACGGCATTCTCGGTTTTGTCATGAAGAACCGCTTTGCGCCCAACGGCCCGAACTGGGGCTGGTTCTCGACCGACGAGATCGACGCTCTGGGCGCCAAGGCGATGGAGACCTTTGACGAGCCGCAGCGCGACGCGATGGTCACCAAGATTCACGAGCTGACGGTCGCCCAGGCGCCGATGGTCTACATCGCCCATGACCTCAACCCGCGTGCCATGTCGCCCAAGGTCAAGGGTTTCGTCCAGGCGCAGAGCTGGTTCCAGGACCTGACGCCGATCGTCGTCGAACCCTAAGCACAAGGAGAAAGGCGCCGAGGACGAACAGGAGACAGGACCATGTGGCTTTATGCATTGCGGCGGATTCTCTATGCCGTCCCCATCGCCCTCGGCGTATCGATCATTTGCTTCGGGTTGGTTTTCCTGGCCCCTGGCGACCCGCTCGGCTCGCTTTTGCCGCCCGACGCGTCACAGGCCGACATCGAGTATCTGCGCGGCGTCTACGGTTTCGACCGTCCGCTGCCGGTGCAATATTTCGACTGGCTGATGCGTGTCGTGAGCGGAGACCTTGGCAACTCGATCCAGAGCGGCCGGCCGGTGCTGACCGAGATTTCGCATGCGTTGATGAACACGGTTCTCGTGTCCTTCGGCGCGGTGGCGGTCGCTTTCTCCATTGCCTTCGTGCTCGGCACCATCGCTGCATATCATCTCGGCACATGGGTCGACCGGACGGTCACCGGCCTGTCGATCGCCGGCGTCAGCGTGCCGAACTACTGGTTCGGCGTCGTGCTGGTGATCATCTTCGCGGTCGAGTTCAACCTGCTGCCGGCCATGGGCATGGGCAGCGGCGGCTCGGAAAACTTCAGCATCTTCGAATGGGAGCAGCTGAAATACGCCATCCTGCCCATCGCCACCATGTCGCTGGTGCCGCTCGGCGTCATCATGCGCAACACGCGCTCGGCGGTCGCCGACGTGCTGTCGCAGGATTTCGTCCAGGCGCTGCGCGCCAAGGGGCTGGGCGAGTGGGCGGTTGCCCGCCACACCATCCGGAACGCATTGCCGCAAGTGCTTGCGGTGATGGGGCTGCAGTTCGGCTATCTCGTCGGCGGCTCGATCCTCGTCGAGACCATCTTCAACTGGCCGGGCACCGGCTTCCTGCTCGGCAAGGCGATCCTGACCCGCGACGTGCCTGTGGTGCAAGGCGTGGTGCTGGTGCTCGCCATCTGTTTCGTCATCACCAACCTGTGCGTCGACCTCATCCAGACGGCTGTCGATCCACGCATCAAGCGCGGCTGACGGGAGGACATCATGACAGACGCTACTTTCGACGCTGCTTCGCGTTCCACCGCCCCCAAGGTTCGGAGCTACTGGCAAAGCGTGGGCCACCGGCTGAGCTACGACCATGTGACGCTGTTCTTCGCCGGCGTCATCCTCCTGGTCGTGCTGTCGGCGATCTTTGCGCCGTGGCTGACTTCGGTCGACCCGAACAAGCCGCAAATGATCGCCCGTCTGAAGCCGATCGGCACTTCAGGTCATCTGCTCGGCACCGATGAACTCGGCCGCGACATGCTCGCCCGCCTGCTGTATGGCGGCCGCGTGTCGCTGGCGATGGGACTGGTGCCGGTCATGCTGGCGACGGTCATCGGAGGTTTCCTCGGCGTGGTCGCGGGGTATGCCGGCGGCTTCATCAACACTGTGATCATGCGGGTGATGGACGTCTTCTACGCCTTTCCCTCGGTGCTTCTGGCGGTTGCCGTTTCCGGCATGATGGGCGGCGGCATGCTCAATGGCCTGCTGGCGCTCACCCTGGTGTTCATCCCGCCGCTGTGCCGCATTTCGGAAACGGCCACTGCCCAGGTGCGCAGCCTCGACTTCGTCGAAGCGGCCCGCGCCAGTGGCGCCGGCATGGGCTCGGTCATCGTGCACCACATCCTCGGAAACGTGCTCGGGCCGGTGTTCATCTACGCCTCAAGCCTGATTTCGGTCTCGGTGCTTTTGGCCGCCGGCCTGTCGTTCCTCGGCCTCGGCGTTGAGCCACCTACGCCCGACTGGGGCCTGATGCTCTCGGCCCTGCGCCAGGCAATCTACATCGACCCGTACCTGTGCGCCTTGCCTGGTGTCGCGATCTTCATCACCTCGCTGTCTTTCAACATGGTCAGCGACGGCTTGCGGCAGGCAATGGACGTCAGGCAGTGAGATCGGAGGCGAAAATGGACGGACAATTGGCAATTCCTGCCACAGCACTTTTCGACGCCCCGGCCACGCCCGAAACGGGCGGCAGCAAGACGCTGCGCGGCGGATCGGCCGCGATGCCGGCCATGCTGGTGGTCAAGAACCTGAAGAAGTACTTCCCGGTCAAGGGTGGGCTGCTCAACCGCGAGATCGGCAATGTGCACGCCGTCGACGACATCTCATTCACCGTCTTCAAGGGTGAGACCCTCGGCGTCGTCGGCGAGTCCGGCTGCGGCAAGTCGACCCTGGCCAGGCTCCTGATGTACCTGATGCCGCCGGATAGCGGCGAGATCGCCTTCGGCGGCCGCACCGTCGGCGACAAGGACGGCCTGCCGCTGCGCGAACTCCGGCGTAATCTGCAGATGGTGTTTCAGGACAGCTATTCCTCGCTCAACCCGCGCCTGCCGGTCGAGGCCTCGGTCGCCTATGGACCACGCGTCCACGGCATGAGCGGCGACAAGGCGCGCGAGGCGGCACGCAGCCTGCTCGGCAAGGTCGGCCTGCGCCCGGAACTGTTCGGGCCGCGTTACCCGCACGAGCTGTCAGGCGGACAGAAGCAGCGCGTCAACATTGCGCGTGCGCTGGCGCTGGACCCCAAGATGCTGATCCTCGACGAGGCGGTGTCGGCATTGGACAAGTCGGTCGAAGCACAGGTGCTGAACCTTCTGCGCCAGCTCAAGCGCGAGTTCGACCTGACCTACCTGTTCATCTCGCACGACCTCAACGTGGTCCAGTACATCTCCGACCGCGTCATGGTGATGTATCTCGGCCAGGTCGTGGAAATGGGGCCCGTGGACCAGATCTACAACGGGCCGAAGCATCCCTATACGGCGGCGCTGCTGAGGTCGCGGCTGGCGATGGACCCCGACGACAAGATCGTCACGCCGCCATTGACCGGCGATCCGCCCAATCCGATCAATCCGGCGCCGGGCTGCCGCTTCCGCAGCCGCTGCCAGTTCGCCGAAGGCATTTGCGAAAGCAAGGCGCCGGCGCTCGGTGCCTGGGCCAACCGAGGTTCGCATGTCGCCGCCTGTCACATGGCCGACCCGCAATCGGGTCACACAAGAGCAGGGACCGCGGCCCACGACGCGCTTGCAGGGGAGGCGATACGATGACCGCGCCCGCAACTGAACAGAGCGCCCGGCCGCTGGTCGAGGTGCGGGATCTCAATGTCAGGTTCGAGACGCGCGACCGCACGGTGCATGCCGTCAACGGCGTGTCGTTCGACGTGATGCCGGGCGAGGTGCTGTGCATCATCGGCGAATCCGGCTCAGGCAAGTCGGTGACCATGCGTGCGCTGATGCGGTTGTTCTCGCCGCGCATCACCCGCGTCTCCGGTAGCATCCGCGTTGCCGAACACGACATCATGGCGGTCAGCGACCGAAAACTGAGCGACATCAGGGGCTCGACCATCTCGATGGTGTTCCAGGAGCCGATGACGGCGCTCGATCCGACCTACACGATCGGCGACCAGATCGCCGAAACAATCGTCCGCCACCAGCATTGCAGCCACGCCGAGGCAATGGCCAAGGCGCTGGAGCTGCTGCAGTTTGTCAAGGTGCCGAATGCCGAGCGACGGTTGAGGGCCTATCCGCATGAGCTGTCGGGCGGCCTGCGCCAGCGCGCCATGATCGCGGTCGCGCTGTCATGCCGACCGAAGCTGTTGCTTGCCGACGAGCCGACGACCGCACTTGATGCCACAGTGCAGATCCAGGTGCTGTTGCTGCTGCGCAAGCTGCAGCAGGAACTCGGGATGGGTGTGATCTTCGTCACCCACGACCTGGGCGTCGCTGCCCAGATCGCCGACAAGGTAGCGGTGATGTATGCCGGGCGCATCGTCGAATATGGCAGCGTGCGCGACGTTCTGATGCGGCCATCGCATCCCTATACGATGGGCATGCTGGCCTCGACAGTGCATGGCCAGGATCGCGACACCGACATCGACGCCATCCCAGGCACGCCGCCCGACATGAGCAGGCTCGCTGACGGCTGCAGCTTTGCGCCGCGCTGCCGCTTTGCCGTCGATGCCATCTGCACCAAGGACAGCCCACCGCCGCTCTCGCTCGCGCCGGGACGCGAAACCAGGTGCTTCCGGGCAGCGGAACTGTCCACGCGACCGGCTTTGACAACGTCATCGTCGGCACCAGTGGTTCACGCCGGCTAGACGTTCGACCTCTCCCCCGCGGCTCTAGCGCCGCGGGTCGCGCCGAGATCATTTGCGGTTTGCTTCCCCACCGCATGTTCCCATGATCCGGCGCCGCTGGTGGATTGGCTGGGAACGCAACGCCAGTCCACCAGCGCTTTTGGCCAGCTGTTGCACCAAAGGTGCGCCGCGGCAGGGTTGGCCTAGGATGGCTGTTTTGCGCCGCATAGGTCGCACGCAGGAAGCCACCTAAGGAATTCCATAAAGTCTATCAGTTAAGTAGAATTAATCCTCCTCCGGCGGCGACGATGGAACTCAGTTCCTGTCACCCAGGCAGTCAGCACGCCTATCCTTTTGACAGCAAACAGGCAGACCGGTGCGATCCCGATCCTCCCAAGGAGCGTCGATTTCCGGTCGTTATCAAGGGGATGGCTATGTCACATACACGACGCTCGACACTCAAACTCGCTCTCGGGGCGTTGATGGCCGCGACGGTGCTGGGCTTCTCGGCCCAGGCGTTCGCGCAGTCGGAGACGCCCATCAGGGGCGGCACGCTGGTCTATCTGGAGCAGCAGGCGCACACCAATCTCTACCCGCCGGCGGGTGGCTTTTATCCCAATGGCGGAGTGCTCAACCAGATCACCGACAAGCTGACCTATCAGAACCCCGAGACTCTCGAAATCGAGCCGTGGGTCGCCGAATCCTGGACGGTCAACGACACTGCCACCGAATACACCTTCAAGCTGCGTCCAGGCGTGACCTTCTCCGACGGCACCCCGCTCGACGCTGCCGCCGTGGCCAAGAATTTCGACACGTTCGGCAAGGGCAACAAGGAGCTGAAACTACCGGTCTCGGAGGTCATCAACAACTACGACCGCAGCGAGGTGATCGATCCGCTGACGGTGACGTTCCACTTCAAGGCGCCGTCGCCCGGCTTCCTGCAGGGCACTTCGGTGATCGGCTCGGGCCTTGTGTCGCCCAAGACGCTCGAGCTGCCGTTCGAACAGCTGGGCGACGCGACCAAGATTATCGGTTCCGGGCCGTTCGTTGTCGCCAGCGAAACGCTTGGACGAGAGCTCGTTCTGAAGGCGCGCGACGACTATGCCTGGGGACCGGCGAAGTTGAAGCATCAGGGCCGGGCACTGCTCGACGAGATCAAGTATCTGATCACACCAGAGGACAGCGTGCGCATCGGCGCGCTGCTCGCCGGCCAGGCAGATTTCATCCGCCAGGTTCAGGCTTATGACGAAAAGCAGGTCGAGGCGGCGGAGTACAAGGTCTACGCACCCGGCACCCGCGGCGTGAACAACTCGGTCGTCTTCCGACCGGACAATCAGCTGGTGGCCGACGTCAAGGTGCGACAGGCACTGCTGCACGCTACCAACGCCAAGGAAATCGTCGAGACGCTGTTTTCGGCCAACTATCCGCAGGCGACCTCGATCATCGCCAAGGCCGCCCAGGGTTATGTCGACCAGTCGGCAAAGCTCGCCTACGATCCGGCCCTGGCCGGCAAGCTGCTTGACGAGGCGGGCTGGACGCTGGGCGCCAATGGTGTGCGCGCCAAGGACGGCAAGGAACTGGTGCTGACCGTCTACGAGTCGCTGCCGCAACCGCAGAACAAGGAGACGCTGCAGCTGATCGCCCAGCAGTGGAACAAGGTCGGCGTCAAGCTCAGCGTGCTGGCGGGCGACTCCGGCAGTGCTGTGGCAGACAACCTCGATCCGCTGAAGACGCCTGTCGCCCCGGCAATGGTCGGCCGCGCCGATCCCGATGTCATCAAGAGCCAGTATTATCCGAAAAACCGCAACGTGCTGCAGCAGAAGGGCGGCGTCAGCGACAAGGTGCAGAGCTTCGTCGACGACAGACTCAATGGCCTGCTCGAAGCGCTCGCCTCGGAGCCGAACCGCGACAAGCGGCTGGCGATTGCTGGAGAGGTGCAGGCCTACGTGATCGACCAGGCCTATGCCATTCCGATCTTCGAGGAGCCGCAGGCCTTCGCAGGAGCGCCCAACGTTCATGACGTCGCCTTCGAGGCGGTTGGTCGCCCGTCATTCTACCGCGTCTGGCTGTCGCCGCGCGATTAAGGCGAGGACGGTCCCGTCTCCGGGCGGGACCGTAGTGCGATCATCTTCGACGGAGACCTCCAATGTCGCGATATGTCATCGGCCGGATAGGCCAGGCGGTGCTCGTCCTGTGGGCGGCGTTTACCGTCAGCTTCGTGTTGCTGCAGCTTTTGCCGGCGGACGGGGTGCTGATCAAGTTCCTCAATCCGGAACTGGGCCTCACGCCCGAGCAGATTGCCGAGATCCGTATCGCCTATGGCGCCGACGCTCCGGTCTGGCAGCAATATCTGTCGACGTTAGGGTCGTTCCTGTCGGGTGATTTCGGCTACTCGGTCCGTGCCGGCGTACCGGTGACGTCCCTGCTTGCGACGACACTGCCGACGACATTGCGGCTGGCGGCCGTGGCGCTTGCCGTGTCGGTGCTGGTCGCTGCTGTTATCGCTTATGTGGCGACCGTCAGCCGAAGTGCCTGGTTGCGCAACACGCTCCAGTCACTTCCGTCGCTGTTCATCTCGATCCCGGTCTTCTGGCTGGGCATTGCCCTGATCCAGGTATTTTCCTTCCGCCTGAAGCTGATTTCGGTGATCAATCCGGGACCGGTGGAAATGCTGGTGCTGCCGGTGCTGGCCATCGCCGTGCCGATTTCGGCGCCGCTGGCGCAGATACTCATCCGCAGCATCGACGAGGTGCGCACGCGTCCCTTCGTGGCGGTAGCGCGGGCCAAAGGGGCGAGCAGCAGGCGCGTGCTCGTGAGCCATATCGCCGGCAATGCCATACTGCCGGTGCTGACCATCGGCGGCGTCCTGTTCGGCGAACTCGTCGCCGGCGCGGTCATCACCGAGACGGTGTTCGGCCTCAATGGCATCGGCGCGCTGACCTATCTGTCGGTCAACACCCAGGATGTCGCCGTTCTCCAGGCGATCGTGCTGATCTCCGCGGCCGGCTTCGTGCTCACCAATCTCATCGTCGATCTGCTTTATCCCGTCTTCGATCCCCGTCTTCGCAATCCAGCAGGAGCCAGCGCATGACCATCATCGATTCATTGGGTGCAGTCGGTGGTATCGCCCCCCAAGCCGGTAATGCCGACGCTGACCGCGATGCCTTTTTCGCAAGGCTGAAAAGCTTGCAGCCAGGCCTGGTGCTGGCGTGGCTGGTGATTGCCCTGGTGGTGCTGTGGGCACTCCTGCCGGGACTGTTCACCGGCTACAGCGGCACCGAGGGCGTCGCCTCCGAGAAGCTCGCCGGGCCCAGCGCGCAACACATACTGGGCACCGATGCGCTGGGCCGCGACGTCTATGCGCGCATCGTCTATGGCGCGGTCCACTCACTGAGCGGCGCATTTGCCGCCGTCGGCGTCGGGCTGTTCGTCGGGACTGCGCTCGGCGTGTTTGCCGCGGCAGTCGGCGGGCGGGTCGAGGACGTCGTCATGCGCGTCGTCGATGTGCTGTTGTCGATCCCGAGCCTGCTGTTGTCGCTCAGCATCATCATTCTGCTCGGCTTCGGCACGGTGAATGCGGCCATTGCCGTCGGCGTCGCCTCCATCGGCAGCTTTGCCAGACTGGCTCGTTCCGAGGTGGTCCGCGTGCGTCGCAGCGACTATGTCGAGGCTGCCTTTGGCAGCGGCGGCCGCTTCACGTCGGTGTTGCTGCGGCACGTGCTGCCAAATTCGCTGACCCCAGTCATCGCCTTTGCCGCGCTGCAGTTCGGCAATGCCATCCTCAACATCTCGACGCTTGGCTTTCTCGGCTATGGCGCGCCGCCGCCGACGCCGGAATGGGGCCTGCTGATCGCGGAGGGCCGCAATTACGTCTCGACAGCGTGGTGGCTGACGACGGCACCCGGCGTCATCGTCGTGCTGGTCGTGCTGTCGGCCAATCGCATCAGCCGCTCCTTCGGCAGGAGCCGCGCATGACCGAGTTGACTGTGGCCAACAAGACAGCACCGGCCGGTTCGGCGGCGCCTGTGCTCGAAGTCGACAAGCTTGAGGTCTCTTATGGGCACGGGACGCACCGCGAGACTGTCGTTCACGGCATCTCGTTTTCGGTGCAGCCGGGCGAAGTGGTGGCGCTGGTCGGCGAATCCGGCTCAGGCAAATCGACGACGGCGCATGCCGTGATCGGGCTTCTGCCCGAAAACGGCCGCGTCGAGGGCGGCGACATCAGGCTGAGCGGCACAAGCATTGCGGGTTGGCCGGACAAGCGCCTGGACACGATCCGCGGCAAGGTGATCAGCCTCATCTCGCAGGATCCGGTGAGCTCCCTTAATCCGGTCAAGACCATCGGCGACCAGGTCGGCGAGATCCTCAAGGTTCATCAGTGGGGCGACCGGCGCGCGATCGACGAGCGTGTCATCGAATTGCTGGATCGTGTCGGATTGCCACAGCCGGAGCTCAGGGCCAGGCAGTATCCGCACCAGCTCTCAGGGGGTATGCGCCAGCGCGTGCTGATCGCGATTGCCGTGGCGCTGCGGCCGGCGCTGATCATCGCCGACGAACCGACAAGCGCGCTCGACGTGACCGTCCAGCGCCGCGTGCTCGATCTCATCGACGAGCTGCGGGTCGAGTTCGGGACATCGGTGCTGCTGGTAACGCACGACCTCGGCGTCGCCGCCGACAGGGCCGACCGGATCGTGGTGCTGCAAGGCGGGCAGATCCAGGAAACGGGCACCGTGACCGACGTGCTGGCCTCGCCAAAGTCGGCCTACACCCGGCAACTGCTCAAGGACGCGCCGGCCTTTGCTGCGCCGAAGGCGACGAGGAGCCGGTTCCGGGCGAACGCCGAACCAGCGGTCGTCGTGGAAAAACTGGTGCAGCATTTTCCGCTGTCGGGCGGCAGGCAGCTCTGCGCTGTCGACGGCGTTTCCTTCACGGTCGCACGCGGCACCACTCACGCTCTCGTCGGCGAATCCGGCTCGGGCAAGACGACGACGGTCCGCGCCATCGCCGGATTCCAGAAGCTCGAGTCCGGCCGCATCGTGGTCGACGGTCAGGAGGTCTCGTCCCTGCGCGGCGAGCAGCTGCGCCAGTTTCGCCGGCGCATCCAGCTCGTCTACCAGAACCCGTTCGCCTCGCTCGATCCCCGGCAATCGATCTTCGATATTGTCGAGGAGCCGCTGCTCAACTTCGACCCCGTGCCGAAAGCCGAGCGCCGGGAACGTGTGCATGCCATCCTGCAGCGGGTCGGACTGCCGGAGGCCGCGCTGACCCGCCTGCCGGCGGCACTGTCCGGCGGGCAGCGCCAGCGCGTAGCGATTGCTCGCGCGATCATCCTGAACCCTGAGATTCTTGTGCTCGACGAGGCAGTTTCCGCTCTCGACGTCACCGTGCAGGCCCAGATCCTCGAGCTGCTGGACGAACTCCAGCGTTCGCTCGGCTTGACCTATCTGTTCGTGTCCCACGACCTCGCCGTTGTCAGGCAGATCGCCGACACCGTGTCGGTGCTGCGTGACGGCAAACAGGTGGAGCAGGGCAGCGTCGAGGAAGTCTTCGAGCGTCCTGTTCACGACTACACCGGCGAACTCATCGCCGCGATACCGGGCAACCGGCTGAAGGCCAGCGCCGGCCTCGTTGGCAGGACACGCGAACCAGCTGAAGGAACTGCACAATGACCGAGAAGACCAAGCGGCTCGGGTTCTTCACCCGTTTGCTGGAGGAGGCGTCGCCTGCCGATCGCTATCGCTTCGCCACCGAGCAGATCCTGACCGCGGAGCGGGAAGGTTTCGACACCGCCTGGGTGGCGCAGCATCATTTCCGGGCCGCGGAAGGTGGGCTTCCGTCGCCGCTAATCCTGCTTGCCAATGTGGCCGCCCGCACCCGTGCCATCCGGCTCGGAACCGGCATCATCACGCTGCCGCTGGAAAATCCCCTGCGCGTCGCCGAGGATGCGGCGGTGCTCGACCTCATGTCCGGAGGGCGGCTGGAACTGGGGGTCGGCTCGGGCGGAACGCCTTCGTCCTTCACCGCTTTCGGGCTGGACAGCACCAGGCGCGGCGAGCTGCTCGGCGTGCATCTTGAGGTGTTGCGCAACGCCTTCGCCAATCGGCCGCTCGCCGGCGGCGACACGCTCCACCCGGCAGCACCTGCCCTTGCCGGACGGATCTGGCAGGCTACCTTCTCGGTAGAGGGTGGTCGGCGCGCCGGTCTCGCCGGCGACGGTCTGATGCTCTCGCGTACGCAGCCACGGCCGAAGGACAATCCGAACGCCACGCTGGATGAGGTACAGAACCCGATCATCGACGCCTATCTGGAGGCGCTGCCTTCGGGCATCGCGCCGCGCATCCTTGGGTCGCGCAGCCTGTTCGTGGCCGACAGCCATTTGGAAGCCCTGCAGCTTGCCGAGAAGGGACTGCGCCGGGTGCGCGACCACTTCATCGCCACCGGCCATACCCCGCCCGGCGACAGCGTCGAGGAGCTTGCGACTGCATTCGACACCCATGCGGGGTCGCCCGATGCGGTGGTCGCCAGCCTGTCGGCCGACACCAGTCTCAGGCGTGTCACCGACGTCGTGTTCCAGGTCCATTCGGTCGATCCCGGCCATGAGCGAACGCTGCGTTCCATCGAACTCACCGCCCAAAAGGTCGCACCAGCGCTCGGCTGGGGCAGGGCCGCACCCGCATCCCCGAAACTTGTTGCCTGAACGGAGGCCATAACCATGAGCAACCCTGACATCATCGACGAGCTTGCCGGCATCGTTGTCGGCTCCAGGCTGGATCTCATCCGCTACGACCGCGTCGAAGCCCGCGACAATGCGCAGAAAAGCTACCTGGCGCTGTTCGATCCCGACGACCAAAGCGACGTCTCGGTCCGCGACCGCTTCGCCATCGCAAGCTTCGTCGCTGGCCTGCATGGCGACGACAGGGTGACGCGGCACTATCTTGCCCAACTGGATGCCGAGAAGCCGTCGAAGGCGGTGTCGAGCGCCATCGAGCACGAGGTGCAGCAAGGCAAGGCCAGCGGCCCTTATGGCGCCTATCCCGCCGGGCCGCTGACGCGGGAAAATGTGACCGGTCCAGCCTACAGGGTCGCCGCCGCCAACCGCGATGTGCTCGGCTCGAAGCTGACTGCCGCGCTCGAACACGCGCATCTTTTGGTGCTGCATCCGCGTGATGCCGGCCCGGCAGCGCTGCAGGCCTTGCTTGACACCGGCTGGAGCACGACCGGCATCGTCACGCTGTCGCAGATCGTTGCCTTCCTCGCCTTCCAGATCAGGGTGGTGGTCGGCTTGCGCGTGCTCGACAGGAAATTTGCAGCCGACCGCCTCGACGCGGCGGAATGACAGGGAACATCACCATGACCGATCAAGT
This sequence comes from Aminobacter sp. MET-1, assembly GCF_026521175.1. Taxonomy (NCBI): domain Bacteria; kingdom Pseudomonadati; phylum Pseudomonadota; class Alphaproteobacteria; order Hyphomicrobiales; family Phyllobacteriaceae; genus Aminobacter; species Aminobacter sp. MET-1. The sequence goes on along the minus strand of NZ_JAMSHL010000010.1, from coordinate 176,504 downwards.
GATCACCTATCCCGACAACATCGAGCCCAATGTCTTCACCCGCGAAGAGCTTGGCTGGGTGCCATGGCTGCAGCCGCTGTCCGAGGAAGAACTGACCGACCGCCATCGCGCCGGCCTGGTCGACCCCTCACGCGCCAAGTCGCCCTATTTCATGCTTCTGGCGCGCGACCCGGATATCCTTGCTGCGCGCACGAAGACCGACAAGGATATCTTCTACAACATCAAGACCGGCCTGCCGCGGGCCGAGCGTGAGATCGCAGCCGCCGCCACGTCGCGCACCAATGGCTGCATCTTCTGCGCCTCCGTCCACGCGCGCTTCGCCTGGCAGCACTCCAAGCGCAGCGACGATGTTCAGAAGTTGCTCGGCGAGGGCATTTACGCCGACATCGACCCGAGCTGGAACGCCATCATCGATGCGTCCGCCGCTCTGACCAAGACGCCGCAAGGCTTCACCGAGAGCCACATCGACGAGCTGCGTCGGGCCGGGCTGGATGACGTCGCGATCGTCGACGTGATCAACGGCGCGGCCTTCTTCAACTGGGCCAACCGCCTGATGCTGTCGCTGGGCGAACCAACGCCGCCGGCCGCAGCAGCGTGAAGCCTTGGGCGTAAGAAATGGCTCATAGAGTGCGAAAGGCCGGCGCCGCCCGACAAAATCCCGCGCCCGGCGCGATATCTCTTATTCTGATGGAAATATCAGGTTGCGGAGGTGATGCATCAGTTGTAAGCATTCGGTTCCGGTCAGATGATCGGCTGCACGCGGTACGGAGGAGTCTCGCGCATGTCTTCAATCACTCGTCGTGAGCTCTTGGCTGTCGCGGCAGCCACCGCTTTGGCCTCTTCTCTTGCCCTGCCTGCCTGGGCGCAAAAGCAGCCCAAGCTTGAGTTCCTCTATTCGCCTTACGCCGACTACGCGCCGTTCTTCGTCGCCAAGGAATTCGGCTATTTCGACGAATTCGGCGTCGAGGTGACGCTTTCGCCCAAGGGCGATACGGCTGAGACGATCCAGATGCTCGCTTCCGGCAACATCGAGGCCGGTGGTGCCACCTGGGGTGCAAGCCTGTTCAACGCGCTTGACCGTGGCGCGACTGTTTCCATCATCGCGACCCTGGCCCGCATGCCGAGCACGGTTCCGTCGCCGTCGCCCTTCATGGTCTCGCAGAAGGCCTGGGACGAAGGGATCAAGACGGTCGCCGACCTCAAGGGCAAGCGCGTCGGCATTCCCGGTCCGGGCGGGTTTGGCATGTACTCCACGGCCAAGGCGCTCGAAAAGGGCGGGCTGACGCTCGAGGACGTCGAGGCGGTCTTCCTGCCGCCGCCCGCCACTGCAGCCGCCTTCGCCAACGGCGCGCTGGAAGCCGGCTGGAGCATCGAGCCCTTCGCCCATCAGCTCGAGAAGGAAGGCCTTGGTCGTCGCCTCGTCGAGGACCACACTTTCGGCACCGAACTCGGGCTGATCGCCTTCAACCAGGATTTTGTCGCCGCCAACGAGGATCTCGTTGTGCGCTTCATGGCGGGTTATCTGAAGGCGGCGCGCCTACTCGACAATGGCGGATGGCAGGACGACAAGGTCGTTTCGGTCGTGTCGAAATATACCGGCACCGAGCCAGACACATTGCGCGGCATCCCCTACACCGTGCGTTCCGAGGACGGCGCCATCGACATGGCTTCGGTGCGCGAGCAGGAGGAATTTTTCCGGAAGCGCGGCACGCTCGAATATGAGGGGCAGGCCAAGATCGACGAGGTCTATCGCCTCGATCTGCTGAAAGCCGCCAACGACCTGCTCGCAAGCAAAAAGTGATGGCGGCCGTGGGTGAGGCGGTGCGTCCGTCCGTGGCGGAGGCAACTGCGCCGGCCATCGAGGTCAACAATCTGACCAAGGCCTTCTATGACAGCGAAGGCGACCGCGTCACCGTGGCCGTCTCCGATGTCAGCTTCTCGGTGGCGCGTGGTGAGTTCGTCTGCATCGTCGGCCCCAGCGGTTGCGGCAAGACCACGGTGCTGCGCATCCTCGCCGATCTCGAGCAGCAGCTCGCCGGCACGGTGAAACTGCACAGCGCGACCCCGCCGGCCATGGTCTTCCAGGAGGCATCCGTGTTGCCCTGGCTGACGGTGTCGGAGAACATCGCGTTTCCGCTCAGCCTCAAGGGTGTCTCCCGGGCAAAGCAGGAAGCGCGGGTGAGCGAGCTCTTGGCGCTGACGGGTCTCACCGACTTTGCCAACGCACGCCCTCACCAACTCTCAGGCGGCATGAAGCAGCGCGTCTCGGTGGCGCGCGCTCTGGTCGACGACCGCGAAATCCTGTTGATGGACGAGCCCTTCGGCGCGCTCGACGAGCAGACTCGCCTCGTCCTGCAACAGGAGTTGTTGCGGATCTGGGAGACGACCGGCAAGACCGTCGTCTTCATCACTCACAGTGTCGACGAGGCGCTGACGCTGGCCGACCGCGTGATCGTCATGTCGCCGCGCCCCGGCACATTGGTCGCCAATCTGACGGTTCCCTTCGAACGGCCGCGCGACGTCGTCGAGATGCGGCGGGACAAGCGGTTCTGGGACATGACTTACGAGGTCTGGCGTCTGCTGGCCTCTCCTGCGGGAGCTTGAGATGAGCGCCACTCCCTTGACGCTGACGGAAGAGCAATGGCGTCGGTTGAAGGCGCCGGCGCGGCGCGAACGCATCTTCCGCATCGTGTCTTATTTCAGCCCGCTGCTGCTGCTTCTGCTGTGGGAACTGTGCAGCCAGTTCAATCTGATCGACCGGCGCTTCTTCCCGGCGCCGAGCGCAATTGCCGGCACCGCCTGGCGCATGATCGTAAGCTTCGAACTGTTCGAGCATATAGGCGCTACGCTGCGTCGCGTCGGCATCGGTTATGTCATGGGTGCCGTGCCCGGCATCATCATGGGGCTCATCCTCGGCCTGTCACGACCGGTGCGCCGGATGCTGGGGCCGATTTTTGCAGCTCTCTATCCCGTGCCGAAGATCGCCATTCTGCCGCTGATCCTCTTGATCTTCGGCGTTGGCGACGCATCGAAGTTCGTCGTCATCGCCATCGGCGTGTTCTTCCTCATGTTCTACAACACCATGGGCGGGGTGATGCAGACGCCGCAGATCTACATGGACGTCGCCAAGAATGCGGGTGCGACCAGATTGCAGATATTCCGGCGCATCGCTTTCCCGGCAGCGCTTCCGAGTATCTTCACCGGACTGAAGCTCGCCGCCGGTTCGTCCTACATCATCATCGCGGCCGCCGAGTTCCTGGGTGCGCGCAGCGGCGTCGGCTTCTTCATCTGGGCTTCGTGGCAGACTTTTGCGGTGTCGCGCATGTTCGTCGGCATCGTCGCCATCTCCGCCATGGGTTATCTCACCATCCTCGCGCTCGAGGCGCTGGAGCGGCGTTTCGTGCCCTGGGCAAAGCACTGAGGGGCTGAGGAGCACAAGCGCATGATCGTCGACGCCGATGCAATCGCCCATGCACCTGTCTCGGAGCGCATCTACCTGGCGCTGCGCCAGGAAATCATGCGCTGCGAGATCGTGCCGGGAACGACGCTCGACGCAGCTTCTATCGCCAGCAAGTACGAGGTCTCCAAGACGCCGGTGCGCGATGCCATGCAGAAGCTCGCCTCCGACGGGCTGGTGACGATCCTGCCACGCAGCGGCTACCGTGTCGCGCCCATCACCTTCCAGGCCGTGCACGACATCCTCGATATGCGCATGGCAATCGGACCGCATGCGGCGAGGCAAGCGGCGCGCTATGCCACGCCTGCCGAGATTGCGCTGCTGCGCCAGATCGTCAGGGAATATGCCGCGCCGATGGATATCGGCACCATGCAGCAGGTGGCTAGGCGCTTTCACATCGCCATTGCGCGTTGCAGTCGCAACAAGCGCGTCGTCGCCCTTTCGGAGACGCTGTTCGACGAGCTCGAACGCCTGCTGCGCTTCGCCATCGACTTCACCGTCAAGGCAGGGGAGCACTCCGACGAGCACACGGCACTCGTCGATGCAATTGCGGCCGGCGACGGTGAGCGGGCTGCGGCAATCGAGTTCGAGCATATCAAGCATTCCAGGGAATTCCTGATCGAGCGCCTGATGACCTTGGGCTATCTGTCGGAAAGCGAAATCCAGCTTGGTGGCGCGCGGAGCCCCGGCGAATGATCCCGATCCCTGAAGCAGTTGGTCGGCTGTCCGCAGCGCTGGGCGACAGCCCGGCAGCGAAGCTGGCGGCTTCGGCGTTGGTCGAGGCCGATGCGTTCGGCTTGCCGCGCTTCGGCATTGCCATGCTCGATGAATGGACTGTCGATGCTGCCCCGGTGCCGGCGAGCGATGGTGAACAGGCCATAAGTTGGCTCGACTGCACTTCCTGCTTTGCGCCACTGGCGGTCGCAAGTGCCACGCTCGACCTGGCCAGGACCGCGCGACAGTTCGGCGTCGCTGCCGTCTTCCTGCGCGGCGTCAGGGGCTTTGGTAGACTCGCTCCCTTTGTCCGCCATCTCGCCGATGCCGGGCTGCTTGCCATCGCCGGCGCCGAGGGGCCGCCTTTCGTAGCGCCCCATGGCGGCACCCGTCCGGTGATAGGGACCAACCCACTGGCGCTTGCCATGGGGCAGGGCGTCGATCGCGTGGTCATCGATGTTGCCACCAGCACGGCCACCATGGCCGATATTCGCAATGCCCGTGTTTCTGGCGCGACATTGCCTGAAGGGATCGCTCTGAACAGCGAAGGCCGGCCGACCAGTCTCGCATCAGAGGTTGCGGCCCTGCTGCCGCGCGGCGGACAGATCGGTTCGCTGTTAGGGCTCGTTGTCGAACTCATGGCTGGCGTCGCCGGCGGCGGCAGGGGTGATCCGAAAGGTCGGGGCGTGTTCCTGCTCGCCTTCGATCCGGCCCGGGCCGAAGTCAGCATCGACTGGCAAGCCAGGCTCGCCGGGCTGAACAGCGACTGGACCGATGGCGGCGGTCACTGGCCGCGTGGCGGCAGCCTGTCGCCAGAAGCCAAGCTGGGCGGCGATTTCGAAGAGCGTCTCGACTCCTATCTCGCCCACATGACCGGCCAGGCAGGCCGATGATCACGTCGGCCACCCTGTTGCAGAGTTTGTAATCCCGATGACCACAAAGCCCGCTTCAGCCCCCGTCTTTTCCATCGATGCCGTCGACGGCCTGATCGACGAGCCGCGCCGGATCGTCGTCTCCGGCCTCGCGCCTGATGAGCTCGTCGCCATCTCCGCCCGCACCGAGCGTTCACGCGGCGTGACCTGGATGAGCCAGGCGACCTTCATGGCCGATGGGCAAGGCGTGGTCGACCTGACCCGTGACGCGCCCGTCGGCGGCGACTATGCCGAAGTCTCGGCCATGGGGCTGATCTGGAGCCAGCAGCCGGTCGACAGCAGCAGCGCCGAGCTTTTTGCCGACGATGTCATGCAGCCCCTGCGGACGACGCTGACCGCGGAAACCGCCGATGGCGTGCGGGCCGAGGCCAGGCTCTCCCAGGGGTTCGCCGCGCCTGGCGTGGAGCGGCAGGAAATCCGCAAGGACGGGCTGGTGGGCACGCTGTTCACGCCGGTCGGACAAGGTCCTCATCCCGTCGTGGTGGTGCTCAACGGCTCCGGTGGCGGGATCAATGAGCCACGGGCGGCCCTGCTTGCCTCCCGTGGCTACCGGGCCTTTGCGCTCGGTTACTTCAAGGCGCCGGGTCTGTCGCCCTTCATCACCGAAACTCCGCTCGAATATCTCGAGACCGGCCTGCGTTGGGCGCGGCGGGAACTTCAGCCAAAGGACGGCTTCGTTGCGGTCAGCGGTCAGTCGCGTGGCGGTGAGCTCGCTCTGCTGCTTGGCGCCACCTTCCCGGAACTCGTCTCCGCCGTGATCGCATTCGTGCCTGGTGCAATGGTCCACGGTGCCCAGGGCGCCGGCGACCCGGCACGCGGCGGCTGGCAAGGCACGACCTGGACGAGGGGCGGCGAGCCGCTGCCGCATCTGTGGCAGAACAATGCTGCCGTCCATTGGCATCCCTGGGCCGGCGATGTCCCGCCCAGCCGGCATCATTCGGTCTTCTTCGAGGGGTTGAAGGACACAGAACTTGCCGCACGTGCGCGTATTCCGGTCGAAAACATCGCCGCTCCGGTTCTGCTGATTTCAGGCCGCGACGACCGCGCTTGGCCGTCCAGCCTCTATTCCCGCATGGTCGTCTCGACATTGCGGAAGCACGATCATCCGCATCTGGTCCGCCATCTCGACTTCGACGACGCCGGCCACGCCATCAACCTGCCGATCGTGCCGTCGACCCAGATCAGCCGCCTGCATCCGGTATCGAAGGTGCCCTACACGAACGGCGGCACGCCCTCCGGCAACTCAAGCGCCGACACCGGCTCCTGGCACGGGATGCTCGCCTTCCTGGACGAGACCACCGGTACAGCTCGGAATGCCCAAGCAAAAAGCTGAATTCTTCGAAAGGGAGACGAACATGCCCACAAAAGAACATTTGGAAGGCCAGTGGCGTGAATGGCGCTACGCCCATGTCGCCAAGATGTTCCGCCCCTATGGCTGGACCTCGCTGGTTGCCCAGTACTGGCTGGAAGCGGACGACAAGGACCTGAGCTTCGACCTGCTGCCCGGCACCTGGTCGGTCGAGAACGGCCGGGTCATGTATACTCCGCCTGCCTCGGGGGCGAACCTTTCGGTCAACGGCAAGTATCCGACGGGGCCGGTCGAGATCATCCCTGGCCGCAACCAGACTTATGGCCATGGTAAGAGCGAGCCGGTCTATTTTGGCGTCAACGAGGTCGAGACCATTCTGCGCAGCAAGAATGACGGCCAGTCGCTCTATGGCGTGCGCGTGCGCGATCCGAGGGTGGCGACGACGGTCGAAGAGGCAGGCGTCACCGCCTTCGATTACGATCCCGCGTGGCGCATCCCCGGCGTCTACACGCCGACCGGAACGACCGAATACGAAGCAGAGACCGTGGAGGCCGGCGTGCGTGAATCGACGCCGCGCATCGGCACCTTCACCTTCGATCACAACGGCAAGAGCTACACCGTCGAGCTGATCGGCAAGGACACGGCATCAGGCATACAGCCGGTGGCGCATGTCCGCGACAAGACCAGCGGCCCCGTCACCTACGGCGCCGGCCGTGTCATCGAGCTTCAATTCACCGATGACACCAACAGCCGCATCGACTGGATCGATTTCAATTACGCTGTCGCGCTGCCATGCGCCTTCACCAACTTCGTCACCTGTCCGCTCGTCCCTCGCGAGAACCAGCTCGATTTTGAGGTGCTCGCCGGCGAAAAGCGCCCCGCGCAGGATGTGGCGAGGACAATGACCTACCAGGCCGGAGCAAACGCTGCCTGAGACAGGCAGTTGGTAACTCCAGGTGTCCATGATGGACACCTGCGACACCTGGCGGTGAAGGGCGGCGGCGTTGATGCTGTTGAGGCCAAAGAACATGCTGCGCGCGTCGCACTCGACATGCCAACTAGGAAATGGACAGGATCTCGAGTTCGCGCTGGCCTAACTGGACGACGTCGCCAACTCTCTTGCCTGTCAGCGCGATGGCTACAGGCGAGCCGTGCGATATGGAAGCCTGGGACGGGTTTGCCTCATCCTCGCCGACGATGCGGAAGGTCTGCGTGCGGCCGTCGTCGCGCTCAAAAGTGACGGTGTGGCCGAAGGCGATGACTTCATTGGAGGTCGGCACCGGCATCAGCTGGGCCGTACGAACGCGCTCGGCGTAATAGCGCATGTCACGGACCGGAACCGCCGATTGCCGGCGCCTCTCGTTGACATCTTCCAGCTCGTTGGCGGCCGCAAGAGCCTGCTGGGCGCTGGCCAATTCGTCCTGCAGCATTTTGAGGCCGGCCTCGGTGACGAGGTTGATCCGATCGGAGATGGGACGCGCCGGCAGGATGGTTTCGGATGCCGCCTCGGCACTTTCCTCCTTGGCAAACGCTACGCTCAATTGGTGGGCACTCCTCGTCGAACACTGTCAGCAAGCGGATAATCTACAGCCCACAATAAAGCTGCAACAATTTGACGGCTGGCTTCGGCATCGAAACATCGCTCGGCTTCGCTTCTCTGATGTCTTGGTCGGAACAAGCCAGAAGAGGTGAAGGTCGAGAACGACCGGGTGCCTGCTTTCGACTGGAACGCCTATCCCATCTTGAAGTTTTCGGAGATCCTCGAGATCGAAACGCGCTTCATCATCGATCCGATACGACCGCCGCTCGGCGCCGGCGAGGCGTCGCAGGGGCCGGTGTCCGGAGCAATCGGAAACGCCGCGTCCCGCGCGCTTGGCCTCAGGATGCGCGACCTGCCCCTCACGCGGGACAGGTTGGTCGAGGCGCTGATGGGCGGCTGAAACACGAGGTTTTCCAACCGCAGGGCGATACCCTCGCCTGTACCGGTGGCCGCCGCCCGTCAGTTGAAGTCGGAAGTCGAGGCGACGAACCGCGGCCTGCCGGCCCAGCATCACTCCAGGACCGAAACGATGGCCTTGGCGAGTTCGGTCATCTTGCCTTCTGGCAGGCCGGCGACGTTGATGCGGCTGTCATCGACCATGTAGATGCCGTGCTCGACGCGCAGGCGCTCGACCTGCTGCGGCGTCAGGCCGAGCCGGGAAAACATGCCGCGATGCTGCGCCAGAAAATCGAAGCGGTTGGAGTTCGACTGGAGGCGCAAGGCGTCGGCCAGTTCGACGCGCAGCCTCAGCATGCGCTCGCGCATCGCGTTCAGCTCGCTTTCCCAATCGGATCGCAAGGCGTCGTCTTCGAGCACGATCCGTACCGCTGCGGCACCGTGGTCCGGCGGCATCGAGTAGATGGCGCGTGCTGCCGAAAGCATGTTGCTGAGCGCTATGTCGCCCTGGGCGCCATCCTTGGCCAGCACCATGGCTGCGCCGACGCGGTCGCGGTAGACGGCAAAATTCTTGGAGCAGCTTGCCGCCACGACCATCTCGGGAACCTTCGCCGCAACGATCCGCAGTCCCTCGGCATCGGCATCGAGACCTTCGCCAAAGCCCTGATAGGCGATGTCGATGAAGGGTATGAGCTGGCGTTCCACCAGGAGGTCAGCGATCGCCTCCCATTGCGCGGCGGTGAGGTTGGCGCCGGTGGGGTTGTGGCAGCAGCCGTGCAGCAGAACGACATCGCCGCTCGGCGCCTGCCTAAGCGTTGCCAGCATGTCGTCGAAGCGAACGCCGCCGGTCGCGGCGTCGAAATAGGGGTATTGCTCAACCTGCAGGCCGGCGCCGCGCATCATCGGAATATGGTTCGGCCAGGTCGGGTCGGAGACCCAGACTGTCGCATCGGCACGGGTCCGCTTCAGCAACTCCGCCACCAGCCTGAGCGCGCCGGAGCCGCCGGGCGCCTGGGCGGCGCGGATGCGCGACATGTCGGCTGTCGGGCCGAACACCATCCTGGCCATGGCCGAATTGAACTGGGTGTCGCCGGCGAGGCCGAGATAGGTCTTTGTATTCTGCTCGGCATAAAGCCGTTGTTCGGCCTCGCGGACGGCGCGCATCACCGGTGTTGCGCCAGTCTCGTCTTTGTAAACGCCGACGCCGAGGTCGACCTTGTCTGCTCGTGGGTCGGCCCGGTAGAGGCCGATCAGCGCCAGAATCTTGTCGGCGGGTGCGGGCTGCAGCTTTTCGAACATTGTCTCTTCCAGTCTTTTGCGGCGACGAAGTGGTATCCGCATTGCACGGCGCTCGCCAGCCCCTGGTTGGGCTGGTCCGCAAAAATCCGCTTGTCTGTCTGTACGCGATTGGCTGCAGTCGTCGAGGCAGCTGCCGACCAGGCTGTCCCGTCAGGAGATCGTGTCCAGTCCAATGTCGAGGATAGGTGCGCTGTGGGTCAGCCAGCCGACGGAAATGAGGTCGACGCCGCTGGCGGCGATGGCAGGCGCGGTGGTGGGATTGACCCGGCCGGAAGCTTCGGTGATCGCCCGTCCGTCGACCATGTTGACGGCACTCGCCAACATCTCCGGCGACATGTTGTCGAGCAGGACTGCCTCGACGCCGAGCGCAAGCACTTCGCCCAGCTGTTCCAGCGTGTCGACCTCGACCTCGATCTTCACCAGATGTCCGACATTGGCCCTGGCACGTTCGATGGCTGGGCGTATGCCGCCTGCGATTGCGATGTGGTTGTCCTTGATCAGCACCGCGTCGTCGAGGCCGAAGCGGTGGTTGGAGCCGCCGCCGGCACGCACTGCGTATTTCTCCAATGCGCGCAGGCCGGGCGTGGTCTTGCGGGTGCAGACGATGCGCGCCTTGTGGCCACTGACGGCGTCGACGATGGCAGATGTGGCGGTGGCGATGCCGCTGAGATGGGAGAGGAAATTGAGCGCAACGCGTTCGCCGGTCAAAAGGCCGCGTGCCGGGCCCCGCAGCGTCGCGATAACGTCGCCCGATGCGACGCGGCTGCCGTCGGGCTTTTCGACCTTCATCTCGATCGACGGATCGATCAGGCCAAAGGCGAGGGATGCGAGATCAAGGCCTGCGACCACGCCCGGCTGGCGTGCCGCAAGCACCATGGCGGCCTGCGCCATTGCCGGCACGATTGCGTCGGTGGTGATGTCGCCGGCGCGGCCGAGATCTTCCAGCAGTGCTGTACGAACCAGCGGTTCGAGCATCATCCGGGGCAGAGGTGTCAGGTGCATGATCAGGCGCTCCGGGCCAGTGGCTTGAGGTCGACGTGGCAAGCGGTCTTGATTGCTTGGTCGAGGGTGAGTTTCGAGCGGCGCGCGGTTGCATCCTTGGTCGGAAAGTCAGTGCGGCAATGCGCGCCACGGCTTTCCTCACGGCTGAGTGCCGCGACAGTCATCATCAGCCCGACCGCTGCAGGGGCGGCGCCAGCCGTCGTGCCGGTTGCGAGAGGCAAAAGAGCGGAAGCTGCTTGCCTGAGACCCTCGCCGTCGCGCAGCACGCCCAGCGCCTGCGAGACGATGGACCGCACGAAGGACGGGTCGGGGCGGACGGGAACCTGTTCCGGCAGGGGCTGCGTTGCGTGTACCTTTCTTGCGCCCCTGATGCTCTCAGCCACCCAGCCGGCGGCAACGACGGCTTCGGTCAGCGAGTTGCTGGCCAGCCGGTTGGCGCCATGCAGGCCGGTCGAGGCGACTTCGCCGCAGGCCCAGAGGCCCGCGATCGAGCTGCGGCCCTGATCGTCCACTGCGACGCCGCCCATGTGGTAATGGGCGGCGGGACGCACCGGGATCGGGTCGACTGCCGGGTCTATTCCGGCCTCGCGGCAGAACGCATCGATGGCCGGGAAGCGTGTGGCGAAGCGCTGCCCAAGGCATTGGCGCGTGTCGAGGAAAACCCTGTGGCCACGGGCGAGGTGGCGGAAGACCCCGCGCGCCACCGCATCGCGCGTCGCGAGCTCGGCGCCCGGCAGATCGGCGAGGAAACGCCGGCCGATTTCGTCGACCAGCACGGCACCCTCGCCGCGCACGGCTTCGCTCACCAGCCGCATCGGGCGCGCCGGCGTGTCCAGCGCTGTTGGGTGGAACTGGACGAATTCGAGGTCGGCAAGTTCTGCGCCGGCACGGGCGGCGAGTGCCAGCCCCTGGCCGAAGCAGCCGAGCGGATTGGTGGTGTCGAAAAACAGGCCGCCCACGCCGCCGGTGGCGAGCACGACATGGCTCGAGGCAAGCGCGATATCGCCGTCCAGGCCCGAGGCCATGACGCCAGAAATGGTGCCGTCCTTGGCAACTAACCTCCTGGCCGCAAGGCCTTCGAGCACCGTGATCGACGGTGTGCGGCGCACCGCCGCCACCAAGGCGCGCACCAGTTCCCGCCCGGTGGCATCGCCGCCGGCATGGACGATGCGCCTCCGGCTATGGGCGGCCTCCAGTCCCAATGCGATGCCGCCGGGTGTCCGGTCGAAGGCGACGCCCAGTCGTTCAAGCTTCTCGATTGCCAGGGGCGCTGCCTCGACGATGCGCGTGACGACCGTCTCGTCGCACAGGCCGTCGCCGGCAGCCAGAGTGTCCGCGAGATGCAGCACCGGCGAGTCGTCCTTGCCGATTGCCGCCGCCAGTCCACCTTGGGCGAGCGGGCTCGACGCCTCGCCGCCGAGAGGTGCTGCCGAGAGCAGGACCACGGGCATGGGCGCAAGTTCCAGCGCTGTCATCAGCCCGGCTACACCGGCACCGATGATGACAGGGCGGCCATCGAGGGCGCGGAGGTCGGTGGTCATACCCTCAGCATCCGCTCGACGGCGAGCCGTGCGCGGTCCGAAAGCGTGGGTTCGATGTTTACCGGATGCTGCATCTGCTCAAGGGCCGTGCGGATGTTGGCCAGCGTGATCCGCTTCATGTGCGGGCATAGGTTGCAGGGGCGGATGAATTCGACGTCGGGATGGTCGACCGCGACATTGTCGCTCATCGAGCATTCGGTCATCAGCACGACGCGCGCCGGCTTTTCTGTGCCGACATAGTCCGACATCGCTGCGGTCGATCCGGCGAAATCGGCCTCGGCAACCACCTCCGGCGGGCACTCGGGATGGGCAAGCACGGTTACGCCGGGATGGGCGGCGCGCAGTTCGCGGATATCGTCTGGCGTGAAGCGCTCATGCACTTCGCAATGGCCCTTCCAGGCGATGATCTCGACATCGGTCTGGGCGGCGATGTTCTGCGCCAGATATTCGTCCGGCAGCATGATGACGCGCGGCACGCCGAGCGACTCCACCACCGCCTTGGCATTGCCCGAGGTGCAGCAGATGTCGGAGGCGGCCTTCACCGCCGCCGAGGTGTTGACATAGGTGACGACGGGGACGCCGGGATAGCGCTGTCGCATCAGCTGCACGTCCTCCGGCGTGATCGAATCCGCAAGCGAGCAGCCAGCAGCCATGTCGGGGATCAGCACCGTCTTGCCGGGATTGAGCAGCTTTGCCGTCTCGGCCATGAAGTGCACGCCCGCCAGCACGATGACGTCGGCCTTAACGTCCATCGCCTTGCGCGCCAGGGCCAGGCTGTCGCCGACGATGTCGGCAACGCAGTGGAAGATTTCCGGCGTCTGATAGTTGTGGGCCAGGATGACGGCGTTGCGCTCGCGCTTGAGCTTCAGGATCGCCTCGATGTCATCGGTGAAGGCGGGCCATTCGATGGCGGGAATGACCTTTTCGACGCGGCTGTAGAGCGCGGCTGCGGACAGGGACATGCCAGTCATTCATCCTCCTTATTATGCTCGATATGAGTATAATAAGGACATATGCTTATCATGAGTATAAGGGCTGTCAAGCGTCGTTTGGGTTATTTCGTTCCGGCAACGGCACGTTCGTCGAGGACCGCATGGCGGAAGCGGAACAGCTTCGCCGGGCGTCCACCGGTGTCGGCGGACATCTGGCCCGTCTCCTCGACGAGGTCCTGCTGTTCGATGAGCCGGCGAAAATTCTGCTTGTGCACGGTCATTCCGGCCAGCGCTTCGACAGTCCGCTGCAGCTGCAGCAGCGTGAAGGCCGGCGGCATCAATTCGAACACGACGGGTCGGTACTTGATCTTGGTGCGCAGCCTGGCAATGCCGGTCGCGAGAATGCGGCGATGGTCGCCGTTCATCGTCCGGCCGGGCACGAAACGGGCGTTGGCCTGCCGGTTGCTATGGATGCCCTCCTCGACGAGCCCTGCTTCATAGAGGAGCTCATAGCGCTGCAGCACCAGCTCCTCGTTCCAGGGGCGATCGTCGAAGCCGAAGGCGGTGGCTGCGCGCTGCAGACGCTTGCGCCGCCGCTCTTCCTGGTCGGCGGCCTCTGCCCATTGCCGCAGGGCCGGTTCGATGACGTCGAAAACAACTGCAGGCGCGCCGTAGCGGTGGTCTTCCCAGGGAAAGAACTCATACCAGTTGCGCCAGCCGCCGGGGGCGGCGCGATGCTGCGGCTCTTCGCGCGTCAGGCCCAGATAGCTGATCGAAATCACTCGCCGGCCGGGCTCCTCGCCGCTGCGGTCGCGGTCGGCAAAGGTATAAAGCTGCTCGATATAGCCAAGCGGATGCCCGGTCTGCTGCAGCACCCAGTCGTGCAGCCCTGCCTGCAACGAACGATGGCCCGATTCGAGCGGACCCGAGGGCAGGGCAGCGGCATGTCCGACCGTCAGCACGGCAGGGTCGCCATTGACCGTCGCGACAAGCACCGCGGTCAGGTCTACCTGCACGCTGCGGTCTTCGTCGGCTCCAGCGGACCTGTCTGGCATATGGGCGTGTTTCTCTTGCATTTTCAGTCGGTTGTTGGCTGGCAGCAGTGAAGGTGGACTGGCCGCGCCATGCCGTCAATGTCGATGCGGATTTTCCCTACTCCGGGCAGTAGACACAGGCAAAGCGGTTGACAAGATGTGCGTTTCATCATGCCGCTTCTGGCCAGAACCGCACGTGGTTACTACGTTTGCAGGCGATGAGTCGGCACGTTTCAACCGCTGTTCCTACTTTTGTTCCGCCTGTCCTGCCCGGGTGGGCGAACCCGCGCGGGCCGGTGACCGACGTTGCCGAGGCGGCGTTTCTCGCCGGTGCGGCAGTTGGCGCGCTGGATCAGCTGGTGCGCGCGCAACCGGCCTGGGCCGGCGCCTGGCGCCAGCGCCTTGCACTGAAATGTGCCGCGAGCGCCTGCCGTCTGCTGGGGCGAAGCGAAGACGAGGCGGACCTGCGCGACGCCTGGTATCTGCGCAAGGCCAGCGACGACCCCGGTCCTGCCGGCAATGTCTACCGGGCCTTTCGGCAGCAGGCGGCTCGGCCGACGGCGCTCGACGCGGACAGCCTTGCGCAGGCGGTCGAAGGCCTCGGCCTGCGCAAAGATGATCGTTTTGCCAGCCTGCCGGTCGAATTTGACGAGTTGGTCCGTACCGGCCGGCCGGCCCCTTTTGCTGCAGCTGAAATGGCCCAGCGCGTCGTGGAAGCGGCACCTGATGCCGAGTCGCTGGCCTGGTGGGTCGCGGATATGACGCTGGCAGCCAAGCTGCGCTGGCCGCGACCGGTGCCGCTGCTTATGGCACAGGCATTTGGCCCGGCTTTCAGGGCAGCCAGCGGCAGCAGGATTCGGCCAGGCGAAGACGGCTTTGCTGGCGCGCTTTGCCTCGGGTTGGCGCAAGGTGCAGCGGAGGCCTGCCGGACAGCGGGGGAGGTTGCCCGCCGTGCCGAGCGGCTCGAAGCGGTTACGCCCAAGCTGCGCGCCAAGGGTGCGGGAGACGCAATCAAGCGGCTGCTGGAAGACGACGCCGTGCCGGGCACGCTTACGACCGCAAGGCTGTCGCGTTTTGCGGCACGGCGGCTGTTCGAACGGCTGGACATGTTCGAGGCCGTGCGTGAGCTCTCCGGGCGCTCTTCCTTCCGGCTCTACGGGCTCTGACGATGGACGAAGAGACCGCGTCCAAGACCCAAAGCCGGCTGATCGACACCGAACTCGAGCATCTTCCGGCCGAACTCAGATGGCGCGAATGGATGGGGCGCATCGAGGCGGTGATCTTTGCTGCGAGCGAGCCGGTGGCGCGTGAAACGCTGGCACGTATCGTCGGCAGAAACTGCAACATCGACCTGATCATCGACGACATCAGGGCGGAGCTGCGCGGCCGACCCTACGAACTCGTCGCGGTCGCCGGCGGCTGGCAGCATCGTACCAAAAAAGCCTTTGCCGATGTCATTCGCGCCGCGACCGGCCAGGGCGGCGATATCCGCCCGCTGTCGCGGCAGGAGATGCTGGTGCTGATGT
Organism: Aminobacter sp. MET-1; assembly: GCF_026521175.1. Classification (NCBI taxonomy): domain Bacteria; kingdom Pseudomonadati; phylum Pseudomonadota; class Alphaproteobacteria; order Hyphomicrobiales; family Phyllobacteriaceae; genus Aminobacter; species Aminobacter sp. MET-1. The sequence continues at coordinate 160,822 of NZ_JAMSHL010000010.1, read as the reverse complement.
GCATCGCCTATTTCCAGCCCGTCACGCGCGGCGAGCTTTCGACCTTCCTTGGCAAGGAGGTGAGCCGCGACCTGATATCGGTCCTCCGCGGCGAGGACTTCATTGCCTCCGGCCCGCGCTCGCCCAAGCCCGGCGCGCCCTACACCTATGTGACGACAAAATTCTTTCTCTCGGCATTCGGTCTCGCAACGCTGCGCGATTTGCCGGACTTCGAAGCGCTCGAGGACGCCGGCCTGCTCTCGAAGGAGCGGGGACTGGCCGAGGACATGCCGATCGGTCGCGCCGGCGAAATCGATGGCGGCGGCGAGCTCGAATGATTGCCGCATGGCGAGACCTGGCTCGCGTCTTGCGATCGCCAGGGAGATGGGTGAAAGGCCGGGGACCAATCGCACTGATCCGCCGGCAGCCATTTGGTCGGCCGGTTTCCCGGCCGACGGGCACTTATCCGGTACTAGGACCGGTGGCGCAATTCCAGGAAACCGCAAAACGCCTTTCCCGGTTTGCTCCAGACGATTACTCCGCCGGCATCTTGCACTCTGCGGCGTAGCTGTCGCTGTGGGCGGTGAGCACCTTGCGTTCGGTCTTCAGCACCATCTTGCCATCGGCGCCCTTCTCGGCCTTGAGCGAGTACCAGTCCTGGACAGGGTGCTGGTTGGGGCCGAATTTGAACGAGCCGCGCACGGTCGGGATCTCGGAGGTCAAAAGAGCCTTGCGGAAGGCCTTGAGATCGTCGACGCCTGACTTTTCGAGACCGGTGCCGATCAGAAGTGCTGCGTCATAGCCTTGGGCGGCGTAGTAGGTGATCGGGCGATCGCCGAACTTGGCCTTCCAGGCAGCGACGAAGCTCTTGTTGACCGGATTGTCGAAGTCGTCGTTCCAGTGGCTGGTGACTTTCACGCCGAGGGCTGCGTCGCCGACAGCGCCGACGATGACATGGTCGAGGGAGGCCGGATGGACGACCATCGGGATGTCCTTGAGCAGGCCAGCCTGCTGGTATTGGCGCATGAAGGCGATGCCCAGGCCGCCCGGCTCGAACTCGTAGACGACGTCGGGCTTGGCGGCACGGATCTGCGCCATCTCGGCGGCGAAGTCGGTCTGGTCGAGGCCGGTATAGGTCTCGCCTGATATCTCACCCTTGTAGAAGCGCTTGAAGGCGCCCATCGTTTCCTTGCCGGCTTGGTAGTTCGGCGCGATCAGGAAGGCCTTCTTGTAGCCGAGCGACTGGGCGAGCGCGCCGGCACTTTCGCCCTGGCTGTCATCCTGCCACGAGCTGACGAAATAGTTGGGGTGGCAATCCTTGCCGGCGAAGGTGGCAGACGCCGTGTTGGCGCTGACATAGATCGCGTCATTGTCGAGGATGTCGGGCACGGCGGCATAAGCGACATTGGCGAAGACCATGCCGGTGAACAGCTTGATGCCCTGGTCGGACAGCATTTTCTCGGCGATCTGCTTGGCGTTGCCGGGCTTGAGGCCGTCGTCCTCGACGACGAGCTCGACATCCTTGCCGCCGAGCTTGCCCTTGGCCTGGTCGATAGCCAGCTGGAAGCCGTCGCGGATGTCCTGGCCGAGATAGCCGGCCGGCCCTGACAGCGTCGTGATCATGCCGATCTTGACCGGATCCTCGGCGTAGGCGGCACTTACCGACAGCACCAGGGCGGCGGCCGACAGAATTCCCTTGAATTTCATTTGCGTTCCTCTCGTCAAAAGTTCCCCACCGCTCGGGCGCTGCTGCCGCGATCTGAGCTTCGCGGTTGTGTGCGGCACCGTTGCGGACAAGCCTGATAGGACGGGAGTTGCAGCGTCAGGCGATCATGCATCCGCGCTTGGGTGGCGCCCGGCCTCCTCTCGGGCGGGCGGCAGCGAATGAGGGGTCGCAGGCAACACGCTGCTCCTCCGCAGTGTTGTCCGACCCGTCAAACTTGGCGCAACGGGCAATCCGGTAAATGGAAAACTCGTCATCCAGACATGACTAAGAGGAATAGTTGGGAAAAGCCGATTACTGATACGTCATTGCGCGAGGTCGCCGGCGGTACGCCTCAACGTTTCGACCAACACCTCGGCCGCAGGGGACAGGCGCGCATTGGTGCGAGTTGTGATGCCGATCGGGATGGCCGTCGCCTGTAGCGTCACCGGCAAGATGACGATGGCGCCGAGTGCTGCTTCGCGCCGCGCCACCTGGGCCGGGAAAACGCCGAGATAGTCGGCGTCGATGAGCAGCGCCCGATTGGTCAAAAGCGAGACGGAATCCACCGCATGCGGCGGCGGCTCAAGCCCTTCCTCGCGGAAGGCGATGTCGATCTGGCGCCGCAGGCTGGTCTCCTGGGGCGGCAGGATCCACTCCCAGCCGATAAGGTCGGAGAGGCTGAGATCTGTGCGCTCGGCCAGCGGGTGGCCGCGTCGGGCGACGACGCAGGCGATATCGTCCATCAGCACCTCCTGGACGACGTTGAGCCTGTCGCGCAGTTCGGACAGGCGGCCGACGACCATGTCGAGTTCGCCGGCCCGGAGCGCCGGGATGAGCACGTCGTTGGTGCCCTCGACGATCTTGACCACCAGCTTGGGCCGTTCCTTGCGCAGTCGGGCGATGGCTGTCGGCAACAGCTCGGCGGCGGCCGACAAAAGCGTGCCGATGGCGACGCGGCCGCCGGTGCCGTCGCGCAGATCGGCTAGGTGTTCCTCGGCGTGCGCCAGCTGGGTGATGACGAGACGGGCGTGCTGTGCCAGCGTGTCGCCGAACATGGTGGGCACGACGCCGCGGTTGGTGCGGTCGAACAGGCGCGCCTTGGTGATCGCCTCGATTTCCTGCAGCGCCTTGGTGACGGCCGACTGGGTCATGTTCAGCCGCTTGGCGGCGCGAACCAGGTTTCCCTCCTCCACGATGGCCACGACCATGCGCAGGTGCCGGATGGTGAGCCGGCTCGTCAAAAGCTTCATTGCGCATCATCCTCCCAAATGATTGTCCGAGAATTGGTATTCCAAATCCTCATAGAGATTTCCAGAGAATTCACTTGTCTGCATTTCCATTCGCTGGAACTTTTGTCCCAGAGGCGTTGGCCGCCCACGAGGATGGCCGGCGCGTGGAGGTATTTTGGCCGGTATCCGCCGCCGTTGCGGGCCGGCTGCAAGCGTCGGCGGGCATGCCGTACGGGGAGGACAATCCAGACATGACCGAGACAAGTGGAACCGGACGCCGCGCAGAAATCGCTGGCGCGGGGATTGGCGGGCTCACGGCTGCTGCGGCGCTGGCCCAGCGCGGCTGGTCGGTGACGGTGCATGAGCGCGCGCCGAACCTGCGCACCTTCGGCGCCGGCATCTACATCTGGAGCAACGGCCTGCGCGTGCTCCAGGCGATCGGCGCCTACGACCAGGCAGTCGTCGGCGCCCATATCGGGCCGCAGTTCCACACCCGCGACCACGACAACACGACGATGGAGGAAATCCCCATTAACGGCGCGGGTGACGCCAGGCTGATCACCATCCTGCGCGAGCAGCTGATCAACTCGCTCGTCGACACCTGCCGCCGCAGCGGCGTCGAGATCCTGACCAATTCGGAAGCGGTGGGCGCGACCGCTGAGGGCGAACTGCTGCTCGCCGACGGAACCAGGCGCAAGGCCGATCTCGTTGTCGGCGCCGATGGCATCAATTCGAAGGTGCGCGACTCACTCGACCTGATGATGTACCGCAAGCATCTTGGCTATGGCGCGATCCGCATGCTGATTTCCCGCGACGACGCCGACGTGCCATCAGAGGATCGCGACCGCTATATCGAACATTTCACGGGCACGCGCCGCATTCTCTACACGCCGGCCAGCGCCACAGACCTCTATGTCGCGCTGTGTTGCGCGGCCGACGATGCGGCGGCGCTCAAGGTTCCGGCCGACCGCGCTTTGTGGACCGAGTCCTTCCCGCATCTCGCCCATCTCGTCTCGCGCTTCGGCGATGCCGGCCGCTGGGATGCCTTCGAGGTGGTCAAGCTCAAGAAGTGGAGCAAAGGCCGCACGGCGATCCTCGGCGATGCGGCGCATGCCATGCCGCCTTATCTCGGCCAGGGCGGTGGTTGCGCGCTGATGAACGGCCTGGGGCTAGCCGCTGCCGTAGCCGATGCTGTCGACATCGAGCAGGCGCTGGCCGCCTGGGAAGAACGCGAGCGGCCGATCACCGAGCACACGCAGGATACCGCCGAGCGTCTCGGCGACATGAATTTCTGGCCCGACGATCTGCGCTCGCAGGTGATGAAGATTACCGGCAAGAGCCGCGAACTTGGCGCCGAGCGCATGAAGACGGCGCGTTATGCGCCGACGGCCACCGAGCCGCTCGCCTGACCACAGATGACTGGCGCATCGCGCCTTGAGTTTCCGGAGACCAATGATGAAATCCATCCAGATCGGTGCCAACACGCTTTCTTATGACGAAGCGGGCGAGGGCGAGGTGCTGCTGCTTCTGTCGGGCTGGTGCCAGGACCACCGTCTGTTCAAGACGCTCGCGCCGGAATTGGCCAAGACCCATCGCGTCGTCCGCCTGGACTGGCGCGGCCATGGCGAGCATCGCGAGCATGACGGCGACTTCACCGTCGACGACCAGGCGTCTGACGTCGTTGCCTTCCTCGACAAGATGAACATCGACAAGGTGGTGCCGGTGTCGACCTCGCATGGCGGCTGGGCCAACATCGAGGTGACCGACCGTCTCGGCACGGCGCGCATCCCGCGTTCAGTCGTGATCGACTGGATTCAGACCACGCCCCACGAAGACTTCTTCCGCATGATCGACCATATCCAGGATCGGACCAACTGGGAGAATGGCCGCGGCGACTTCTTCAACTACTGGATCGGCGACACCGAGAACCAGGACATCATCAATCACGTCAACAACGAGATGGCCAAGTACAGCTTCGAGATGTGGGCGCGTTCGGGCCGCGAGATCGGCAAGGCCTACCGCAAATGGGGCAACCCGATGCAGCGCATGGCCGCGCTCGGCGAGAAGCGTCCGATCACCCACATCTATTCGCAGCCTTTCGAGCCGGAATATGCTCAGGCGCAGCTCGATTTCGCTGCGGGCAACAGCTGGTACAAGCCCAACAAGCTGCCCGGCAAGACGCACTTCCCGACGCTCGAGCAGCCGAAGGTGGTGGCCGACACCATCCGCGCTTTCGTCGCCTGACAGGAGTAACGCATGAGCGTGCTTGCCGAAGAAGCCAACTGGAAGCGTGAAGTCCTCGACCGCGACTACGGCGCGCGGGCTTCCGTGACGCCTGAGGTCTTCGAGGCCGCCATGCGCTGTTATCGCGGCCGCTCCGAAGAGATGCGGAGCCACGCCACGCATCTCGATGTCGTCTATGACGAGCAGAGCGGCCAGACGATCGACATCTACGGCACATCAGGCGGGCTGCGGCCGGTGTTCGTGTTCATCCATGGCGGCTATTGGCGCATGCTGTCCAAAAACGACTCCGCCTTCATGGCGGCGATGCTGGCGAAGAATGGTATCGCCACCGCCGTGGTCGACTACAAGCTGGCGCCCGAGGCGTCGCTTGACGAGATCGTGCGCGAGGTGAGGGCGGCCATCGGCTTCTTGTGGAAGAACGGCCGCGCGTTCGGCGTCGATCCCGATCGTATCTATGTCGGCGGCAGCTCGGCCGGCGGACACCTGACGGGTGCGGTGCTTTCGGGCGGCTGGCACGATGCTTCAGGCGTGCCAGAGAATGTCATCAAGGGCGCTTTGCCGATCAGCGGCCTGTTCCATCTCGCGCCGATCTCGAGATCCTTCGTGCAGGACTGGATTAAGCTGGACGAGGCGGCCGTCGAGCGACTGAGCCCTACGGCAAACCTGCCCAGGGTCGGCTGTCCAATTATCGTCGCCTATGCCGATGGTGAGCCGGACGGGTTCCGGCGGCAATCGGCCGAATATGATCGTCTCTGGCGCGAGGCAGGCTTTGTCTCGGAGCTGTTGGTAATCCCCGACCGCAACCATTTCGACGTGCTCCTCGACCTCGCCTCCGCAGATGCCGCCTTGTCCAAGGCTCTGGTCAGGCTCATCAACGGCTGACCGTCAGCTGGTTTCGCGCGGCGTCAATTGCTGGGCGTAGCGGCGCACGACGGCAGCAAAGGCCGAGACGGCAGGCGAGACCGAGCGGCCGGTCGCATGGATCAACGACACCTCGCGCGAGATGGTAGGCTCTGCCAAGGGCTTGCCCGAGACCTTGCGGAAACGCGCTGCCGCCAGTGCGTAGGTGGGCAGCACGGCGATGCCGAGGCCTGCCTCGACCAAGGCGATGGCCGTCGTCACCTGCGTCACCTCGAAGGCCGGCTTGAACGGTATCTGCGCCATTTCGAAGCCTACTTCGACCAGCAGCCGGATGCCGCTGTCGCGTGTCAGCGTGATCAGCGGCTGCTCCGCCAGCTCGGCCCATTTGACCTGCAACTCGCTATGGAACGGGCTGCGGTGGTCGCAGAACAGCATCAGGCTGTCGCGCACCAGGGACAGTCGTTCGATGCCATCCTCTGCCGGCGAGAAGGTGCCGAGGCCACAATCGGCCTGGCCGCTGCGCACGCTTTCGACGATCTGCTCGGTGCCGACGTCTGCCAGCTGTACCGAGATGCCGGGATAACTCTTCTGGAACTCGGCGATGGCCTGGGGCAGCACGACCGAGGCGAGCAGCGGAGGCGCTGCGATGCGCAGGCGTCCGCGCCGCCGTTCCGCCAGCATGTGCACGCCTTCCACTGCGTGCTCCAGCTCCTCGACCACCTTGGTTGCGGAGTTCTGGAATTCGCGGCCGGCATCGGTCAGCTCGACGCGGCGGGTGGTGCGATCGAACAGGCGCACCGACAGCTCCGCCTCGAGATCGCGGATTGCCTGCGACAGGGCCGGCTGCGCCGTGCCAAGCCGCTTCGAGGCGCGCGAAAAGCTGCCAAGCTCTGCGACCGCCAGGAACTGCTGGATCTGCTTGATGGTGATCTTCACGCAGGCGGCCTCCTTGACGCAGGGCTGGAATGTAGACGTCTGCCGCATGCCCGGCATTTATACAGAAAAGAATATTAATTTATCAGATAAATCCGTCTTGTCGATATAATCGTTTCCATTGATCTTGGGGTCCACGACGTCGGAGCCGAGGGCTTCCAGGCGCCTCGCAGAAACATGCCACTACGGAGCTGAGACGCCCCAATGCCCAACTATCCCGATCTCCAGCTCTATATCGGCGGCGCCTGGCGCAAGACGGCGGAAACGCTGCCTGTCATCAATCCGGCCGACGAGAGCGTGATCGGCGCGGTTCCGGTTGCATCCACTCACGACCTCGACGCGGCCCTTGAGGCTGCCGAGCGTGGTTTTGTCACCTGGCGCAAGACCTCGCCGGCGCGCCGCGCCGAAGTGCTGCGCAAGGCGGCGTCGCTTCTGCGCGAGCGTATTGACGAGATCGCTGCCGACATCACCCGGGAGCACGGCAAGCCATTCCAGCAGGCGCGCCTTGAGGTGATCCGCGGTGCCGAGTTCTTCGAATGGGATGCGGGCGAAGCACAGCGCATTTATGGCCGCGTCATCCCCAGCGAGCCGGGCATCCGCTACATCGTCCATCACCAGCCGATCGGCACGGTGGCGGCATTCTCGCCGTGGAACTTTCCGATGAGCCAGCCGGCGCGCAAGATCGCTGGCGCCTTGGCCGCAGGCTGTTCGATCATCATCAAGGCTGCGGAAGAAACCCCGGCCGGCTGCCTGCACATCGCCCGGGCCTTCCATGACGCCGGCTTGCCGGCTGGCGTGCTTAACCTCGTCTTCGGCGTGCCTGCCCAGATTTCCGAATACCTGATCCCGCAGGAGCCGGTGCGCCTGATCGCCTTCACCGGCTCGACCGCTGTCGGCAAGCGCCTCACCGGCCTTGCGGCCCAATATGTGAAGCCGGTGCTGATGGAACTCGGCGGTCATGCACCCGTGATCGTTTGCGACGATGCCGACCCGGTGAAGGCCGGCATCGCCTCGGCCATCCGCAAGGTGCGTAATTCCGGTCAGGTCTGCACCTCGCCGACGCGCTTCTTCGTCCATGAGAGCATCTACAAGCCGTTCACCGAAGCCTTCATCGAGCGTGCTCGCGCCGTGAAAGTCGGCAACGGCCTCGACGAGGGCACCGAGATGGGCCCGGTGGCCAACCACCGCCGTGTCGAGGCGATGGAAATGCTGGTGGCGGACGGGCTGTCGAAGGGCGCCAAGCTGTTGCTCGGTGGCGAGCGTCCGCGCAACAGCGGCTACTTCTACCCGCCGACGATCCTGTCGGAATTGCCCGACGATGCCCGTGTCATGCGCGAGGAGCCATTCGGCCCGCTGGCGGTGATCAATCCCGTTTCCTCGCTCGATGAGGCGATCGAGAAGGCCAATGGCGTGCCCTTCGGACTTGCCGCATACGCCTTCACCAATTCGGCCGCCAATGTCGACCAGCTCACCGACGACCTAGAAGCCGGTAACGTGTCGATCAACACGCTGGAGGCCTCGGTCGCCGAGACGCCGTTCGGCGGCGTCAAGGAGAGTGGTTTCGGCCGCGAAGGCGGAGCGGAAGGCATCTTGCACTACACCGTGGTCAAGAACATCTCGCACCGCATGGCGATCTAGCCGAAGCCCGAAGTCCCCGGAAAGGTTCGCATTCGATGAAGTACGACAAGAAGACCGCCAAGGCCCATTCGAGGGCGACTATGAAGGGCGTCTGGGCCGCAGCGCTGATGCCGTTCAAGGATGACCTGTCGATCGACGAGGACGGTTTCCGCCGCAATGTCGACCACTGGATCGGCGATCTCGGCATCGACGGCTTTTTCATCGCCGGCAAGCAGGGCGAGTTCTTCTCGATGTCGATCGACGAGCGCAAGCGCAGCTTTGATCTGGCGGTCGAAGCCTGCGCCGGCCGCGCCCAGACCATCATGTCCTGCTCGGACCAGAACATGGACGTGGTGATCGATCTGGCAAGACATGCTGAGAGATGCGGCGCCGACTACATTGTCGTGCACGCACCGATCCTGCATTTCTTCAAGGAGCAGGACGAGACGCTGCTCAACTACTACCGCACCATTGCCGACAAGGTGGACATCGGCATAGCGCTCTGGAGCCATCCCGACAGCGGCTACCTTATGAGCCCCGAACTGTGCAACAAGCTGGCCGACATCGAGAACGTCGTCGCCATCAAATACTCGGTACCGCGGCCGATGTACTCCGAACTGACCAGACTCGCGGGCGATCGCATCCTCGTCAGCACGGCTTCCGAGGAGGAGTGGCTGGACAACATTCTGGAGCTCAACTGGCAGCTCTATCTGTGTTCGTCGCCGCCCTATCTCATTCAGACCAGGCACGACAAGCGCATGCGCGAATACACCGACCTTGCTTTTGCCGGCAAAGCGGAAGAGGCACGCCGCATCCGCGACAGCCTCGATCCGGTGCGCGCAGCGCTCAAGAACACACGCCCGGCCGAGAAGCCGCATTCGCACCAGAAATACTGGCAGGAGCTGCTGGGTCAGTCGGGTGGACGTGTGCGGCCGCCGCTGCTGGAACTTACCGAGGCCGAGAAGCGCGCCACCCGTGCTGCCTTCGAAGCCTGCGGTCTGAAGACCTCAGCCTGAAGGGTGAAGCCTGAAGACTGGGGCCCGACCTGCCAAATCCGACGCTTGCGCGCCGACCAAAAGGAGGAACGACAATGACCAGACGCCTTTCGGCCTTCAGCTTTTCGAAGTGGATCGACGAGCACGCCCACCTGCTCAAGCCGCCTGTCGGCAATCAGCAGATCTGGGAAGACGCCGACCTGATGGTGACTGTCGTCGGCGGCCCCAACAAGCGCACCGACTATCACGACGATCCGGTCGAGGAGTTCTTCTACCAGCTCAAGGGCGACATGATGCTCAAGGTGGTGGACAACGGCAATTTCTACGATGTGCCGATCCGCGAAGGCGAAATCTTTCTTCTGCCGCCGCATGTGCGCCACTCGCCGCAGCGCCCGCAGGAGGGCTCCATCGGCTTGGTCGTCGAACCGAAGCGCAATGACGGCCTGCTCGACGCCTTCGAATGGTACTGCTTCGAGTGCAACGGGCTGGTCAAGCGCGTCGAAGTCACGCTGAAGAGCATCGTCCGCGATCTGCCGCCGATCTACCAGGCGTTCTATGCCGACGAAAAGGCGCGCACCTGCCCGAAATGCGGCGCGCTTCATCCGGGCAAGACCCCGCCGGAGGGCTGGGTGAAGCTCTGATCGGCCTGCCTTCGTGATGCATGCGCGCCACTCGGTGGCGCGCCGCCCCTCAGATCTGGAACCAAGACATGAAACTGAAGTCCTCGCTCATTGCCCTCGCGGTCGCCTCGCTGTGCAACTCGACTGCATTCGCCCTGGAACCGGTCAAGATCGGCATGATCACGACGCTTTCCGGTCCGGCGGGCTATCTCGGCGAGGATGTGCGCGACGGCTTCCAGCTCGCGATCGACCTCGAAGGCGGAAAGCTTGGCGGCGTCCCCGTCAAGGTGCTGGTGGAAGACGACGGTCTCAAGCCTGGCAACGGTCGCCAGATCGTAGAGAGGTTTCTGAACGATGAAGGCGTCAGGCTTTTTACCGGCATCGTCTTCTCCAACGTGGCGGGTGCGGCTGTTCCCGAAATCGTCGACGCGGACGCGATCTTCGTCAGCCCCAATGCGGGGCCTTCCGAATTTGCCGGCAAGGGCTGCCACCCGAACTACTTTGTCCTTTCGTGGCTAACCGACACGATGCAGGGTAGCGCGGGCCAGAACGCCACCGACCTCGGCTACAAGAAGGCGTTCGTGCTTGCGCCGAACTACCAGGCCGGCAAGGACGCGGTCGCGGGTTTCAAACGCTACTTCAAGGGCGAGATATCGGGCGAGATCTATACGCGCCTTGACCAAACGGACTTTGCAGCGGAGATGGCCCAGATCAAGGCGGCCAATCCGGACGTGGTATTCCAGTTCCAGCCAGGTGGGCTTGGGATCGCCTTCCTGCGCCAATACCAGCAATCTGGCCTGCTTGGCACAGTGCCGATGGTGGTTGCCGAGCCTTCGATGGACCACGCCATCCTCAAGGCAGTGGGCGAGGCGGCGGAGGGATTGAATGTCTCGGGCTCCTGGAACACCGACCTCGACAATGACACCAACCGCGAGTTTGTCGCGAGGTTCTCCGAGACCTACAAGCGCACGCCGACGATGTATGCAGCGCAAGGCTACGATACCGCACTTGCCATCGCTTCGGCGCTCAAGCAGTCCGAGGGCGACGTAGAAGATCTCGATACATTCCGTGCAGCGCTGCTCAAAACCGAGTTCAAGACCACGCGCGGCAGCTTCAGCTTCGGCAAGAACCAGCATCCCGTGCAGGACTGGTATGCGATGCAGGTGGTGAAGGACGATGCCGGCCAGCTAACGCTGAAGACGCGCAAAAAGCTGCTCGAAGCGCATGGCGATCCGTTCGCCGGCGAATGCGACCTCTGAGGGCGGAATGAGGGTCCGTCGGCTCCAACTTCCAGAATTCGGCATCGAACTGGAGCAGCTACATGCCGGCTCAGTTGTGGTGACCTGCATCCCCGACATGGCAAATGTTGCCTGGCCGGCGCGTGCGATCTTCGCGGGGCTGTCACGCGAGGATCTGGAAGCTGCTCGCAGGCGTTCGCCTGAAGGCACTGTCGATCCCGAGGGCGGGACGGTGGCGCTCAGCTTCAATTGCTACGTCATCGAGACACCTGATTATGTGGCGCTGATCGACGGTGGCATCGGCGACGCCAAGGAGCGGCCGCACCGGCCGGCCTGGCATCGCCGCGAAACCCAATTCCTCCAGACGCTGCTGGCGCTCGGCATTTCGCCCGAGCGTGTCGACATCGTCATCAACACGCATCTGCACGCCGACCATGTCGGCTGGAACACAAGGCGGGAAGGCGAAACCTGGCGGCCGACCTTTCCCAATGCGCGCTACGTCGTCGCCGAAACCGAGCTTGCCCATTGGATTGGTATCCACGAGGCGTCGGTCGACGGCAACACGCTGCATGGCGCCTTCGCCGATAGCGTGTTGCCCATCATCCGGTCCGTAGGCTTCGAGGCAGTGGCTTCGGACGCCGAGGTGGCCAATGGGCTGCAACTGAAGCCGGCGCCCGGACATTCGCCCGGCATGGTGGTGGTCTCGCTCGACACGGGCGAGGGCGAGGTGCTGTTTCTGGCCGATGCTGTCCACCATCCGCTGCAGCTCGGCGATGACAGCATCGTCTGCAATTTCTGCGAGGACCCGGCCCAGGCGCGCGCGACGCGGATCGGCCTGCTCGGTGCGGCGGCTGCTGCGGGCACCGTACTTGCGCCTTACCATTTTCCCGCCCCTGTCTTCGGCCGGTTGACGGCGGAGGCGGCTTCGTTCCGGTTCGTGCCTCTAGACATCGACGCACCCGGCCAGCCTGCAATCAACAATGCGCGCTAGAACGTGCCGACCAGAGGAGAACCGACTGTGAGGAAAACCATTCTTGCCGCATCGATCGCAGCGCTTGCGGCGTTTCCGGCTTTCGCTGCCGACCCGGTCAAGATCGGCATGATCACCACGCTATCGGGCCCGGCCGGCTATCTCGGCCAAGACATTCGCGACGGCTTCAAGCTTGCCATGGAAGACGGCAAGCTGGGCGGCGTGCCGGTCGAGCTGGTCGTCGAGGACGATGGCCTGAAGCCTGGCCAGGGCAAGCAGATCGCCGAACGCTTCCTCGGTGAGGAAGGCATCAAGCTGTTCACCGGCATCGTGTTCTCAAACGTCGCCGGTGCCACCGTTCCCGATATCGTCGACAACGACGCCTTCTACATCAGCCCCAATGCCGCGCCGTCGAACATGGCCGGCAAGGAGTGCAACCCGAACTATTTCGTCGTCTCCTGGCAGAACGACAGCCTGCATGAGAGTGCCGGCCAGAACGCCACCAATCTCGGCTACAAGAAGGCTTTCGTGCTGGCCCCGAACTATCAGGCCGGCAAGGACGCCATCGCCGGCTTCAAGCGCTACTTCAAGGGCGAGATCGCAGGCGAAATCTACACCCGTCTCGACCAGACCGATTTCGCTGCAGAACTCGCTCAGGTCCGCGCGGCCAAACCCGACGTGGTCTTCCAGTTCCATCCGGGCGGCCTCGGCATCACCTTCCTGCGCCAGTACGAGCAGGCAGGCCTGATGAAGGAAATCCCGATGGTGGTGGCCGAGCCGTCGATGGACGGCGTGACGCTCGCCGCCGTCGGCGACGCGGCCCTCGGCCTCAACGTTACGAGCCACTGGAACTCCGACTTCGACAACGCGGCCAACAAGAAGTTCATGGAAGCCTGGACCAAGGCCTACAACCGCCCGGTCACCTACTATGCCAGCCAGGGTTATGACGCGGCTCTTGCCTATGCCTCGGCGTTGAAGGCGACCGGCGGCAGCCTCGACGACGCCGATGCCTTCCGCGACGCCCTGCGCAAGGCCGACTTCGAATCCGTGCGCGGCAAGTTCGCCTTTGGCCCCAACCAGCACCCGGTGCAGAACTGGTACGCGCTGAAGGTCGAGAAGGGCGCCGATGGCAAGCCGATGCTGAAGACGGTCGGCGACGTGTTCAAGGACCACGGCGACGCCTATTCGGCCGAATGCAAGATGTAATCCCGGCCCTGCCGGTTGGGGGGAGACGGTCCGCGTCGTCTCTCCCCAAGAGTTCTCCTGTGTGAAGTGATCCGAGATGACGCTCTTCCTCGAACAATTGCTCAACGGCGTGCAGTTCGGCGTGATGCTGTTCTTGCTGGCTGCCGGCCTGACGCTGATCTTCGGCATCATGGGCGTCATCAACCTGGCGCATGGGTCGATCTACATGATTGGCGCCTATGCCGGCACCTGGGTCGCGGCCGAGACCGGATCGTTCTGGCTCGGCATTCCAGCAGCCCTTGCGGCGGCAGCCATTGCTGGCGTCGCCATCGAATTCCTGGTCGTGCGCAGGCTTTATCAGCGTGACCATCTCGACCAGGTGCTGGCGACTTTCGGCCTGATCCTGATCTTCAACCAGACCATCACCATCCTGTTCGGCCGCCAGCCGCTGTTCGTGTCGATGCCGGCGCTGCTGGACGGCTCGGTTGAGCTGCTGCCCGGGCTGTTCTACCCGATCTATCGCCTCACCATCATTCTGGTTGGCCTGCTGGTTGCCGTCGGCCTGTATCTGCTGATCAACAAGACCCGTATCGGCATGTTGGTTCGCGCCGGCTCGACCAATCGCGAGATGGTGCGCGCGCTCGGCGTCGACATCCGCCTGCTCTACACGCTGGTCTTCGGTCTCGGCGCGTTGCTTGCCGGTCTCGCCGGCTTCATGGCCGGGCCGATCCTCGCAGTGCAGGTCGGCATGGGCGAGCAGATCCTGATCACCACCTTCGTCGTTGTCGTCATCGGCGGTGTCGGCTCTATCCGCGGCGCTTTCTTCGCCAGCCTCGTGCTCGGCATCGTCGACACCAGCCTGCGCGCCTATCTGCCGGGCCTGCTGCGTCAGGTGATGGTTGGTCCCGAGGCCGATGCGCTGGGCGCCGGCATCTCGTCGATGGGCATCTACCTTCTGATGGCGATCGTGCTTCTGATCCGGCCGAAAGGCCTCTTCATCCGGAATTCCTGAGTTGGGTACTGCTGCGCCAATGGAAACTTCACTCAAGCGACCTGCCTTGCTAGCCGGTGTGCTGATCGCGCTGATTGCGCTGCCGACGGTGGCGGACCTCACCGGTTACACCGCGCTGACGTCGCTGGCGACGCGCGTGCTGATCTACGGCATCGCAGCGGCCAGCCTCAATTTCGTGCTCGGCTATGGCGGCATGGTCAGCTTCGGCCACGCGGCCTTCTTCGGCATCGGCGGATATGTCGTCGGCATCCTCTACCAGCACTATGCGCTGGGCGAGCCGCTGCTCGGCTTCATCCCAGGCACCAACCAGCTGTTGATCACCATCCCTGTGGCGCTGGTGGTCTCAGGCATCATGGCGGCGCTCATCGGCGCGCTGTCGCTGCGCACCGGCGGCGTCCAGTTCATCATGATCACGCTCGCCTTCGCCCAGATGCTGTTCTTCCTGTTTGTCTCGCTCAAGACCTATGGCGGCGACGATGGCCTGATCATCCGCCGCGCCAACGAGCTGCCGGGCCTCAACATGCGCGATAAGCAGACGGTCTACTATGTCTGCCTCGCCTTCGCGGTGCTGTTTTTCTTCGTGCTCTGGCGCATCGTCAATTCGCGCTTCGGCAACGTCATCGTCGGCCTGCGACAGAGCGAGCGGCGCATGGCGGCGATCGGCCTGCCGGCGTATCGCTACAAGCTGATGGCTTTCGTGATCTCGGGCATGGGCTGCGGTCTTGCGGGGGCGCTGATGGCCAACTTCCTGCGCTTTGCCAGCCCCGATATGCTGCATTGGACCAAGTCGGGCGAACTGATGGTGATGGTCATCCTCGGCGGCGTCGGCACGCTGTTCGGGCCGCTGATCGGTGCCGCCGTGTTTATCGTGCTGGAAACGCTGCTCGCCTCGTGGACCGAGAACTGGCAGCTCGGCCTCGGCCTGATCCTGCTGTTCGTGGTGCTCTACACACAAGGCGGCGTGCAGGCGCTGGGCGCCCGTCTTTTCGGGAGGCGCGCATGAGCCAGCCGATCCTCAATGTCCGCGGCCTGGTCAAGCGCTTCGGCGGGCTGCTTGCCACCGACCATGTCGACATCACCGTCAATCCGGGCGAGATCCACGCCCTGATCGGCCCGAACGGTGCTGGCAAAACGACGCTGATCTCGCAGTTGATGGGCGAGATCAGGCCCAATGAAGGTACGATCGAGATTGACGGCAGGTCGGTCGACGGTGTGCCGACGTCCAGGCGCGTGTTGCTCGGTCTGGCTCGTACCTTCCAGATCACCTGCTTGCTGCCCGACTATACGGTACGCGACAACGTCGCCATCGCCGTGCAGATTCGGCAGGGACACAGTTTCCGCTTCTGGGGTGATGTGCGCCGCGAGAAGATGCTGGCCGAGGAGGCGGCGCACCACCTCGCGACCGTGGGGCTCGAGTGTCGCGCCGACGAGCTGGTCGCCAATCTCTCCCATGGTGAGCAGAAGCAGCTGGAACTGGCGGTGGCCCTTGCGACCAAGCCGCGACTTCTGTTGCTCGACGAGCCGATGGCCGGCCTCGGCCATGTCGAGAGCCAGCAGATGATCGAGACTTTGCGCGGTCTGAGGAGCCATGTCTCGATGCTGCTTGTCGAGCACGACATGGAGGCGGTGTTCGCTCTTGCCGACCGCATCTCGGTGCTGGTCTACGGGCGCGTCATCGCCACCGGCACTGTCGACGAGATCCGGGACAATCCGGACGTGCGCACCGCCTATCTTGGTGAAGGAGACGAGCTGTGCTGAGCGTCGCCAAACTGCAATCGGGTTACGGCCGGAGCCAGGTTCTCTTCGACGTCGAACTGGAGATCGGCGAGGGCGAGGTCGTCACCCTGCTCGGCCGCAACGGCATGGGCAAGACAACCACCGTCAAATCGATCATGGGCCTCGTCCGGCCGATGTCGGGCGAAGTGCGTTTTACCGGCCGCGATGTGCGCGGCGCGACGCCAGAGACGGTCGCCCGCCTTGGCGTCGGCCTGGTGCCGGAGGGCCGCCAGACCTTTGCCACGCTGACCGTGCGCGAAAATCTCGTCGCCACCGCCGCCAATCGTCTCGGCCGCAAGGACCCGTGGACGCTGGAACGCGTCTACGCGCTGTTCCCTAGGCTGAAGGAGCGGGCCGGGCAAGCTGCGGGAACTCTCTCCGGCGGCGAGCAGCAGATGCTGGTCGTCGGCCGGGCGCTGATGACCAACCCGAAGCTGCTCATCCTCGACGAGGCGACCGAAGGTCTTGCGCCGGTCATCCGCGCCGAGATCTGGGGATGCATCGAGGCGCTCAAGGCTGAAGGCCAGTCTATCCTCCTGATCGACAAGAACCTCAACGTGCTGAAGCGCCTCGCCGACCGCCACTACATTCTTGAGAAGGGCCGTACCGTCTGGTCGGGCACCGGCGTAGACCTGACCAGCAATGCCGAACTGGTGCAGCGCTATGTCGGGCTCTAAACCCCGTCGCCCTCTGCGGCTCTGCTTCGTCGGCTGGGGGGCAATTGCCAGCCGCGTAGGCGCACTGCTGGCCGAGCGCCAGCCCGATGCGATCGAGGTCGTCGCGGTCGCTGTGCGTGATGCCGGGCGCGAGCGTGCTGGCCTGCCGCAAGGCGCGCGCCTGATCTCCCGCCCTGACGAGCTGGCCGGGCTCGATCTGGACATGGTGATCGAGGCGGCAGGTCGGCCGGCCGTGTCCGCCTGGGGCGAGGCGGCGCTGCGCCACGCCGGAAGCTTCGTGGTTTCCTCGACCAGCGCCTTCACCGACGAGGCGTTGCTCGGCCTGCTGCTGTCGGTCGCCGATGAGGCCGGAAGCCGCATCCTTGTACCCTCCGGCGCACTCGGCGACCTTGGCGCGCTGGCCGCAGCCTCCGTGCTGCCGCTCGACGATGTCCGCCATTCGATCGTCAAGCCGCCCCGTGCCTGGCACGGCACCAAGGCTGCCGAACTTGTCCACCTCGACAGTCTCACCGAGCGAACCGAATTCTTCGTCGGCTCGGCGCGCGAGGCGGCAGCAAGCTTCCCACAGAATGCCAATGTCGCCGTTATAACAGCACTGTCGGGCATCGGCCTCGAGCGCACGCGCGTTGCGCTGGTTGCCGACCCCCATGTCAGCCGCAACGTCCACGAGATCAGTGCTTCCGGTGCCTTCGGTAAGCTCGACCTAAGGCTCGAAAACGAGCCACTGAAGATCAATCCCAAATCCTCCGAGATGACCGCGCTCAGCCTCGTACGCCTCATCGAGAACGGTACGGCGACGCTGGTACGCTGACTGCGGCAGATCGCGAGCCGCGCTCCGATCCCTGGAGAGCCGGATGAACGGCGGCGTTTGTCGAACGCTGGCCGCCTGTCGTCACCTATCTTGCCACCACTTTTATCTGGACGCGATCGTCGGTTGAAATCGCTCGCGACTTGCTATATCCAAGATGATGATTTGATCAAATGAGCGTTTGCCAAGAGGCTTTAGGTGACGAGAAAAGCTATCTATTCCGGCTCTCCCTTTGAGGAACTGGCCGGTTATTCCCGGGCGCTGGTGGACGGCAACTGGGTTTTCGTTTCCGGTACCGCCGGACATGATCCGGCGATTGGCGGGTTCGCGCCCGAGGCAGAAGCGCAGGCGCGACGCTCGCTCGCCATCATCGCCGGGGCCCTGGCTGAGGCGGATGCGCACATTTCGGATATCGTGTCGGTGCGCGTGTATCTCGCCAGCCGCGACGACGTGATGGCTGTTTCCAGGGTGCTCGGCGAGACCTTCGCCGATCCTCGGCCAACCAACACGACCATCATCTGCGGCTTCCCCGTCGAAGAGATCAAGGTCGAGATCGAAGTGATCGCGCGCCGCAAGGCCGGCGCTGCGGAAAATGACAGTCAGGTGATTTGATGAAGCGGGTAGCCAGGCGTATCTCGGAGACGCCGCAAAAGTCGTTCGGCATGTATCAGAAGGCTGCGGCCCTTGCCGGCAGCGGGCGCGATCTCATTCATCTGGAGCTGGGGCGCCCTTCTGCCGATACGCCGGATCACATCAAGCAGGCAACGATCGCGGCGTTGCTGGCTGGCGACGTCCACTACAGCGACCTCAAGGGGACTGCCAGCTTCCGCGAGGCGCTCGCCGAAAAGCTGCGCCGGCAGAATGGCATGGATGTCACCGCCGCCGATGTCCTTGTCACCAACGGCCTCACTCATGCGTCCTTCGCTGCTTTCCTCGCGCTGCTTGATCCGGGTGACGAGGCGATCCTGCTCGATCCGTTCTATCCGCAGCATGTCGGCAAGATCGAGCTCGCCGGTGCAAAGCCGGTATTCGTCCAGCTCGATGCCGGCAACGACTTCACCATCGACATCGATCTGATCGAAGCCAAGATCACGCCGCGCACCCGGATGATCGTGCTGGTCAATCCGGTCAATCCGACCGGCCGCGTCTACTCCCGCGCCGAACTGCAGGGCCTGGCCGATCTGGCGATCGCGCGTGACCTGCTCGTGCTTTCCGACGAGGTCTATGAAGACATGGTCTATGACGGCCATGCCCATACCAGCATTGCAGCGCTTCCCGGCATGGCCGAGCGCACCATCACAGCCTTTGCATTCACCAAATCCTTTGCCATGGATGGGTGGCGTCTAGGCTATCTGACAGCGCCGGCGTGGGCCATGCCGGGTCTGCTCAAGATCACCGCCAACGACGCCACCCACGTCAATACATTTATCCAGGCCGGTGGTCGCGCTGCGATCACCGGCCCTTCTGAAGTGCTTGCCGACCTGGTTGACGACGACCGGCAGAAGCGCGACCTGGTCGTGCGCCGGCTGAACCAGATGCCTGGGGTGAAATGTCCTTCGCCCCAGGGCGCCATCTACGCCTTCCCTGACATCTCCGCGTTCGGTATTCCCTCGCAGACGCTCGCGGAAAAGATCCTCAACGAGGCGGATGTGGTGGTCGAGGCGGGCAGTTTCTACGGTCAATCGGGCGAGGGCCACTTGCGCGTCTGTTTCGGTTCCGAAAGCCTGGAGCGTCTGGACGAAGGCATGGATCGCTTGTCGCGCTTCTTCAACAATCTGTGGGACGGGCGGGACGGCGCGGCAAGCCAGGCGGTCGAAGCCAAGCGAGGCAGTGCATGATCCGGACGGGAGAAGTCATCCTCGAGACCCGCGGACTGTCGCGCAGCTTCGGTGCCCTCAAGGCGGTCGACGGCGTCAACATCTCGGTGAAGGCGGGGCAGATCACCGGCCTGATCGGGCCCAACGGTGCCGGCAAGAGCACGCTGTTCGGTCTCATTGCCGGTGAAGTCCAGCCAAGTGCAGGCGAGGTGATCTTCGCCGGGCAGGGCATTTCAGGTCTTCGGCCCGACCGGATCTTTCGTGCCGGCCTGGCACGCACCTTCCAGATACCTCGCCCTTTCCCGCAGATGTCGGTGCTGGAAAATGTCATGCTCTCGGCGACGGGCCAGTCGGGCGAAAAATTCTGGAACAACTGGTTTCGCAGTGGGCTGGTCGGCGCTGAAGAGCGCCGCGCGCGCGAAAGGGCGATGGACGTGCTTGCCTTCACCGGCCTGGCCGACAAGGCACGCGACCTCGCCGGCGTGCTCTCGGGCGGACAGCAGAAGCTTCTCGAGCTTGCCCGCGTGATGATGGTCGATCCGCCGCTGATCCTGCTCGACGAGCCGACGGCAGGTGTCAATCCGACCCTCATTGAAACGCTGATCGACAAGATCGTGGCGCTCAACCAGCGCGGTGTGGCCTTCCTTATCGTCGAGCACAACATGGACATGGTCATGCGCATCTGCCGCCACATCGTGGTGATGGCGCAGGGCAAGGTGATCTTCGATGGCGAGCCTGCAGGCGTCATGAAGGATCAGCGCATCGTCGATGCCTATCTTGGCGATGTGACAGTGGGAGAACTCGCATGAGCGTGCCCGTCTGCGAGGCGCGCAACGTGCGCGCCAGCTACATTCCCGGCATGCCGATCGTGTTCGACATCTCGGTCGCCATCGATGCCGGCGAGCTTGTCACCCTGATCGGCCCCAACGGCGCCGGAAAGTCGACCTTTCTCAAGGCGTTGGCCGGGCTTGTGCTGGTCGAGGGCGGCGAGGTCAGGCTTGGTGGCGAGCGCATCTCCGGCCTGCCGACGCATGAGATCATCGCTGCCGGTGTCGGTTTCGTGCCTCAGACCAGCAATGTCTTTTCGTCCCTGTCGATCGAGGACAACCTCATCAGCGGCGGCCATACGCTGTCGCGGCCGCTGATGCGCGAGCGCGTCCAGCGCGCTTTCGAACACTTCCCCGCCTTGGCCGAGCGCCGCCGCGCTCCGGCCAACGTGCTTTCGGGCGGCCAGCGCCAGATGCTGGCCGTGGCGCGCGCGCTGATGACCGATCCGCGTGTCATCATGCTCGATGAACCGACCGCCGGTCTCGCGCCGAAAATCGTTCACGAGGTCCTCGATGACCTGCGCCGTCTCGCTCAAAGCGGCGTCGCGGTCCTGATGGTCGAGCAGAACGCCAAGGCAGCGCTTCGCGTCTCCGACCGTGCCTATGTGCTGGTCGAGGGCCGAAACCATATGACGGGGACGGCATCCGACCTGCTCGACAACGACGCCATTGCCGAAGCGTTCCTGGGCTTCCGGAGGAAATCATGATCGGACAAGCAATTGCCGACGGTCTACTGACCGGCGGCATCCTCGCGCTCGGGGCAATCGGCTATTCGCTTTGCTCCCACATGCTCAAATTCGCCAACTTCGCGCATGCCGAGATGCTGACCTGGGGTGCCTATCTGGCGTTTGCGGTCGTGACGCTGCTGCCGGCAGCACCTGCGATCGGTCCTTTTTCCTTCGGTTGGACGCTGCTTGTCGCCATCGTGGTTTCATGCATCGGCACCGGATTGATCGCCATCGCTGCCGACAGCCTGGTGTTTTCCAGACTCAGGAAGCGGCGGGCCGGCAGCCTGACCCTGGTTTTTGCCAGCTTCGGCATAGCGCTCATCCTGCGCAATCTGGTGCTGTTCATCTGGGGTGCTGATGCGCACTACTACAGCGAGGAACTGCAGATATCGCTGGAAGTCCTGCCCAATGTCCGGCTGATGCCCGATCAGGTCCTGGTCCTGGTGCTGACGGTGGCGCTGGTGGTGGGGTTGCACCTGTTCCTGAAATACAGCCGCATCGGCATCGCCATGCGTTCGATGGCCGAGAACCCCGCACTTTCGCAGGTCTGCGGCATCGACATCGCCAAGGTGGTGCGTTGGACGTGGATGCTGAGCGGCGCGCTTGCCGCGATCGCCGGCGTTTTCGCGGGTCTTACCGTGCAGATTCGCCCGGAGATGGGCTTCAGCATGCTGCTTGCCCTGTTTACGGCGGCGATCCTCGGCGGTACCGGCAGCCTGTTTGGAGCGGTTGCCGGCGGTCTCATCGTCGGCCTCACCGAAAGCCTTTCGACGCTGATCATCCCGACCGGCTACAAGGCGGCGGTGCCATTCGGCCTCCTGCTTATCATTCTCTTCCTCCGGCCGCAGGGCCTGTTTTCCAGATCGGCTCGTGCGTGAGGTTCAGATGATCGGGTTTGCTTCCTACATCGTATTTTTCCTGACCGTTGCCCTGATCCTGGGGATTGCAACCCTCGGCCTTAACCTTCAGTGGGGTGGCACCGGGCTGTTCAACGCCGGTATCGTCGGCTTCTATGCGATCGGCGCCTACACCTTTGCCATTCTTACCGCGCCGGCTCGTCCGGAACTGCTCGGCAACTTCGAACTGCCCTGGATCGTCGGCATCCTGGGCGCAATGGCGGCGGCGGCACTTGCCGCCCTGATCACCGGGCTCGCGACGGTTCGGCTCAGGGGCGACTATCTCGCGGTCGCCACTTTCGGCATCGCCGTCACCATTCAGCTGGTTGCCACCAACTTCGAAGCGCTGACTGGCGGCACTCTGGGTATCGCCTCGATCCCCAATCCGTTCCGCGGCGTGTTTGAAACGCCGCTCGCCAACAATCTGGGCTATCTCGCCGTCGTCATCGCCATCCTGGCTGTCGCCTACATTGCCCTCGAACGTATCGCGCGTTCGCCCTGGGGACGCGTGCTCAAGGCGATCCGCGAGGACGAGGTGGCTGCCGAGACCCTGGGCAAGGACACCCGTGCCTTCCGCCTGCAGGCCTTCATCATCGGATCGACGTTGATGGGGCTCGCCGGCGCTCTCTATGCCAGCTTCATCGGCTTCGTCAGCCCGTTCGATTTCCTGCCCATCATCACCTTCCAGATCTGGACGATGCTGATCATCGGCGGCAGCGGCAACAACCGCGGCGCGATCCTCGGGGCGATCGTGGTCTGGGGTATCTGGAGTGCCATCGGCGCGGCATCTTCCAAAATGGTGCCCGAGCAATACCAGATTTACGGCGGTGCGGCACAGGCGATGGTCATCGGCCTGGCGCTTGTTCTGGTCCTGCTTCTGCGGCCGCGCGGCCTGATCGGCGAGGAGCCGGTCACCTCGAGGCACGCCGCCTGAAAGCGGCGAGCCGACATCCGGCTGTTGAAGCCGCGTTTCGTGATTCCCGAAAACCGCTTCCGGTTTTCGGGCCGATGCGCCGAAGCGGGGTCGGACGTCGAAGTCCGACCGCTCAGGCCTTGTCGACCATTTCCTTGCAGAGACGGCGCAGCAATGCCTGCGTCGTTTCGATATCGCCTTTGACGGCTTTTGCCGCGGCGCGGCCGTCTCCTGCGTCCATGGCGTCGATCAGGTCGCGATGATGCGAACTCGGCTTGTATTTGCCCGACACCAACACCGGTTCGATATGGCCCGACAGCATGCGCATGTACGGGCCGAAGCGCAGCCACAGGCTCTGGATGAACTGCGTGATGACAGGCGAGCCGCAGCATTCGTAAATGGCAAAATGCAGTTCCTGGTTTCGAGCAAGCATGTCCTCGAGATTTCTGCCGTTGGCTGCCGCCTCGTGTTCCTCCACCAGGTTGCGGAAGGTGCGCCGGTCGGCCGGCGTGGAGCGCTCGGTTGCAAGCTTGGTAGCAAGCGTCTCCAGCGCGACGCGCGTCAGGCAGAGATCGTCCAGCGCGGCCAGGCTGACCGTCGGCACCTGGGCCGAACCGGTGGTCAGAACCACAAGTGCGTTCTCGGCGATGAGGCGGCGCAGGGCTTCACGCACCGGCATGTGGCTGGTCTTGAACGTGTCGGACAGCATCGCGATCGTGAGGGTCTGGCCCGGATCGAAGTGGCCGGACATCAAGGCCTTGCGCAGCTGGCGATAGACGCCGTCCTGAATTGTCGAGCGCGACGATACCGGTTCCAGGAATTCGACGTTCATTCGTCTTCCTCTTTGATCAAACGATGAATGGTCACATAACATAGAAAAAGTGCCGTGCCGTATCAATTCGGCGGCGGCGCTTATGCATCGCTTTTCGGCGCTACCATTCGACGTGCTGGCCGATGCCGAGCGCTGTAGCGTTGTTCACGGCGCATAATGCGGCCGCGGCATCCTCCACGGCGATGCCGAGCGATTTGAACACGGTCAGGTCAGACGCCGAGGCTCGACCGGGCTGCATGCCTGCCAGCACTTCGCCGAGTTCGGCGCTGATATGATCGTCGCCGATTACGCCCCGCTCGAAAGGTTGGAGCAACTCGCCGCATTCGACTGCAGCTTGGCTGCGCGAATCCACGAAGAAGCGTGACACTGCCACGATGTCGTCGCCCAGTTCCCGCGCGCCGCGACTGCTCGATCCGACGGCGTTGATATGGCAACCGACCTTCAGCCAGCCAAGCTCGAGGATCGGCTCCTTCGAGCCGGTCAAGGTGCACACCACGTCGGCGTTGGCGACAGCCTCTCTGGCACTGTCGGCGATCTCGATGTCATTTGTGCGGGCAAGCTCGTCGGCCTTGGCGCGGGTGCGGCCCCACACAACGAAGCGTGCATCCGGCACGACCAGGCGCAGCGCGTCGATGTGGGTTTGTGCCTGCGTGCCGGTGCCGAGGATTGCGACTGTTTTGGCGTCGGCCCTTGCCAGTGCGGCTGTCGCGACCGCCGATGTGGCGGCGGTGCGTCGTGCGGTAATCTCGGTGGCGTCCAGCACGGCGCGCAATTGACCGGTTTCGCCATCGTTGAGCAGTACCGCACCCTGATGATTGTCGAGACCTCGCGCCGCATTGTCACGGGCGACGAGCACGTCCTTGAGGCACCACATCTTCTGCCCGCCAGAGTTTGCGAAGACAGGCATGAGGCCCATCAGAACCTCACCCGGGCCGGCGTTCAGCTGGTGGCGCGGGAACAGGCGATATTCGCCTTTGGCGAAGTCGCTTAGGGCTGCACGCATGGCGACGATGCAGTCTGCCATCGGCAGGGCCTCGGCCACGGCTTGCTGGTTGAGGATCAGCATGGATCTACGAACTCCCTGAGCGAGAACAGTCGGCTTGCCGCCGCGATGCGCCGATTCGAGCGCCTGGTGCGTCCGGTCGCAGGCGCGGCGTCCTAAAGTCCTTCCCGCCGGTCCTGCCACTTGGCTTGCGCAATGGCAACCGCGGGCGCTGCCGCGGCAAGGCTGCGGAATGGCAGACCGCGCGGTGAGGCTTGAGGGATGGGCAGGTCGGCAAGCCGCGTGCCCGACACGGCATCCGCCAGCACTTCGCCCAGCATTGCCGTCAAAGCGATGCCGCGGCCGTTGCAGCCGATGCCGCCGATGAAACCGGGAGCGAATTCGTAGATGTGGGGCAGGAAGTCCGTGGTCATGGCCGCTGTACCGCGCCAGATGCTGTCGACGGCAGGTACGTGCTTGAGGCCAAGCTCTGCCTGCAAGCGTTGCGCGATCATCCGGGCCATGCGTGGTGCAGCACCCATCGGCAGCATGGACATGCCGCCGCTGATCAGGCGATTGTCGCGGTCTAGCCGGAAGGTAAACAGATTGGCGCGGGTATCGGCGACAGGGTTGCGTCCGGGCGAGATGCGCCGAACCGTCACCTCATCCAGCGGTTCGGTGGCGATCTGGTAGACTTTCAGTGGCACGACGATGCGGCCGAGGCGGCGTGCGACACCCGTCTCCGCCGCATTGCTGCACAAGAGCACGGCGCGTGCACTTATCCGGTGCTCGCCGCTCGCAAGTTGCCAGCCATTGCCGGACCGCGTAACAGCGTCGACTTCAGCATGTTCATGCAGCACGGCACCTGCCGCGATGGCCGCGTCCGCTAGTCCATAGGCATAGTTGAGCGGGTGCACCGTGCCGCCGCTCCGGTCGATCAATGCTCCGTAGGAATGGCGCATGCCGGCGCGCCGGCGCGCTTCGGTGGCGTCGAGCATGCTTACCGGCCTGCCCAGGTCCTGCCACGCTCTGGCGCGGCGCTCGAGCATCGGCAACATCTTCTCCGAGTGCGCGACGTGCATCCAGCCGACCTGCTCGGCGTCGCAATCGATGGCGTTTTCGCGCGCCGTGGCAAAGACGCGATCTGCGCCGACGGCGATCATGTCCAGCAGTCTTGCGCCACGTTCTCTGCCGAGCTTGGCCACAACGGCAGCAGGATCGGCCTTGGCGAAATTTGGGACCACGAAGCCGGCATTGAGCCCGCTGGCCCCACTGCCGATCACATCGGCCTCAAGCACGGCGACGCGCGCGCCGCGCCTGGCCAGGTGCAGAGCAGCCGTCAGTCCGGTGAAGCCGGCGCCGATGATGGCGATGTCGGCTGTCGTCGTCGCGGTAAGAGGGCGGCCGATCGGGTTCGTATTGGCGGTCTTCCACCAGACTGTTCGTTCATGCTGGGAAGAGGCATATGCCGGTGTGGTGGACTTCATGGCTTGACGAACTCAGGCAGGCAAAATGCGGTAACGACAGGGGGGATGCCGGTGAAGGCTGTGATTTCGATCAGGCAGGTCTGTGCGCTGCAACCCTGCGACAAACCCGATGCCGGCACGTCAAGCGTCAGCACATTGGGGTTGCCGTGCTTGTCGAGCCCGGTTTTTGGATCGGGATCGAACCACGCGCCGGTGTTGAGCCGTGCAACGCCGGGCATGATGTCGTCGCTGATCGCCACTGCCGCCAGGCAACGGCCGCGGTCGTTGAACAGTTCGACGACCTGGTTTTCGTTCAGGCCCCGCCGTGCCGCATCGGAGGCGTTCATATAGACGCGTTCGCGGCCGTCCGATTTGCCGCCCTGGCTGTAGGGGCTGGCGTCGAGCTGGCTGTGCAGCCGGCGTGCCGGCTGATCCGTCAGAAGATGCAATGGAAATGTGCCGGCAAGGTCGGCACCGAGCCATTCCTGCGGCTCGAGCCAGACGGCATGGCCCGGACAGTCGTCGAGGCCGAAGCTGGCAATGCGTTCGGAAAAGATCTCGATCTTGCCGGACGGGGTACCGAGCGGCTTTTTTTCGGGATCGGCGACGAAGTCGCCCAGCATGTTGACGGGTTTGTCCAGCGGCGTCAGGTCGATAAGCCCGTCTTGCCAGAATGTATCGAAGTCAGGCAGGTCGAGACCGCGCTGGCGGTTGATGTCCCGACATTCCTCGTAGAGACGCGGCAGCCAGCCATCCGCGTCCAGGCCTTCGCTGAAGATGTAGCCGCAACCCAGCCGCTCGGCGAGTTCGGCAAAGATCGCATAATCGTCGCGTGCCTCGCCTGCAGGCGGGACGGCCTGTTTCATGGCAACGAAGTATGCCTCCAGTGTCGATGAGCCGATGTCGTTGCGCTCGAGCGAGATCGTTGCAGGCAGCACGATGTCGGCGCGCTTGGCCGTCGGCGTCCAATATTGTTCATTGACGATGACGGTGGCCGGCTTCTGCCAGGCTGTCAGGAAGCGATTAAGGTCCTGATGGTGATGGAACGGATTGCCGCCGGCCCAATAGATGAGCCGGATGTCGGGATAGTTCCGGGTCTTGCCATTGTAGGTAAACGGAGCGCCGGGGTTGAGCAGCATGTCGGAGATGCGGGCGACCGGAATGAAGTCCGGCACGCCTGGCTTGAGCTGCGAGAAGGTCGGGCCCTTGACCTTGGCATGCGCAGATCCGACCAGATTGGCTGCACCGTAACCCACGCCGAAACCACCGCCGGGCGTGCCTATCTGGCCAAGCATCGCCGCCAGTGTCACCACCATCCAGAATGGCTGTTCGCCATGGCTGGCGCGTTGCATCGACCATGACACGTTGAGCATGGTGCGCGATGACGCCATGCTGCGTGCAAGGTCGACGATCGTCGTGGCGGGCACGCCGCTGATCGCTTCCGCCCAGCGGGGCGTCTTGGCGATGCCGTCGGCCTCGCCGGTGAGATAGGGCGCAAACTTGTCGAAGCCGGTGCAGCAGCGCTCGAGGAAGGCCTGGTCGTGCATGCCTTCTGTGTAGACAACCCAGGCGAGCGCAAGCATCACCGCCGTGTCGGTGTTGGGCCGGCAGGGTATCCAGCTGGTGACGTCGGCATTGGCGCCGATGTTGTCACGCACAGGGCCGATATTGACGAAGCGGACGCCCGCCTTGCGCATGGCCGCCAGGCCGGAAGGCACGCCATGCAGGTTCACTCCGCCGGCGTTGATCTGTGAATTCTTGACCGGCACGCCGCCAAAGGTGACGAACAGTTCGCAATGCTCGGCCAGCAAATCCCATGACGAGTGACTCGCCATCAGCTCATCCATGCTGGCGACGATGTGCGGCAGAATGACGTTGGCCGCACCCAGGCTGTAGGAGTCGACATGCCGGACATAGCCGCCGGCGGCATTGAGGAAGCGATGGACCTGGCTCTGGGCATGGTGGAAGCGGCCGGCGCTCGACCAGCCATAGGAGCCGCCGAAGATCGCCGAATTGCCGAAGGTGGTACGCACCCGGTCGATCTCGGCTGCGACCAGCTCAAGGGCCAGTTCCCAGTCGACCTCGACGAATGGATCGAGCCCGCGACGCTGCGGTGCAGAGCCCGGGCCGTTGTCGAGCCAGCTTTTGCGGATCGAAGGACGCCGGACCCGAAGCCTGTTGAGCTCCGGGGCCAGCTGGTAGAGGCCAATCGGGCTGGGATCCCGATCGCGCCCGAACGCCTTGAGGGAGGGCATTTCGTTTCCTCGGGGTTCGACCTCATAGGTGCCCCAGTGGGAAAGCGTGTAGTTGGTCATGCCCTGTGGTCCGTTGCCCGCCCGAGGTCTTAGCTCTCGATTTCGGCGAAGAGCTTCTTCATATCCTCGTTCGAGTAGGTCTTGTCGATGATCAGTTCCTCGCCCTGGATGTGCCAGGACAGGGCTGGGCCGCTGATGTCGCCATAGGCATCGAACTCGATCGTGCCGAGCGAGCCGACGAACTTGATCGGCTTGCCTGCCTTGATCAACTCCAGCGCTTTCTTGAACTCGGCCGGACCCGTGCCGATCACTTCGCCATCCGCGGCCTGCGTTTTGCGGACCGCATCGCGGATAGACGAACCGGACAGGTCCGGTGCGATGTTCATGGCAAGGCCGAGGATCATGACGGCGTCGTATTCGCTATAAATGCCGGGGCCGTCGGAGCTGATCCCGTATGCGGCGTTGAACGCCTGCTTGAAGGCCTCGATCTCGGGGCCGGCCACTGATGCATTGTCGGTGCCGAAGGCCTTGGTCAGATATTTGGCGCCAACCGCCTTCACGAAGTCGGGGCTGCGCAGCGCGTTGTTGAGAATCAGGTCCTGGGTGCCGCCAAGCGAGATCCATTCGCGGGCGATCGTGGCGCCGTCCTGCGGGAAGGCGACGAGGAACATCGCATCCGGCTTTTCGGCGAGAGCTGCCGAAACCTCGGCGCGATAGGAAGCCTGGTTCTCGTTGAAGGCGACCGCCTTCACCACTTCGCCCCCGAGTTTTTCTGTCGCCTTGGAGAAATCCTTCACCAGGCTCGCGCCGTAGTCGTTGTTGACGTAGATGACCGCGATGCGCTTGAAGCCGCGCTCGGCGGCGATCTTGGCCGGCGGATAAGCAAGGTTCTTGACCGTCGGCTGGGTGCGGAAGAAGAACCCGCCGGTCTTGCCTTCCTGGGCGAGCGTGGTCAGCGTCGGCGCCGAAGCGCAGCAGGCGATCTGGGGGATTTGCGAAGGAGCTGCAACCGAAGTCAGGATCGGGATGGTGACGCCGCTGCCGATGCTGGCGGTCAAGGCCTTGACGCCCTCGACATCAACCAGAAACTTGGCCGCGTCGACGCCGACATTGGGCTGGCCCTGGTCGTCGCGCAGCACGAACTCTACCTGGCAACCCTTGATGCCGCCGCCCTCGTTGATGTTGGCGATGGCGAGCTGCGCGCTTTTGGCGATGTTCTTGCCCACCGCGCCCATCGAGCCGGTCAGCGACAGCACGCCGCCGATCTTGACCGGGCAGGCTGCATCTTCGGCCTTGGCCGAGGTGGAGAATGCGGTTGCCGCGAGCAGGCTGGCCAGCAGGAGGCCCTTTGTCTTGTTCATCTCGAGTCTTCCCCTTGTTTGCATGATGGCATCCGCGTGCTTCGTCTCGGGCCTTTGTTGCCCGTTGGTCAAGCCGCCGCGGAGCGTTCCTCTTTCTCCATCATTTGATCATAAGCGCACAAAAAACTACGCTTGTAAAGCAACCTCGGAAATGCGCTCGAAGATCCCGGCTGGAGAGGGATTTTTATGATAAAATGTAGCGATAACAACATGTTGATTGCAATGTCGCACTGCGCGATGCCATGCTTTCGACCCATCTCCGGCACTGGTTCTGGCCCGAAATTGCCATTGAACGGATCACATTTTTTGCAAGTTTCGCGCCTTAACGAGCTGTCGGACCCGCGTCCGACCGTTCGGCTCAGGATACCGACTTGCCCTCAGGCGGCCACCTGTAAGGACGGCCGGTTCGCACGGATGATCGAACCGGGATGTACGGTAGCGATGACCAATGGTGGGTTGACGATTGTTGTCACGGCTGGCAGCCGTGGGCCATTTCGATCCACGCGGATCGCCAATCGTTCGAAAGGCTCTTTCCCCTTAGAGGCCGAGGACCAGCGCTCCGCCGGTCAACCCCGCGCCGGCGGCCGCGAGCAGCAGCTTTTCGCCTGACAGGAATGGTCGGATGCAATGTGTCAATGAAAGCGACAGCGGGATCGTCGCGGCAGACGAATTGCCGTAGTCGGCGATGGTCTTGACGATCCTGTCGTCGGCGATGCCGAGCGATTTGCCGACGGCGTTGAAGATGCGCGCGTTGGCCTGGTGCGGTACGAAGCGGCTGACATCGCTGGCGGCGAGGCCTGCAGCAGCGAGCGCGTCCGCCGAGCAGCGGCCCATCATCTCCACCGCCTTGACGAAGACCTCGCGGCCGTTGGCAATGGTCATGCGCGTGTCGGCAATGTCGAGCTCGTCGGCGAAAGGCCGGCTGCTGCCGCCGGCCGGGATCTGGATCAGGCCGTAGCCGCTGCCGTCGGCGGCGACCGAGGCGCCGAGGATGCCATGCCCGGCTTCCGCAGAAGGCGCCAGGACGACAGCACCGGCGGCATCGGCGAACAGCACGGCACTTGCGCGCTCGGCCGGGTTGATGCGGCGGCTCAACATGTTGGCGGCGATGACTATGGCCGGTTTGTTGTGCAGCCGCACGAAGCCGTCGGCAAAGGTAAGTGCATAGATGAAGCCGGCGCAGGCGCCGGCGAGGTCGACGCCGCCGGCATTGGCGAGCCCGAGCCCGTGGGCTACCAGCGGGGCGCTCGGCGGCAACAGATGATCTGGCGTCGAGGTGGCAAGCAGCAGCAGGCCAATGTCGCCGCGCGCGATTCCGGTCTGTTTCAGCGCCATTTCGCCGGCCTTGGCGGCCAGTCCCGACAGCGTGTCCCCGGGTTCTGCCCAAAAGCGTGAGCGGATGCCGGTGCGGGTTTCGATCCAGCCGGCGTCGAGGCCAAGGCTCGCCTCGATCTCGGCGTTGTCGACCTTGCGGGCCGGAACGTGGTGGCCGAAGCCAGCGATGCGCGCGGTGCGGCTCATCCTGTAGCGGCCAGCTCGGCCGCCTCGTCGACTGTATCGTAGAGCCGGTCGAGTTCGGCAGAGGTCACACAATAGGGCGGCAGCACGTAGATGACGTTGCCAAGCGGCCGGACCAGAAGCCCGCGATCGAGGAAGAACGCGCGCAGCTTCGGCCCGACCTCGGCGAGGTAACCTGCCTTGCCGACATGCAGGTCGACGGCGGCGATGGTGCCGGTGCTGCGCAGGTTCTCGAAGCGCGCGTCACCGTTGAAGCGCGCGATCTTGTCCGCCTGCATCTTCGACAACGCGGTGACCCGCTCGACCACCGGCTCGTCGCGCCAGATCGCAACATTGGCGAGCGCTGCGGCGCAGGCGATCGGGTTTGCGGTGTAGGAACTCGAATGGAAAAAGGTCTTGGAGCGGTCGGTGGAGAAATGCGCGCGAAAGATCGCGTCGGTGGCCAGCGTCGCCGCCAGCGGCACAGAGCCGCCCGTCAGGCCCTTCGACGTGCACAAAATGTCGGGTGAAATGCCTGATTGTTCGCAGGCGAACATGGTTCCGGTGCGGCCCCAGCCGGTCATCACCTCGTCGGCGATGAGCAACGTGCCCGACTTCTCAGCGATACGCTTGAGCTCGGTCAGCACCCGGGCTGGATACATCAGCATGCCGCCCGCTCCGAGCACCAAGGGCTCGACGATCAGTGCTGCCGCCTTGCCGTCGCGCGTCAGCGCCTCGAAACGGTCCAGCGTTTCCTGCTCATGGCCGGCGGCCGGGAAAGGAATGGTGTCGACCTCGAACAGCAGCGGGTCGTAGG
Organism: Aminobacter sp. MET-1; assembly: GCF_026521175.1. Classification (NCBI taxonomy): domain Bacteria; kingdom Pseudomonadati; phylum Pseudomonadota; class Alphaproteobacteria; order Hyphomicrobiales; family Phyllobacteriaceae; genus Aminobacter; species Aminobacter sp. MET-1. The sequence goes on along the minus strand of NZ_JAMSHL010000010.1, from coordinate 128,582 downwards.
CGGCGTTGAACACGCCGCGTTCGCCGACGCTCATCGTGCCGATCGTGTCGCCATGGTAGCTGTGCTCCATGACGACGATACGCGAGCGGGCGTCGCCATTGTTGCGGTGGAAGCCAAGCGCCATCTTCAGCGCCACCTCGACGCTGGTCGAGCCGCTGTCGGAGTAGAACACCCAGTCGAGCCCTGATGGAGCCATCTCGACCAGCGCGGTGGCCAGTTTTTCCGCCGGCTCGTGGGTCAGGCCGGCGAAGATGACTTGGTCGAGCGTTTCGGTGGCGTTGCGGATGGCGCTGACGATTTTTGGATGCCTGTGGCCGTGGGTGATGACCCACCAGGACGAGATCGCATCGAGGATGCGCTTGCCGTCTACAGTTTCGACATAGGCGCCCTCGGTGCGCGCAATCATGGGCGGCACAGGCTCGGTGGCATGCTGGGTGAAGGGGTGCCAGACAGCAGACCGGCTCATGGCCTGGCCTCCAGGAAATCGGCGGCGCGGAAGTTCGCCTGCATGGCCTGGGCGAGTGTCCCAGGTGTCAGCGCTTCGAGGCGCGGCAGGCGGCCAAGCACGCGCACCTTGCCCATCTCGGCGATGGTGCGCTGGGTGTCGACCATCTCGTCGCCGATGAAGGCCACGCCCAAAAGCGGGACCGCACGGCTGCGCAGCGCTTCGATCGACAGAAGCGTGTGGTTGATCGTGCCGAGCCCGGTGCGGGCACAGAGCACCACCGGTGCTGCCCAGCGCGCGAAGACGTCGATGTACAGTGTACGCCTGTTGACCGGCACCATCAGGCCGCCGGCGCCTTCGACAACCAGCGGCCGCTGAGTGACTGGCAGGGCCAGCGCGTCGGCATCGATCTCGACACCGTCCAGTTCTGCAGCGCGGTGCGGCGACAGCGGTTCTTTCAGCCGCCACGTCTCCGGCAGGACCCGCTCGCCGGGCAGGCCAGCAAGACGGGCGACGATCTCGCTGTCGGTCTCCTCCTCGATGCCCGACTGCACCGGCTTCCAATAGACGCCGTCGAGCAGGACGGTGAGGCCCGCTGCAAACACGGTCTTGCCAATGCCGGTGTCAGTCCCGGTGACGACAATTGTGTTGCTCATTGCTTCCATTCCTCGGCCAGCGCGTCGAACAGCGCCGTAACATCGTCCTCGCCGACATTGAGCGTCAGCGAAATTCGCAATCGCGCTGTGCCCTCCGGCACGGTCGGCGGGCGGATGCCACGCACATCGAAGCCTCGTGCCTGCAGCACCTCGGCCAGCGCCATGGCTCGAGCATTGTCGCCGACGATGATCGGCAGGATCTGCGATCCGCTCGGGGGGAAGCCCAGCGCTAGAGCCTTTTCGCCCGATAGCGTCACCAGCTTCGCCAGCCTCTGGCGGCGTTCGGGTTCGTCGGCAACGATGTCGAGCGCGGTAGCCGACGCCACCGCCATCAGCGGCGAGGGGGCCGTAGCGTAGATGAAGGGCCGGCAGCGGTTGACGAGATAGTCGCACAGTACTGCAGGTGCAGTGACCAGCGCGCCCGAAGCGCCCAGCGCCTTCCCGGATGTGTGCAGCGAAACCACATTGTCACGGCCTTCGAGATGGTGCGCCAGTCCACGCCCTTCGGGGCCGTAGATGCCTGTTGCGTGCGCCTCGTCGATGAACAGGAAAGCCTCGTGCCGGTCGGCGACGGCCATCAATTCGTTCAGCGGCGCGGCGTCGCCATCCATGCTGTAGAGGCTTTCGACCACGATCCAGGCCCGTCCGGTGCCGCCGCCCGTGCGCCAGACCCTTATGGCGTCTTCCACAGCATTGGCGTCGTTGTGCCTGACTTCCACCACCTCGGCTCGGCCGGCGCGCGCGCCCTCATGGGCGCTGGCATGGACCAATTCGTCGAGGACGATCAGGTCGCCCTTCTGCGGCAGGGTGGTGAGCACGGCGAAGTTGGCGACATATCCACCGCCGAAAAACAGTGCCCGTTCAGCGCCGAAGAAGCTTGCTGCCTTGGCCTCCAGCGCCTCATGCTCCGGATCGTTGCCGCGCAACAACCGTGAGCCGGTGGCGCCCACCGGCGTGCCATTGGCCAGCGCTGTCGCGACCGCATCGGCCATGCGCTTGTTGCCCGCCAGTCCAAGATAATCGTTGGAAGCAAAATCGAGCCCGGCGCGACCGTTCAATGAGCGCAGCCGGCTCTTGCGGGCCAGCCCGCGCAGGCTGGCCTCGTAGCGGTCGAGCAACGCTCGCCCGGTCACTCCGCCTCGCGCTCCATCGGCTGGATGCCGAGGCGGCGGAACAGCATGGTGTCCTTGTCCTCGCCCGGGTTCTCGGCGGTCAAAAGCGTGTCGCCGACGAAGATCGAATTGGCGCCGGCAAAAAAGCACAGCGCCTGCATCTCGTCGCTCATCGCCGTGCGGCCGGCCGACAGGCGCACATGCGACTTCGGCATCATGATGCGGGCCAGTGCGATGGTGCGCACGAATTCGATCGGCTCGATCGGTTCGGCCTCGCCGAGCGGCGTACCTTCGATCGGGATCAGCATGTTGATCGGCACCGAATCGGGATGTTCGGGCAGGTTCGCCAGCGTCACCAGCATGTCGACGCGGTCGGTCTTTTCCTCACCCATGCCGACGATGCCGCCGCAGCACACCTTGATGCCGCTGTCGCGCACATTGGCCAGCGTGTCGAGCCGGTCTGCGAAGGTGCGGGTGGAGATGACTTCGCTGTAGTAGCGTTCCGAGGTGTCGATGTTGTGGTTGTAATAGTCGAGGCCGGCCTGCTTCAGGCGCTGTGCCTGGCCGAGATCGAGCATGCCAAGGGTCATGCAGGTCTCCATGCCGAGTTCCTTGACGCCTTCGACCATGGCGACAACGGCATCCATGTCGCGCTCCTTGGGGCTGCGCCAGGCAGCCCCCATGCAATAGCGCGTGGCGCCGGCATCCTTTGCCTTTTTCGCTTCGGCCAGAACGCGCTGCACTTCCATCAGCTTGGAGGCCTTGAGCCCGGATTCATGGCGCGACGACTGGCTGCAATAGCCGCAATCCTCGGGGCAGCCGCCGGTCTTGATCGATAGCAAGCGCGACAGCTGGACCCGGTTGGGGTCGAAGTTTTGGCGATGAATCGTCTGCGCCCGGAAGATGAGATCGTTGAACGGCAGGTCGTAGATCGCCTGGGCGTCTTCGCGGCTCCACTGGGGAAGTGCCCCATTGAGCGGCTCCGCGGCTGCATTCAGGTGCAATTCGGCGTTCATACGCTCTCCACTGCCAAGATGTGTCCTTGCCATCCCTACCCGAGGCGGGACCTTTGCCTTGGTCAGGGGACCGTGTCCAGTCCAATATCGAGGATGGGGGTGCTGTGAGGCAGCCGACCGCCAGAGAGGAGGGCGATGCCGGCGCTGGAAAAACCAGTGCTGCGCCGTCGGGAGAGGTGGCGCGCACGGCCTTGTCGCAGTTGCCGGTCTCCCTGACGAAGATCTGGGCCGTCTTTATCGGTGATGCAGCACCAGCGGCGTCGGGCCTATCTTGATGACCTCCATGCGGTAGCCGAACACCTCTTCGAGGATGTCAGGCTGCAGCACTTCGCTTGGCGCGCCGTCAGCAATCACGCGCCCGCCTTTCATGGCAACGATGCGGTCGGCATGGATGGCGGCGTGATTGATGTCGTGCAGGACGACGATCACGGTGCGTCTTTCGCGGTCGGTGGCGGAACGCAGGTCGCGCATCAGCTGGCGGGCGAACTGCATGTCGAGATTGTTGAGCGGCTCGTCCAGAAGCATGTAGTCGGTGCCCTGGCAGAAGGCCATGGCGACGAGCGCGCGCTGGCGCTGGCCACCGGAGAGATGATCGAGAAAGCGGTCGGCCAGGGGCACCAGGTCGAACTGTTCCAGTGCCGCCTCGATCAGCGCGCGGTCGCGCTCGTCGGCGCGGCCGCGATTGTGCGGGAAGCGGCCGAAGCCGACCAGCTCGCGCACCTTGAGGCGGCTTGCCACCGTTGGGTCCTGGCGAAGGATGGCGAGCTTCTGCGCCATCAGCCTTCCCGGAGTGGTGTCGACGGGCAGCCCGTCGACCGAGATCGAGCCGGTCTCCAGCGGCTGCAGCCGTGCGACCAGCGACAGCAGGCTCGATTTGCCGGCGCCATTGGGGCCGACCAGTGCCGTCAGCCCGCCCTTGGGCAGCGTCAGCGAGATATCGTGCAGCACCCTTGAGGTGCCGTGGTTCAAGGAAACGTTGTTGATCTCGATCATCGCCGGCTCACTGACCAAAGCATGCACAGGAAAACGATGCCGCCGACGAACTCGATGACGACGCCGAGCGTCGAAGCACCGCCGAGCCCGTGCTGCAGGATTGTCTGGCCGCCGAGCAGCACGACAACAGAAGTCAGCGTTGCTGCTGGTAGAAGCAGGCGGTGCCTGCGGCTGCCGACGATGCGCTCGGCCAGCGCCACCACCAACAGGCCAAGGAAGGCGACGGGGCCGACAAGCGCTGTCGACACCGCGACGAGCGCTGCCACCAGAAGCAGCAGGCCGGCCAGCGTCCTCGTCCAGTCGACGCCGAGTCCGATGGCGCTGTCGGCGCCCAAGGCTACGATGTCGAGCAGGTGGCGCTTGTGCCAGACGATGGCACTTGCTGCGAGCGTCACCACCAGACCGATCAGCACGAGGTCGGTGCGTACGGTGTTGAAGTCGACATAGCTTGCGCCTTGCGCAACCGCGAAGGCGTTGGGGTCGATGACGCGTGCCAACAGGCTGGCGAGGCTGCGGAACAACACGCCCATGACGACGCCTGCCAGCAGCAGCAGTCCCATGTCGTAGCGGCGGCGTAGCATCGGTACGAAGATTGCGAGCGCCAGGGCCATCATGACAGCGGTTTCAACGGCGAATTTTAGCCGCGGTTCAAGCGCCACGAACCCGGTGACGCCGAGCGCTGCGACCATGGCGATCTGGCCGAACATGTAGAGCGCATCGAGCCCCATGATCGAGGGCGTGAGGATGCGGTTGGCGGTGACGGTTTGGAAGACGACGGTCGAAACCGCGATCGCCACGCCGACTTGCGCAAGCGCCAGTAGCCTGACGGCACGCAGTTCGAGCGCGAACCAGATGCTGCCGCGCAGGCCGACGCCCATATAGGCGCAAGCTGCCAGCAGTGCCGCGCCGGCAAGAAACCACAGCCGCCGCTCAGCCATGGTCGGTCCGCCGAAAAAGAATCCAGAGGAACAGCCCGGCCCCGACGACGCCGAGCACGGTGCCGACGGGGATTTCGTAAGGGTAGCGGATGATGCGGCCGAGGATGTCGCAGCCGAGCACCAGGGTCGAGCCGGTGGCGGCGACCCACGGCAGGGCGGCGCGCAGATTGTCGCCCATCAGCCGCGATACGAGATTGGGTACGACCAGGCCGACGAAGGGGATCATGCCGACCACGACCACGCCGAGCGCCGAGATGATGGCGATCATCACCAGTCCGAGCTGGACGATGCGCTGGTAGTTCAATCCGAGGCCGGTGCTGATGTCCCGTCCCATTGAAGCAATGGTCAGCCTGTCGGCGATCCACCAGGCGAAGACGACGGCAGCGGCGACGAGCCACAACATTTCATAGCGGCCGCGCAGCACTCCCGAAAATTCGCCTTTGGTCCACACATCGACGAATTGCAGCAGATCGAACTGCCAGGCGATGAAGGTGACGGCGGCGCCGACGACACCGCCGAAGATCAACCCGAACAGTGGGATGAGGAAGGGCTGGGTCGGCGGAAGGCGATGCGCCATGGCGAGAAAGGCCGATGTGCCGGCAAGTGCCGCGCTGGCGGCCACGACAGTCTTCGTCGCGATGGAGGCGGCCGGAAAAAGGATGGTGACGGCAAGCACGCCGAGCGCCGCGCTCTGGTCGGTTCCTGTCGTCGTCGGCTCGACGAAACGGTTGCGCACCAGGATCTGCATGACCAGTCCGGCGATGGCGAGCCCGGCGCCGACGAGGATCGCCGCGAGCGTTCGCGGCAGGCGGCTCACCAGCAACAGCTGAAGTGCTGCAGAATCGACTGCAGCGCTTCGGATCGACAGGTCGTCGACGCCGATGCCAAGACTGAGCAGGAACAGCAGGACGAGGCTGGCGCCGACCGCAACACGTGCGGCCGGCAGGGTCTTCGGCATCACCGCGCCTCGGTCACTGATCACTGGGCCTTGGCGAAGGCCTGCTCGATGACCGAGAGCACGCGCTGCGTCGAGTTCACGCCGCCGGCGGCGATGTAGAAGTCGGCGGCCGGCAGGTAGATGACCTGCCCCTTTTCCCAGGCGGCGGTGCCGGCGACCAGCTCGTTGTCCAGGGTCGCCTTGGCACCCTGGTCGCTGGAGCCGATGGCAGCAGCGCGGTCGAGAACCAGCAGCCAGTCCGGATTGGCCTTGCTGATGAACTCGAACGAGACCGCCTCGCCATGGCCGGAAGCCTCGATGTTGGCGACAGCGGGCTCAAGGTCGAGCGCCTTGTGCACCCAGCCGAAGCGCGAGCCGGCGCCATAGGCGGTGATCTTGGGGCCGTTGGTCATGATGATCAGGGCCTTGCCCTTGCCCTTCACGGCCTGGCGCGCGGCCTCGACCGCCGCGTCCAGCTTCCCGGCGGCGGCAGCCGCCTCATCGGCCTTGCCGAAGATCTCGCCATAGGCGGCGAGTCGTTCCTTGGCCTGGCCGAGCAGGTCGTCGCCATCCATGGTCATGTCGATGGTGGGCGCCACCTTGGCCGTGGCCTCAGCCTTTGCCGACGAGCGGCCGCCGACCACCACGAGGTCTGGGGCCAGTTCGTTCAGTGCCTCAAGATCAGGCTCAAACAGCGTACCGATCTTTGCGGCATCCTTGTTGGCCTCGGTCAACTCTGGAACAAACAGCTTTTCGGGAACGCCTGAAGGCTTGATGCCGATGCTGGCCAGCGTGTCGATGGCGGCCATGTCATAGACGGCAACCTTTTGCGGCACCTTGTCGATGGTTTTCGGTCCGGCGGCCGTCGATACCTCCACCGCCAGGGCGGGGGTCGCGACCATGGCCAGCGCTGCGGCCATAGTGGCCAGCTTCCGAGCGAACTTCATGACTTGGCTCCGTATCTTATCGAAGGCTGAATAAACCTTCCTGTTTATCTCCAGTTTTCGCTTATCAGGATTTTTGCGGCGGCAACAAGCCCTCATGGCACTTGTTAGAGTTTTTGTGATTGCGCCGGAAAAGACACGGCCACGCCTCGCCTCTGCTGGGTCAGGCGCTCCATTCGGTGGACTTGTCGGCTTCGCGAAAGGCAAAACGGACGAGATGGTCGTCGATCACGGATTTGGCGCGGGCCAGTTGTTCGCCGTCGGGCGCGACCAGATGGATCGTCAGGCCGCTGTCATCGGCATCCATCACCGCCTTGGCGAACGGAAACAGGCATTCGGCATGGCGCTCGGAAAAGGTGACCTCGATCTTGTGGGCAAAATGCTTGCAGAGCTGGGTCATGTACTTCTGCCCGTGCTCGCTCTCGAACCGACCGGTTGTCTTGTGCATAGAATCTTTCCTCTAAAACTCAACTTATCGCACATAGGTACTCGCCGGGGTTCATTTGGCAATGGTTCAGTGCCGTTGGCCCGTGGCAGGCGTATACGGCACTTGCCTATTGCTCAGCGATCCGCTGCAATAAATTTCACCGAATGAACGATCCGACCGCTTGTCAGTCTGAAATATATTTCATATTGTGAATTTTATTGACAGCTGGACGCAAGGCTGCAATTCTCATTTCACCGGACTTCGGGAGGAAGTTCGGGCAATCAATCCATACGGCGCAGCATCTCCGGTGCTGGCGAAGGTTATTGATCTGGCTTCGGCCAAGGGAGGGAACTTGCGTAAATTTCTGAGCACTTTCGCGGCCGCGGCTGCGGTCTCGACCATTCTCGGGATGGGCCATGCCCAGTCGGCCGAGAACCCGTTCAAATGCGCGCCCGGCGAAAAATACGTCATGAACGTCATGGTGTCGGGCGTCGAATACTGGTTCCCGGTCTACGAGATGTTCAAGCAGGCCGGACAGCAGTTTGGCTGCGAGACCGCCTACACCGGCACGCCGGAATATGACGTCAACAAGCAGATCGCGACCTTCGACCAAGCGCTGGCCCAGAAGCCGGCCGGCATCCTGGTGCATCCGATGAACTCCGATCCTTTCATCGAGCCGATCAATCGCGCCATCGAGCAGGGCACCGCAGTCGTCACCTTCGCCGCCGACTCGCCCAATTCCAAGCGCGTCTCCTACATCACCTCCGACAACGTCGCCGAAGGCACCTATGCTGCCGATGCTGTAGCCAAGTCGATGAACGGCAAGGGCGAATACGCCGTGCTTGAGAATCCCGGCCAGGACAACCATGACAAGCGCGTCAACGCCTTCGTCGCCCGCATGGAGGCCAAGTGGCCGGACATGAAGCTGGTCGGCCGCGCTGCCTCGAACCAGGATCCGACCAAGGCCTACCAGGCTGTGCTCAGCCTCGCTCAGGCCCACCCCGACCTCGGCGCCGTGTTCATGCCGGAAGCCAATTCGGCGATCGGTGCTGCTCAGGCGGCCAAGGAAGGCGGCGGCAAGATCAAGGTGATGCTGGCCGACGTCAACGCCAAGATCCTCGACATGATCAAGGCCGGCGAGATCTTCGGTTCGGTCAACCCGAACCAGGGCATGCAGGGCTACATGGGCTTCATGCTCTTGTGGATGGCCAAGCATCCTGAGCTGATCGACCCGATGAACGACGCCAAGCGCTCGGGCTTCAATCCGATGAGCGTGCCTTTCGTCGACAACGGCTTCTCGATCGTGACCGCCGACAACGCCGACGACTTCTACTGGGACAAGTACCTCAAGCGTCGCGGCACCAAGGGCATCGAGGAATAGATTTCCCCGCCCTTTCATGCCTTGCTGAAGACAGCCGGGGCGCCTGCGCCCCGGTGCTCTCAGAACCCAAACCACAGCGAAAGTTGACAGATGTCGACGCCCATTCTCGAGATATCAGGAGTTTCGAAGTCGTTCGGCGCCATCAAAGCGCTGACCGGCATCGACTTCTCGCTGACGCCAGGCGAAGTGCATGCGCTGTGCGGCGAGAACGGTGCGGGCAAGTCGACACTGATGAACATCATCGCCGGCGTGCTGCAGCCTGACGAAGGCGTGATCCGCCTCGCCGGCGAGCGCACCGAGATCGCCAACCCAGCCGCTGCCCAGAAGCTCGGCATTGCGCTCGTGCATCAGGAGATCGCGCTCTGCCCCGATGCGACGGTTGCCGAGAACATCTTCATGTCGGCGATCAATGCCCGCCGCGCGCCGCTGATGAATTTCCAGCGCCTCAATGGCGAGGCGCAGAAGGTGATGGACCTGCTTGCGCCCATCCCGGTGCGCACCAAAGTCGGCGATCTCTCCATTTCCAATCAGCAGCTGGTCGAGATCGCCAAGGCGCTGACGCTCGACTGCCGCGTGCTGATCCTCGACGAACCGACGGCAGCCCTGACCGAGCCGGAAGCGCAGCGGCTGTTCGCGATTGTCCGCGAACTCAGGTCGCGCGGCATCTCCATCATCTATATCAGCCACCGCATGGCCGAGATCTTCTCGCTGTGCGACCGGGTGACGGTGTTCCGCGACGGCCGCTATGTCGCCACCGACGAGATCGCCGCGACCTCGCCCGACGAGGTGGTGCGCAGGATGGTCGGCCGCGAGATCGCCCAGCTCTACCCCGACAAGCTCGACCCAGATGAAATGCCTGGCGGCACCTTGCTCAAGGTGTCCGACCTGTCGGACGGTGCGCGCTGCTTCGGCGTCGGGCTGGAGCTTCGCGCCGGCGAAATTCTCGGCATAGGCGGCCTGATCGGATCGGGCCGCAGCGAAATGGCACAGACCATGTGCGGCCTGCGGAGATCGGTTTCGGGCGCGATCGAAATCGACGGCCAGCCAAGCAAGATTTCTTCCTATGCCGATGCGGTGAAGGCTGGCCTTGTCTATCTCTCCGAGGACCGCAAGGGCTCTGGCGTATTTCTCGACATGTCGATTGCCGCCAATGTCTCGGCGCTCGACCTCGGCAAGCTCACAGGCAAACTCGGCCTGCTCGACCGTCGGGCCGAAACCGCGCAGGCAACAGAGCTGGCGAAGCGGCTCGGCGTGCGCATGGCGGGCGTCGGCGCTGCCGTCTCGACGCTCAGCGGCGGCAACCAGCAGAAGGTGGCGATTGCCAAGCAGCTGTCGGTCGGCCCCAGGGTCATGATCATGGACGAGCCGACGCGCGGCATCGATGTCGGCGCCAAGGCCGAGATCCATCGCCTGCTGCGCGAGCTTGCCAGGCGCGGCGTCGGCGTCATCGTCATCTCCTCCGAGATGCCAGAACTCATTGGCCTGTGCGACCGCGTTCTGGTGGTGTGCGAAGGACGGATAGCAGGCGAACTCGCTGCCGACGAACTCGGCGAGGAAGCCATCATCATGCTCGCCTCCGGCGTGCAGCCAAACTCACAGAATGCCAGGGCTCAAAATGTCGCCTAGGGAAGCGGAAGCACCGATCATGACGGCTCAGATCAAGACCGAAAGCCAGGGCGCGCGCTGGAACCTTGCGCGGCTCGGCTCGATGCGCGAGGCAGGGCTGATCGTCATCATCCTGGCGCTGTGCATTGCCATGTCGTTCGCCTCGCCGCACTTCCTGACATGGGGCAACTTCCGCGCCATGCTGATGAGCTTCTCCATCGAGGGCATTGTCGTCGTCGGCATGACCATCCTGCTCATCGTCGGCGGCATCGACCTGTCAGTCGGCTCGGTCGTCGCCTTTTCGATGGTGGTGTCGGGTGCGCTATTTCTCGCAGGGCTCGATCCGTGGACCGCCAGCCTGATCGGCATCGCGGTCAGCGCACTGATCGGCGCGGTCATGGGCTTCTTCGTCACCGTGGTTGGGCTCAACCACTTCATCACTTCGCTCGCGGCAATGGTGATCGTGCGCGGCCTGTGCCTGATCGTCACCAAGGGCACGCCGCTGTCGCTGTTCACCTTGCCGCCGGCTTTCAAGGCGATTGGCCAAGGCAGCTTTCAGGGCGTTCCCTATGTCATCATCATCTTCGTGGTGGTGGTTGCGATCTTCGACTTTTTGCTGCGCCGGGCGACCGCTTTCCGCAAGGTTTTCTACACCGGCTCCAACGAGAAGGCGGCGCAGTATTCCGGCATCCGCACCAAGCAGGTGAAGTTCTGGGTCACGGTGCTGAGCTCGACGCTCGCAGGTTTCGCAGGTGTCATCTACATGTCCCGCTTCGGGGCGGCCACGCCCACCTTCGGTGCCGGCATGGAGCTCAACATCATTGCCGCAGCCGTCATCGGCGGAGCCTCGCTCAATGGCGGCTCGGGCACCATCTTCGGCGCGATCCTCGGCATGGCGCTGCTGTCTGTGGTCACCAGCTCGCTGATCCTGCTCGACATCTCGGTCTACTGGCAGGACATGATCAAGGGCTGCATCCTGCTCGCTGCCGTCTCCATCGATCACCTGCTTCACCGCAGGAAGGCATGAGCGGGAGGCGCATGATGGCAAATGGAAACTCACGCGACGAAATCGCCAGTGCTCGCCAGATGCACCAGGCGCTCGTGCTCCACTACATGGAAGGCAAGACCCAGGCTGAGATCGCCCACGAGCTGGGCATCTCGCATGCGACGGTCAACCGCCTGATCAAACGCGGCCACCAGATGGGGCTGGTCGAAATCAGGATCAAGTCGCCGATCGAACACCTCGTCGCCATCGAGGCGCGGCTGGTGGCGCTTGGCGGCCTCAAGCGCGCGGTGGTCGTGCCGTCGCTCGGCGACAATCCGCAGACAGCACTTCAGCGCGTCGGCGAAGCCGCAGCAACGCTGCTGCAAGACACGATCAAGGATGGCGACACCATCTCCATCACCGGTGGCAAGGGCGTCTCGGCCGTGGTCGCGGGCCTCAATGGCGGGCGGCAGGTCAAGGTCGAGGTCATTCCGGCGACCGGGCTCGTGCAGGGCAAGCACTACACCGACGTCAACCATGTGGCGTCGCTGATGGCCGACAAGCTCGGCGGCCGCGCCTTCCAGGTGCATGCGCCGCTGTTTGCCGACAGCCCCGAGCAGCGCAACATGCTGATGGGGGTCAGCTCCGTTTCCGACGTGTTCCGCAAGGCGCGCGAGGCCAATGTCGCGGTGGTTGGCATCGGCTCGATCCTGACCGACGACTCCAGCTATTACGACCTGCATCCCTCGTCGAGCACCGACCGCCAGGCCATCGAGCATTCGGGTGCGGCGGGCGAGCTTCTCGCCCATCTCGTCGATGCTCAGGGCAAGGTCTGCGACTACAGCCTCAACCGCTGCCTGGTGTCGCTGACCCTGGAAGAATTCGCCACCATCCCGCGCACCATCGGTGTTGCCAGCGGCACAAGCAAGGTCGCGCCGATCCTGAGCGCCATGCGTGGCAACCACCTTGAAACCATCGTCACCGACGAAGCCACGGCCCTTCAGGTCCTGGAACTCGCCGAAGGAAAGAGACCATGAGCCAGCTTGTTCGCAACATCGGTCGATCGGGCATCGCCGCATCCGGCGTCGGCCTCGGCACCTGGGCCATCGGCGGCTGGATGTGGGGCGGCACCGACGAGGATGCCTCGATTGCCGCGATCCAGGCGTCCATCGATGCCGGCGTGTCGCTGATCGACACGGCACCTGCCTACGGCCTCGGCCGCAGCGAGGAGATTGTCGGCAAGGCGATTCGTGGGCGCCGCGACAAGGTCGTCATCGCCACCAAATGCGGGCTCAACTGGCATTCCGGCAAAGGCAAGCACTTCTTCGACCAGGACGGACTGCCCGTTCATCGTTATCTCGGCGCCGACGGCATCGCCCATGAGATCGAGCAGAGCCTGCGACGCCTCGGCACCGACCATATCGATCTCTACATCACCCACTGGCAGGACCCGACGACGCCTGTTGCCGAGACGATGGACACTCTGTTGCGGCTCAAGCGGCAAGGCAAAATCGGCGCCATCGGCGCAAGCAATGTCAATGCCGACGAGCTGAATGCCTATGTCGAAGCGGGCCAGCTCGACGCCATCCAGGAGCGCTACTCGATGCTCGACCGCGAGATCGAGGACACGCTGCTACCGATCACGCGGGCCAATGATGTCGCCACGCTCAGCTACTCGTCGCTGGCGCTCGGCCTGCTCTCGGGCGCCATCGACCCGTCGAGAAAGTTCGAAGGCGACGACCAGCGCAAGGACAATCCGCGCTTCTCCGAGGTCAACCGGCAGAAGGTTGCCGCGCTCAAGGCGGCCATTGCGCCCGTCATCGACCGGCACCGGGCGAGCATGGCGCAGGTGGTGATCGCCTGGACGCTGGCCCAGCCCGGAATCACATTTGCGCTCTGTGGCGCTCGCAATCCGGCGCAAGCCCTTGATAACGCGCGGGCCGGCCAGATCAGGCTCGATGCCGACGATCTGACAGCCCTCGACACCGCCATTTCCAGGCATCTCGTCGCGATGGACGCCTGACCGAAGGAAGCGCTCCGCACCATGAACCGCAGCGAAACCATAGCCGGCCTCAAGGGCCGGAACGGCCCTGCCGTGCTCGTGATCGGGGGCGGCATCAACGGCATCAGCTTGTTCCGCGAGCTGGCGCTGCAGGGTGTCGACGTGCTCCTGGCCGACAAGGGCGACTATTGCTCGGGGGCGAGTGCCGCTCTGTCGCGCATGGTGCATGGCGGCTTGCGTTATCTAGAGAACGGCGAGTTCAAGCTGGTGCGGGAGTCGCTGCTGGAGCGCGACAGGCTGCTCAAGAACGCCCCGCATTTCGTCGCCCCGCTGCCGACGACGGTGCCGATCTTCGATCTCTTCTCGGGCATCACCAACGGTGCCTTCCGCTTTCTCGGCCTGACCCGAAGGCCAAGCCGTCGCGGTGCTGTCGTCATTAAGGCGGGGCTCGCCGTCTATGACGTCCTGACTGCCAGCCGCCAGCTGATGCCGAAGCACATCTTCCGCAGCCGGGCCGAAACACTGAAGACCTGGCCGGCGATCAATCCCGATATCCGCAACTCCGCGACCTACTATGACGCCTGGGTCAGCCGGCCCGAGCGGCTGGGCGTTGAAATGCTGAACGACGCGCTCGTCGCCAATCCTTCTGCAGCTGCGTTGAACCATGCGCAGGTCAGCGGTGACGCCGACGGGGTGATGCTCACCGACACGCTGACCGGCGAGACGATGCGGCTGAAGCCGCAGCTGATCGTCAACGCCACCGGCGGCTGGATCGACCTGACAAACGCTGGCCTTGGCACCTCCGTACCCAGAATGATGGGCGGCACCAAGGGCTCGCACCTGATCGTCGCCAATCGCGAGCTGCACGACGCGCTCTCGGGCCACATGATCTATTACGAGAACGAGGACGGTCGCATCTGCATCCTGTTCCCCTATCTCGGCAATGTGCTTGTTGGCTCGACGGATATCCGTGTCGACGATCCGGACGAGGTGCGCTGCGAGGCCGACGAGCGCGATTACATTCTTCAGTCGCTCGCCTTCGTTTTCCCCCATCTGCGCATCGCACCTGAAGAGATCGTCTTCCAGTTCGCCGGTGTACGCCCGCTGCCGGTCAGCGACGATAGCTTCACCGGCCGAATCCCGCGCGATCATTTCTGTGAAGCGGTTCCAGCGAGCGGCGCCGTGCCGGAGATGCTGTGCATGATCGGCGGCAAGTGGACCACGTTCCGCTCCTTCGGCGCGCTGGCCGCCGACATGGCGCTGGAGAGGCTCGGCATGAAACGGGCCAGGGATACCGAGGAACTTGCCATCGGCGGCGGCAGGGATTTCCCTGCTGATGTCGAACGCTGGCTGATCGAACAGGCAGCCATTTCAGGACTGCCCCGTGCCCGCATCCGCGAGTTGTTCGAGCGTTATGGCACGGACGCGGCAACGATTGCCGAAGCGCTCGGCGATGACACGATGTTGCTAGGCTGCCGCTACTCCATTGCCGAGCTCGCCCATCTGATCGCGCATGAACATGTCGAGAAGCTCGACGATCTGCTGCTGCGGCGCACGACAATCGGCGTGACCGGCAAGCTCTCGTCCGGGCTCATCGAGCAGGCGCTCGACATCTTGGCTGGGGCCAAGGGGTGGGATGAACAGCGTAGCGCCCGCGAGCGCCAGGAATTTCTCGCCCTGCTGGAAAGCCGGCACGGGCTCGACGCCACCAAACTCTCAGCAAGATCCGAAAGGAGCGCTCAATGCGCATCAGCCCTAAAGTCCGCATGAACCGTCTGTTCGCCAACGGTCGCTGTCTCGACGTTGCCATCGACCATGGCGTCTGCAACGAGCCATCCTTCCTTGACGGGCTGGAAGACGTGGCTGGTGTGGTCGACCAACTGGCCGCGGCGCGTCCCGATGCCATCCAGATGAATTTCGGCCAGGCCGATCTGCTGCAGGAGCGCGCGGGCAAGGACAAGCCGGCGCTGGTCATGCGCATCGACATGGGCAACCCCTACAACAAGACCCGCCACCGCGACATGTGGTCGGTGCTGCAGAACGAGCACGAACCTCTGATTGGCGCGCTGGCGATGGATGCTGCCTGCGTTGTGGTCAACCTGTTCATGCTTCCCGACGAGCCCGACCTGTTTCGACAGTGTGTGCAGAACATCGCGCGTGTCCGCGCCGACTGTGACAAATACGGCATGCCGTTGATGATCGAACCGCTGGCGATGCTGCCAAATTCGGAGCGCGGCGGCTACATGGTCGACGGCGATGCCGAGAAGATCGTGACGCTGACGCGGCTGGCTCGCGAGATGGGCGCCGACATCGTCAAGGCCGACCCGACCACGGAGGCTGGCGATTTCTACCGGGTGGTCGAAGCGGCGCGCTGCCCGGTGCTGGTGCGGGGCGGCGGCAAGGAGGACCTGCGGACCGTATTCGACAAGTCGGCGGCACTGATGGCGCAGGGCGCGCATGGCATGGTCTATGGCCGCAACGTTTACCAGCATGCCAATCCGCGCGCGGTCGTGGCGGGCCTGATGGCGATCATCCACGAGGGAGCCGACGGTGCAACAGCCTGGGACCGGTACAGCCGGTCGAACTAGGGCATTTGCTCGACGCAGCGTCCCGCAAGCTGCGAACCGGTCGTGCGGGCACATGCGATCAAACAAGACAGAGCCTAATTCCCATTCGATGCGAATGGGATAGGCTCCAAGGCCTTGGGAGGGGCTTATGGGAGGATATATTCTCGGCCTCGATGCCGGCAACACCGTCATCAAGGCCGTGCTGTTCGACCTTGAAGGGCGTGAGCTGGCACTTGCCGCCAAGGACGGCCGGTCGTGCATGCCGAAAGCAGGTCATGTCGAGCGCGACCTGGGCGAGCTGTGGCGCAATGCCGTCGAGGTCATCGGACAGTGCATCGAACGGTCGGGTGTCGATGCCGCAGACATCCTCGCCGTCGGTTGCGCCGGCCATGGAAACGGGCTCTATGCGCTCGACCGTGACGGCGAGCCGCTTGTCGGCATCCAGTCGCTCGACACACGCGGCGCAGCACTTGTGTCGGAATGGCAGAAGCAGGGCGTCGGCGAACGCACCTATCCGCATTGCCTTCAAAAGCCGTGGGCGGCGCAGACGCCGACGCTGCTCGCCTGGCTGAAACGCCACGATCCGGCGCTTTATGGGCGCATCGGTACTGTGTTCCTGTGCAAGGATTTCGTCGTCAACCGGCTGACCGGCGCGCGCTCGTCCGACACCACCGACATGTCGGGATGCGGACTGCTATCGATGCCGGGCCGCCGCTATGAAGGTGAGTTGCTTGCCGCCTACGGGCTCGAGGACTGCGCGCCGCTGTTGCCGCCGGTGCTGGAATCGGCCGAGATCGCCGGGCGCATTTCACCTGAAGTTGCGCGCCTGACCGGGCTTGCCGAGGGAACATCTGTCATTGCCGGGCTCTTCGACGTGGTTGCCAGCGCCGTAGGCTCCGGCGTCACCCGCACCGGCGCTGCCTCGATCATCGCCGGTACCTGGAGCATCAACCAGGTCATCACCAACGAGCCGATCCGCGACCCCAGCATCTTCATGCTTTCGACCTACGATCCCGAGCGCTATCTGGCGATCGAATCCAGCGCCACCTCCGCCGCCAATCTCGAATGGATCGTGCGGGAGTTCTTCGAGCACGAACACGAAACCGGCCGTTCGCCCTTCGAGGTCTGCGGCGAGCTGGTCGCTTCGATCGATCCGACGAGTGATGTGCCGATCTACCATCCTTATCTCTATGGCGCCCAGACCAACGGCCAGGCGCGTGCCGGCTTCTACGGCATCGCCGGCTGGCACAGCCGTGCCCATCTGCTTAGAGCGCTGTTCGAGGGCGTGGCGTTCGAACACCGACGTCATGTCGAGACGTTGCGGGCAGCGGGTGCTACGCTCGACGAGGCGGTGCTGTCGGGGGGCGGCTCGCGCAGCGCCATTTGGCCGCAGATCTTCGCCGACGTGCTGGGCCTGCCGGTAACGGTGGCGCGCAGCCGCGAGACAGGCGCACTGGGTGCTGCCATTGCCGCCGCCACCGGCGTCGGTGTCTTCAAGGACTTCGCCGACGGTGCATCTGCAATGACGGCGGCGGCGCGCCACTATGAGCCCAATTGCGAGCTGGCGCAGGCCTATGGACGGCGCTACCGGCTTTATGGCGAAATCAATAAGGCGATGGGCCCATTGTGGCAGAGCATGGCGAGCGAACAGGTCGGGGCATGACCGATACAAGCGATTTCGGCACCTATGACTTCGTCGTGGTCGGCGCCGGCTCGGCCGGCTGCGTGCTGGCCAACCGCCTGTCCGCTGATCCTGGAAATCGCGTGCTTTTGCTCGAAGCCGGCGGCAGCGACCGCTATCACTGGATCGATATTCCCATCGGCTATCTCTACTGCATGGGCAATCCGCGCACCGACTGGCTGATGAAGACCGAGGCCGAGGCGGGCCTCAACGGTCGGGCGCTCAACTATCCCAGGGGTAAGGTTCTGGGCGGCTGCTCGTCAATCAACGGCATGATCTACATGCGCGGCCAGGCCGCCGACTATGATGGCTGGCGCCAGGCCGGCAATGTCGGCTGGGGCTGGGACGACGTTCTGCCCTATTTCCTCAAGTCGGAGGACTATCATGGTGCGGCGCCATCCGGACACGGCAAAGGCGGCGAGTGGCGGGTCGAACGCCAGCGCCTGTCCTGGCCGATCCTCGATGCCTTCCGCGATGCCGCCGAGGAGATCGGCGTTCCGCGTACCGATGACTTCAACCAGGGCACCAATGAAGGTTCCGGCTATTTCGAAGTGAACCAGAAGAAGGGCGTGCGCTGGAACACCTCCAAGGCGTTCCTCAGGCCGATCCTCAACCGGCCCAATCTGCGCGTCGTCACCGGCGCCGAGACAGAACGGCTGGTGCTCGATGGGCGGCAGGTGCGCGGTGTGGTCTTCCGCTTCGATGGCAAGCTGTTTGAGGCGAAGGCCGGGGAGACGATCCTTGCCGCAGGCGCGATCAATTCGCCGAAAATCATGGAGCTGTCGGGCATCGGTCGGCCCGATGTGGTCTCCGCGCTCGGCATCGATGTGGCGCACCGGCTCGACGGCGTAGGCGAGGGGCTGCAGGATCATCTGCAGATCCGCACCGTCTTCAAGGTGAGCAATGCCGCGACGCTCAACCAGCGCTACCACAATCTGTTCAGCCGCGCGGCAATGGGCATCGAATATGCGCTCAGGCGCTCCGGCCCGCTGTCGATGGCGCCCAGCCAGCTCGGCATCTTCGCCCGCAGCGATCCGCGCCTCGAGACGCCCGACCTCGAATACCACGTCCAGCCGCTCAGCACCGACAAGCTCGGCGAGCCGCTGCACCGCTTCCCGGCGGTTACCGTTTCGGTTTGTAATTTGAGGCCGGAAAGCCGGGGCACGGTGCATGCCGTGTCGGCCAATCCGCGCGTGGCGGCCGCCATCAGGCCCAATTACCTTTCAACGGAAGGCGACCGCGATGTCGCCATCGCTTCCATCCGCCATGTGCGCAAGCTGATGTCGACTGCGGCCATCAAGCGCTTTTTGCCGGAAGAGATATTGCCCGGGCCGGCAGTCGCGAGCGACGCCGATGTGCTGCGCAAGGTCGGCGACATCGCCACCACGATCTTCCATCCGGTCGGCACCTGCAAGATGGGCTCGGATCCCATGTCGGTGGTCGATGCGCGGCTCAGGGTTCACGGACTGACCGGCCTGCGCGTCGTCGATGCCTCGATCATGCCGTCGATCGTCTCGGGCAACACCAATTCGCCTGTCATCATGATCGCGGAGAAGGCGTCCGAGATGATTTTGGCGGATGCTGCATGAAACTGCGCGACGGGTCTGACAACCCCTGGGCGCGCTGCTCTAAGCCCTGTCCAGGATCGTCCGGGCGCGGGCAATGACGGGTGCATCGACCATCTTGCCGTCGAGTGCGAAAGCACCGCGGCCTTCGCTTTTTGCGGCCTCGGCGGCAGTCGCGAGCCGCTGGGCCCAGTCGAGCTCGGTTTCGGTCGGGGAAAAGCCGGCGTTCAGCAGCGGCACCGCGGACGGATGCACACAGGTTGCGCCGTCGAAGCCGAAGGCCTTTGCCTCAGCTGTGGCTGACCTGATTCCGTCGAGGTCGGTGTAGTCGGCAACGCTGCGCAAGAGCCCGAACGACTGCTTGCCGCATGCCTTTGCGGCCATGTGCAGAAGTTGCTTGGGCAGGCGCAGCACCTCGGGCGTGGGCTCGGCGCCCATTGCGGTGGCATAGTCCTCGCCGCCGAGCGCCAGCCCCATGACACGCGGATGTGCGCCAAGCGAACGGGCATCGAGCGCCGCGCCTGGGTCCTCCACAAGGCCGATGAACAGCGTCGGCTCGCGTTCGATCGAGGCGAGCAGCGTCGCCAACTGGTCGAGTTCCTCAGGTGCCGACAGCTTTGGAATCATCAGGCCGGTCACGCCGGCCCGGCAGGCGGCAGCGGCATCGTCGAACCGCAGTTCGGCGGGCGCGTTGATGCGCACGAAAACCGCGGCGCCTGCTTGTCCGACCTGCCTGACTGAGGCGGCAAGGTTTTCGCGCGCCGAAATCTTGGCGTCTTGCGGCACCGAGTCCTCGAGATCGAGGATGATGGCGTCGGCGCCCCGCTCATGCGCCTTGGCGACGAACCGCTCGGCATGAGCCGGCACATAGAGCAGGGAGCGCAGCCTCATCTGCCGGCTCCCGCGACGATTTTCGCAACTGCCTCGGGCGAGACGCCGACCTCCTCGAGCACTTCAGACGTGTGCTCGCCGAGCCCCGGCGCCGGGCGACGGAAGGTTCCCGGTGTCGCCGACAGACGCGGCACGATGTTATGCATCGGCAGCGCGCCATGGTCGGCGTCGTCGAGCGAAACGATCACCTCGCGCTCGGCGAAATGCGGGTCGCCGGCAGCGTCGGCGATACTGTAGATCGGCCCGACGGTGGCGCCGCTGTCACGCATGATGGCGAGCGCTTCGTCATGCGAACGGGTCGCGAACCAGGCGCCGATGGCGTCGTCGACCAGTTCGCGATGCCTGAGGCGCTCGCTGTTGGTGACAAAGCGCGGATCCGTGTTCATGTCGGCCCGGCCGATGATCTCGAAGATGCGGCGCGCCACTGCCGGCGTCGAGCCGGACAGGGCGACATATTTGCCGTCGGCGCAGCGATAGACGTTGCGCGGGCTGGCCGTGTTCGAGGCACTGCCGACACGCTCCTTGACCTTGCCGGTCAGCGCATGGATGCCGGCCTCGGGGCCGAGCACCGAAAAGATAGGCTCGAGCAGCGACAGGTCGACGACCTGGCCGCGCGACTTGCCCTTTTGGCGGGCAAAGAGCGCGGTTGCCGTCGCCGACATGCCATAGATGCCGGCAATCATGTCGGCGAGCGCCAGGGGTGGCAGCACCGGTTCACGATCAGGGAATCCGGTTCGATAGGCGTAGCCGCTCATACCTTCGACGATGGTGCCGAAGCCGGGGAGTTCGGCATAGGGCCCAGTCTGGCCGAAGCCGGAAATGCGCACGACCACAAGATCGGGATTGCGCTCAAGCAGCAGGTCCGGGCCAAGACCCATCTGCTCCAGCGTTCCCGGGCGGTAGTTTTCGATCAGCACGTCAGCACTGTCGATCAACGTCCACAGCGCCTCGCGGTCGGCGTCCTCGCGCAGGTTGAGCACCACCGAGCGCTTGTTGCGGCCATAGGTCTTCCAGAAGATCGACAGGCCGTCTTCTTTCCATTCGCGCAGTGGATCGCCGGCCGGCGGTTCGATCTTGATGACGTCGGCGCCAAAATCGGCAAGCTGCAGCGACAGCATGTTGCCGGCGACCAGTCGCGACAGGTCAAGCACCTTGATGCCTTCAAGCGGTCCCTCGGCGGCCGGGTCCCAATGCATGCGGGCAAAGCCGGTCATTGAAGGCGTCCGCCGGTCTGCTTGTCGAACAACAGCACCTTGGCCGGGTCGAAGCCGAGCCCGACAGGCTGGCCGGCCTGCAAGGGTGTTGCATCGCTCAGCACCATGGAGATGTCGTTGGCGCCGATGCGCAGCAGCACTTCCTGTGCGTCGCCCGTCGGTTCGACCAGGACGACCTCGGCGGCAACACCGTCATCGGCGAGGCCGATATGCTGGGGGCGAATGCCGTAGACGACCTTGCGACCCCGCGCGAGGCCGACACCGGCGGGCAGGGGCAGCGTGGCGCCGTCGGCAAGCCGCAGGTCTTGGCCGTCGACTTCGCCGGACAGCAGATTGATCTCGGGCGAGCCGATGAAGCCGGCAACAAAGAGGTTGTGCGGGTTGCGATAGAGCTCGAGCGGCGGGCCCATCTGCTCGATCCTGCCGCCGTTCAGCACCACGATCTTGTCGGCCATGGTCATGGCCTCGGTCTGGTCGTGGGTGACGTAGATGGTGGTTTTGCCGAGACGCTGATGCAGCTTCTTGATCTCGCCACGCATTTTGACGCGCAGCTTGGCGTCGAGATTGGACAAGGGCTCGTCGAACAGGAAGGCTCTGGGATCGCGCACGATGGCGCGACCCATCGCGACGCGCTGGCGCTGGCCGCCCGACAGCTCGCGCGGCAGCCGGTCGAGCAGGTTTTCGAGCCCGAGGATTTCGGCTGCCTCGGCAACGCGCTGTCGGATCTCGACCTTGGACACGCCGCCGAGTTTGAGCGCGAAGCTCATATTGTCGGCGACCTTCATATGCGGGTAGAGCGCATAGTTCTGGAACACCATGGCCAGGTCGCGTTCCTTGGCCGGCATGTCGTTGACGATCCTGCCGCCGATGGTGATTTCGCCGGAGCTGATATCCTCAAGCCCGGCGATCATCCTGAGCAGCGTCGATTTTCCGCAACCCGACGGGCCGACCAGAACAACGAACTCGCCGCTGCCCATGTCGAGCGAAATGTCGTCGAGCACCGGCACGCTGCCATAGCTCTTGCCGACGTTCCTGAGTTCGATTTCAGACATATTCCTCCCTTTCGATAGGCCCTTGCCGGTCCCCGCTCCCGTCGCCAGACCAGGAGCGGGGACCACACCGTCAGGCCGTCTCGATGATCTCGACCGTTCCCACGCTCATGCGGCCGAGCGCGCCCAGGCGCAGGCCGGCCATGCCGTAGGTGTACTCGTCGTCCTTCGCCTCGATGAGCGTCTTGCCGTCGATAGCAAAGGACAGCGTGTCGCCGGTCGCCGAAAACGCGAAGGCATAGTTCTTGCCGAGCTCGCGGTTGAACGGCGCGCGGGCGAGAACGGTCGTGCCGAAGTCCTCCTTGAGGATCACCACGTCGCTGCCGTCGAAGCCGGCGGCATAGAACCGGCTGGTGCCCTGGACACGTGCCGTGACCAGCTGCGAGCCACCGGCCAAAGGCTGGATGTCGGCCACGACCTTGACGTCGCGGGCATAATAATGGCCCGCCCACATGTCGGCGTCGTTTGGCGTATGGGCATGGATGCGGCCGTTCTGCAGCGTCCAGTGACCGCGGTTCCAGGTGAAGCGAGAGATCGCACCCCATTCCTGCACCTCGGTGCGCGGATCGATGACGGAGTGGCCGGCACCTTCGACCTTGAAGTCGGCAAGGAACAGGCGGCCCAGGAACTTCACCCGGCCGAAATACTCGACCTGGATGCCGATCTCGTCGATGGCTTCGAGCCCTTCCGGCACGGTGAACTCATAGTCCTGCCAGGCTTCGTGATTGGGCACGTGCCAGCCGCCGATCTCTTCGATGGTGCCCGACATGGCGCGGCGGACATAAGGCGCGACGCGCAGGTTGCCGTCGCCGTTCCACGGATCGAGCCAGAGCTTGAACGACACCTTCTGACCGGCATCGACCAGCGGAGTGAACATCGGCCGATAGCGTTCGTCGTCGAAATCTTCGCGACGGTAGAACGGCTTCCAGAAGATGCGGCCGCCCTGGCCGCGCTCCAGCCGGTCGAGCTGGATTTCGAGCGAGCCGCGTGAGCCCTCGACGTGCCTTTCGGTCGAGGCCTTGGCGCTGACCTGATTGAAGCCGGCGGTGCGGAAGGCGTGGGTGGCGCCGGGAAGGTCGAAGTCGAAGCGCACGCCGCGGCGGGTGAAGTCCTCGAGCCACAGAGCCGGCACCTCGTCGCCGCGCAGTTGCAGCGCAAGCACTGTCAGTTCGCGGGCAAAGGACGGAATGTCGACGATGTTGAGCGAGCCGACGACGCCCGAGGCGATGACGAAATCGTTGATCGGCTTGCGGTACTTGTCCCAGCCGGGCTGCACGCCCTGGAAGGTGCCGACGATGGCGCCCGCATTGCCGGCGTTGCAGTCGGTATCCCAGCCGGCCATGGTGGCGATCTCGGCGGTACGCGGCAGGTCGCCCTCGCCATAGAGGATCGCCATCACGGTCACGCCCGCATTGGGGATGATGTGGCAGACGCCGGGATAGCGGTCGTAGCCCCACTCGGCAGTCAGCATGTCGCGGCAGGCACGCCAGTTATCAGGATTGGCCTTGTGGAAAGCGATCACCGCGTTGGCCACGCGGGCATAGGTCGAGCGCGGATCGATGGTTGCAAGGGCCGCCGCAACGATCTCGTCGATGGAGGTTGCCTCGAAGGCCTTGGCGATGGCTGCGGCGCAGAAGCGCGCGCCATTCAGGCCATCGCCGTCATGGGCGACGGATGCCGCGCGCGCCGAGGCGTCGGCGGCCTTCTGTGGCTCGCCCGGATGCACCCAGCCCCAGCTGTCGATGAAGATCTGGCCGCCGATCTGCTCGGCGATGGTGCTGCCGTTCTGGGCGATGGAGCCCGACTGCGGGGCAGGAATGCCGGCGCGCAGGTTGCGATAAGCGGTGTGTTCGGTGGAGACGCCGAAGCCGCCCCACCAGTACATGCCGTGCTCTTCTGCGGCATAGTTGACCCAGGTCTTGCCGACATGCTCGGCGGTGGCGCCCAGACCGTAGTCGCGCAGCGCGCGGATGAAATAGACCGGCCCGTTGGTGTCGTCGTCGGCGGCGAAATTCTTGAAATCGCGCAGGTACTGGGTGACCTCGCCATAAGTCTTCTGGACGCGCTCATAGCTCCAGATCGTCGGTTCGACCGGTGCGCCAAGGCGAACGCCAATGGCCTTGCCGATGAAGCCGGCATAGATCTTTTCGTAAATCGTCTCTTTGGTGAGCTTGGGCATCGTCGGTCTTTCGTTGCGAAACTAGAGCGTAAGGGCCGCGCGGCGGGCAGCACGCGCGTCAGCGGCGGCCTGGTCGGCGGCAAGGATGGTCTTGACCGTCGCCGTGAAGGCGTCGGCGGAGGCGTTGAGATCGAGCCGGTTGGCGGTGTCGAGCAGCGCCCGGTCGGCTTCGGCAATGACGCTTTCGCCATGCATGGCGCCGAGGATCGCGCCGGCCATGACGCCGATAGAGTCTGTGTCGCGGCCGGAGTTGGCGCCGTCCTCGATCGACTTGCGGAAGTCGCCCGCATTGAGCAGGCAGAAGCCCAGCGCCAGCGGCAGCTCCTCGATCGCGCCCAGGCGGCTCGGCTGGTAGGCGTTGGTCAGCCGACCGGCCTTGGCGGGCGTGTGATTGACGTCGTCGCCCATCGGCGAATAAGGCGCGATGACCCTGTGGAACTCGGCAACGACCGTTGCATGGTCCGCGCCTGTCGTGCGCAGCCGTTTCGCGGCGTCGGCTATGTCGGCAATGGCGTTGCGGGTACCGTCCTTGGCGAGCGCCAGCGCCGTTTCGACGACCTCGTCGATGGTGGTGCCAGGAATGAAGGCAGCGGCCACTGCTGCTGCGAAGACGCCGGCGGCTTCGAGGCCATAGCTCTCCTGGTGGCCGGAGGCGAAGGCGATCGCTTCGTCATAGGCGGCCCTGGGATCGCAGGCGTTGACCACGCCGATGGGGGCCACATACATCGCAGCTCCGCAATTGACCATGTTGCCGATACCGCCCTGGCGTGGATCGCAGGAGGCCAGCTGGTGGCGCTGGAAAATCCACTTTTCCGGGTAGAACAGCCGCTCGATCAGCATCGCCTCGCGCTGCAATTCGGGTACCCAGCGCGGGACCCAGGCGATCTGGCGCACCATGCCGTCGGCCATGTCCCAGGCGTCGAGATGCCTGCCGGTCTCGGCATAGATATCCATCAGGCACAGGGTCATCAGCGTGTCGTCGGTGACGATGCCGTTGCCGCGGATTCTGCCGTTGCGCGCCGTCGCATCGAGCGACATCTTGTGCCACTCGGTGTCGAGCGAGCTCACCCGCCCGTAGCGCTTGGCGATCTCGGCGGCGGAAAGCTTTTCGATCGGCGCTCCGATGGCGTCGCCGAGGGCGACGCCATGGATGAGCGCACGGACTCGTCCCCGGAGGGAGAGCCCCTGTGCATCACTTGGCTGCATCAAGTACGGTCCTTGCATATTCGTTGAGACGCTTGCCACCGGCGGCTTCCCATTCGGCGACATACTGGTCCCACTGGTCCATCTTGGCTTCGCCGGAGATGAACTTGTAGACCCAGGAGCGGTAGACGTTTTCGGTGGCGTCGAGATCGGCGGCATATTCGGCCGGCCAGACGAAGGAATTGTCCGGCTTGAAGTATTTCTGGATCGTCGCCAGCGACTGCTGGGCGGCTTCCGACTGCCAGACAACAGGCGGCTTCCAGTTTGCCGTCACCATGAAGCGGGCATACCAGGTCGCCATCTTGTCGGTGACCTTATAGGTGTCGCCGTCCTTGGTGTATTCCTGGCCCTCGAAGCCGAGGCGGTCCATCATCTGGCCCTCGGGGCTCGCCATGAAGTCGAGCAGCTTCATCACCTCGGCTTTGTGCTTGGAGGTGGTCGAGATGGCAAAGCCGCGCGACTCCTTGGACACGTCAACGGCCGACAGGCCCTGGCCGACCGGGCCCTTCGGCGGCGACAGCAGCACAAGCTCGGTGCCCGGATGGACCTGGCGCATCTTGCCGCCATAGATGTCGATGACTTCGCCCGACGAGCCGAAGATC
This sequence comes from Aminobacter sp. MET-1, assembly GCF_026521175.1. Classification (NCBI taxonomy): domain Bacteria; kingdom Pseudomonadati; phylum Pseudomonadota; class Alphaproteobacteria; order Hyphomicrobiales; family Phyllobacteriaceae; genus Aminobacter; species Aminobacter sp. MET-1. The sequence continues at coordinate 102,190 of NZ_JAMSHL010000010.1, read as the reverse complement.
ACGCCGGCCTTGCCGGTGTAGAACTTGTCTTCCTTCACGTCGAACTTGGTGGTGATGTATTCGGGATCGTACAGGCCCTGCTCGCGCAGCGAGGCGTAGAAGGCGATCTTGTCCTTCTCCTGGCTGGTGATACGGGCATGCACCCACTCGCCGGCGGCATTCTTCATCCACGAACCGGTGACACCGAATGCCTGGTTGAAGATCGAGTCGAGCTCGTTGGTGTTGTCGGCAGTGGTGACGCCATAAGTGTCGGCCTTGCCGTTGCCGTCGAGGTCGCCGTCCTTGATCGCCTTGAACAGGTTCACATAGTCTTCGACCGTTTCAGGCGCCTTGAGCCCGGTCTTCTCCAGCCAGTCCTTGCGGATCACCGGCTGCGGGCCACGCACCGGATAGACATAGAGCAGGTAGGGATAGTTCTTCAGGCGCTCGACATTGTGCGGCCACAGCCCGTCCTTGACGTTCTTGGACTCGGCGATCATGGGCGTGAGGTCCTCCAGCACGCCCTGTTCGACCATCTTGGCGTCGCCGCCCTGGAAATAGATCAGGTCCGGAATGTCGCCCGACAGCAGCATCACCGACAGCTTGTCGGCGTAACCCGACGAAGGCAGATCGACCAGCTCGATATCAAGGTCGGTGCCCTGTGCCCGCAGCGCATCCTCGATGCGCTTGAGGTGCTTGACGTCGTCGGGGTTGTTCGGCCCGAAATCCTTCGACACGATGCGGATCTTGACCGGCTCGGCCATGGTGGGGACAGCCACGGCAAGGCTCAGCGCGAGCGCTGTCGATGCCATCAGGAAAACTCGTCTCAACATTTCATCTCCTCCTTTGGATAGGCTTTTTGGTTGGTACTCTTCGCCATCAGCCCTTGAGCGCGCCGCTCATGGTGCCCTTGGTGAAGAATTTCAGGATCAGCGGGTAGATCGCGAGGATCGGCGCGATGGTCAGCAGGATCATGCCGGCCTTGAGTGACCTGAGGTCGATCTGGCTTGCGCCGGTGTTGTTGTTGGCGTTGTCGATGCCGACGATGGCAAGCTTGTCGCCATCGATGACGAACTGGCGAAGCACCACCTGCAGCGGCCATTTGTTCTGGTCGTTCAGGTAGATCATCGCATGGAAGAACTCGTTCCAGTGGAAGACGAGGTAAAACAGCGAGATCGTTGCCAGCGCTGGCTTTGCCAGCGGCAGCACCACATACCAGAACACCTGGAAGGGATTGGCGCCGTCGAGCTCGGAGGCCTCGAGCAGTTCCTTGGGGATTTCTTCGAAGAAGCGGATCAGGATGATGAGATACCAGGCGTTGACCGCCTTGTAGAGGATCACCGACCAGTAGCTGTTGAGCAGCCCGAGCCGCTTGTTGACGAAATATTCCGGAATGATGCCCGGTTCGAAGACGATGGTGACGAGCACCAGGATGAACAGCGCCTTGCGTCCCGGCAGGCCCGGCCGAGACAGGCCCCAGGCCATCAGTGCGGTGCCGACGACGCCGATAGCAGTCGAGGCGGCGGTGATGAAGATCGAATTGAAGATGCCGCGCTGCACGTTTGGATGCTGGAGCAGCACGCTCCACACCTCGAGCGAGAATCCGCTGGGCAGGATGGTCAGGCCGCTCATGCCGGGCACCCTGGCGGGCTCGGACAGCGACACCGCCAGAAGGTTGAGGATCGGCTGCACGGTCACCACGACGAGCAGCAGAAGCGTCGACACGATGATGGCATATTCGATGCGTTCGAGCGGGGTCTTGCGCGACAGGGCCATCACCAAACTCCCTTGCCGGTCAGGCGCTTGGACACGAAGTGGGCCACAACGATCATGATCGTGCCCAGCACCGCCTTGAACAGGCCGGCCGCTGTCGCCAGCGAATACTCGCCTGTCTGCAGACCGATGCGGTAGACGTAGGTGTCGACGATATCGATCTTGGAGCGCACCACGTCGTTGGAGAAGTTGATGACCTGGTTGAGATCGGCGTTGAGGAACATGCCGGCATTGAGGATGAACAGCGTCGCAATCGTCGGCACGATGCCCGGCAGCGTGACGTGCCAGATCTTTTGCCAGCGGTTGGCGCCGTCGATCTCGGCGGCGTCATAGAGTTGCTGGTCGATGGCGATGATGGCGGCGAGGTAGAGCAGGCTGTCCCAGCCGGCGGAGCGCCAGATTTCGGTGAAGACCAGAACCCAGCGGATGGCGCCGGTGTCGGTCATGAACGAGCGCGGCGCGATGCCGGCCATGCCCATCAGGTTGTTGACGGCGCCGTCGGTCGGCGACAGCGCGGCGATGAAGATGCCGGCGATCACGACCCAGGACAGGAAGTGCGGCAGATAGATCGCAGATTGGATGAACTTGCGCAGGCGGCCGCCGCGCACCTCGTTGATCAGGAGCGCCACCAGGATCGGCACCGGCAGGAAGAACGCCATCTTCATCGCCGAGATGATCAGTGTGTTGGCAAGCACCTGCCAGAACACCGGCGAGGCAAACAGCACGTAGAAATGCTTGAGCCCGACCCAGACATTGGGCGGCACAATCCGGACCTGCTCGAAGGCGATGCGCGCCTCCCAGATCGGCAGGTAATGCAGCACCAAAAAGAAGGCGAGGCCCGGCGCCATCATCACGTAATACGGCCACCAGCGGCGCCAGCCATGCGCCAGCGAGGCCTGCGTCGGCTTCCGGCGGACACTTGATTTGGGAACGTTCCCAATTTCGGGCGCGACCATGGCCCTGTTGTGGTCGGTCATATCAGGCTACCTCCCGTTCCCGACCGCGCGCCTGGGCTGGACCAGCGACAGGTCGGCAAGCGACCCACGCTCGATCAGCCGGCATGGCAGGAACACCCGGCCGTGTTCCGAACGGCCGGCAATTTCGTCGAGCAGGCAATCGAGTGAGCGCACGCCCATCTCGCGCCCGGGCTTGGCCACGGTTGTCAGGCCGGGCCATGAGAAGGCGCCGGCCGGCACGCCGTCGAAACCAAGGATCGAAACGTCCTCGGGGCAGCGCATGCCGGCTTCGCGCGCCGCCATCATCGCGCCCAGCGCCATCAGGTCGTTGGCGGCGAAGACGGCAAAATGGCCGCCGCGATGGCGCTGCAGCAGGCGTTTCATCGCCTCACGCCCCCCTTCGACCGTGTATTCCCCGTCTTCCATCGGCAATGCCGCCGGATCGACGTCGCGCTCGACGCAGTGCTCGTGAAAGGTCCGCAGGAAGCGCGCGCGGGCGATACGCGACTTCGGGCCGAGGATCAGGGCAGGGGCGTGATGACCCTTTGAAACCAGGTGGTCCATGCCCAGCCGTACCGCCTGGGCGATGTCGGAGCCGACACTCGATGTCTCGGGAAAGCGCTCGGCGCTGGAGCCGATCAGCACGAAAGGCAGGCCGAAGCGGTCGAGATCGTCGAAATTGTCGGCCACGGGATTGATGATCGCGCCATCGACCCGCGCCTGGCGCAGCGCGCGCAAATGGCCGGCCTCGCGCTGATGGTTCCAGTCCGAGGAGAATACCAGGAGCGACGCGCCGTTTTCAGCGGCGCGATCCTGGGCGCCGCGCGCCACCTCCGCCCAGAACGGATTGGTGATATCGGGAATGACCAGGCCGAGCAGCCCCGTGCGCCCGGAGCGCATGCCGACAGCGAGATCGTTGCGCTCGTAACCCACGGCCTGGGCTGCAGCGAGCACCCGCTCGCGGGCCTCGTCGGTGACGTTGGAGGCTCCGGAAAGCGCACGACCGGCGGTGCTCTTCGACACCCCCGCCTTCTCCGCGACGTCAATGATCGTCGGGCGCTTCCGCTGCATTCCCTATGCTCCTCCCGAGCGACTTGTGGGAACGTTACCATGATCATTTGCCGGCGGCAAGCCACCGCCGCCAATTTGGCAGTGCGGTTGGAGCACAATGCTTGCGCCCCGGTATCTGTTCTCAAGGATTGTTCACGCAAGCCCGGCCCGATGCCGCGACCATTGCGCCAACGAACATGCAGCCCGCAGTCGGCGCGCGCATGAAGTAATGAAGTGGTTCGGCATGGCGGCGCGGGGTCGTTTTGGCCGCGCCGCCTTGAGCCGATGTCTCAGAGCCCGATCTTGTCGAGCGGCGGGCCGGGGAAGCGGCTGAAATCGGCTGCGCCTTCGGGCGTACCGATCAGCTCGCGCACGGCGCGGATGCCCTGGTCGATCGCCGAATGCGCATAGGCATAAGCGCCGCTGTCGGCATTGGCGATGGCGATGCGTCCCCATGGCTTGCGTGCCGTCTCGATGGGCAGCGGGCCATCCGGCCAGTAGGCGTCCCATGGCCTCATATACTCATAGGCGTAGCCATGAGCCCAGCGGTTGCAGGTGATTGCCTCGATGTCACGTGCGGCGTCGAAGCCGCCCGGCCCGAGGGCGCGGTTGAGCATGTCGCGGATCGAGCGCTCCATCTCTTCGAAGGTGAGGCTGTAAAGCTCCCAACGCCCGGCCTGGAACTGTTCGCGCGCCGTGTCGGCAGGGGCGGCAAACACCTTGGTGAGGTGCAGCGCCACCGGCTCCGACGGCTTGTCGACGAACTTGTAGTCGCCCACCGACACCGGGAAGTCGATCGAGGCGCCGCTCCAGAAATTGCCGCGCGCGGCAAAACGGTCGATCTTGAGCTTGTCGAAGGCCTCCCAATTGCGGATCACCACGTTGGTGTAGATCAGCGGCACCTTCTGCTGGTCGTTGAGAGCGGTCACCTGCTCCTTCGGGAGTTCCTCGGTGAGGTAGGGGATGACACGGTTCCAGCAGGCGAGCACGACATGGCTGCCGGTGACCGAGAACGGCTTGCCGCCTTGGCCGGCATAGGTGACGACCACTCGCTCGGCGCTGCCAGGCGCACCGTCATGTGCGACCTTCACAACCGTCGAGTTCAAGCGGATACGCACCGGGTTCGCAGCCACGTCGAGCTGCCCATAATCAAGCGTGCCGGTGGTGATCTCTTCCATTGTCGTGCCGGGGAGGGCTGCCGGAATGAGGCCGCGCACCAGCGCGCGGGCGATGCCGGCATTGCCCTCGGGGAAGTGGTAGATGTAGTCGTCTGGTCCGGCGAAACCCAGTCGACCGCTTGGCGCCATGTTCTTGTGAACCGCCTCGCCGAGATCCATCGCGTCGAAGCCCGGGCTGCCGTTGGTCCAGGCGTCGAGCGCGCTGGTGGCGTCGATGCCGACACCGAAATAGCCCATGGTGGTGATCTGGTAGAGGGCAACGATCTGCGGGTCGACCTTGGCATGGTCGAGCAGGAACTGCTTGTAGGTGATGTCGCTCAGCTTTTGCAGCTTCGCTTCTCGGTCGAGGCCGGGCAGGTAATCGGCTGGGCCTTCGATCAGCGTGACGAGGTCGGCCTTGGCCTTGTCGTTGAGCGGGGTTTCGGCAATCCAGGCTTTCGCATCCTTGCCGCGGATCACCAGCTTGTCTTCGCCCCACTGCTCCTTGCAGAAGAACAGAGCCCGGCTAGAAAGGCCGCGATCGTCGCGCCATTTGTTGTTGAACCAGGTTTCGAAACGCTTGAGGTCGATGCCGACATCGAAGAGCAGCTTGTGCACGGCGGGGCTGAAGAAGCTCGGCGTGTCGATCGACTGCGAGCCGCCATAGCCGATGATCTTGCGGCCGCTGGCCGTGACATATTCGTTGCGCTTGGCATGGCCGCCGAAATCGTCGAGCGGGTCGATCAGCAGCACGCGTTTGTCCTGCCCGGCCTGCTGGCGGTAGACGTAGGCAGCGGCCAGGCCCGACAGGCCGGAGCCGACGACGACAAGGTCATAATGCTCGCCGGTCGCAGTCACCGCGCCGGCCTTCTGCCAGTAGGAGCCGTCGCGCACGGCATGCATGACGTTCTGGGCGGCGTCGGTCTGGCCGCGCAGGCCGGCCACGCTCGGCGGGTAGGCGGCGGGTGCCCCTGCGGTTTGCGCCCTCGCGGCGCTTGGGCCCAGCGCCCGCATCGCCATCATGCCGCCAGCGGCAAAGGCGATCCCATCGAGGAAATCGCGCCGGCTGATCGGCCGGTCCATACCGAGCCGCTTGTCGTCTTCATTCCAGTTCATTCTGCTGGCCTCCCTGCTTGCCCCTCTATTGCTGACGTTGGGGCAAGTTGATGTCAATGCAGGGGCAAGTTGTTTTCCTGAAATTCAACACGGAAAACTGGAGGCCGTCATTTTTGGATTAGCGTATGCTCTTAAGAGTCAGTTATTGCTGCGAAGCCGAAAGATGATACAGAGTATAGGTGCAATGATAGAAAATTGCACCCTTTAGTTGAGTTCGTGGTCGATCCGACATACTGTCGACGAGAACCTGTCGTGTCGCTTTTGAACTTCACCGACGCGACGTTGCGTTGACGTCAATGCCCAGGCGCACTGCCTCGGCGCACAGTTTGTCGAATACACCATCGTGCAAGGCGAGGCCTTCGACCAGTGCCTTGCGCTTGCGTCTGGCGGCGCTTTCGCCGGGCAGCCGGACGCGTTCGACGCCGGGGCGCGGCGGGTTTGTGCGGCATGCTTCTGCCAGCCAGCCGGTCTGGCGGGTGAAGGCTGCTTCTCCGGCGAACGCGGTAGGGTCGATGACTTGAAGGAACACCGAGGCGTTGGTTCCCTCAGGCTTGTCGGCGCGACCGAAGCCTGCGAGGCCTTGCGTCAGCGCTTCGACGAGGATCGCCAGCGCATAGCCCTTCTGACCGTGATCGAGGCCGCCGGCGGGCAGGATGGTGCCGCCGTTGTTGAGCACGCGCGGGTCGTTGGTCGGATTGCCGTCGCGGTCGAGCAGCCACTGGTGCTCGAATGTTTTTCCCTCGGCGATCAGCCGCGAACTCATATTGTTGGTGGTGATCGAGGCGCTGACGTCGATCAGGATCGGATCGCCGTCGGTCGGAATGCCGGCGGCGATCGGGTTGGGCGTGAAGATGCCGCGCGTGCCGCCGAAGGGAGCGACCGAGGCGCCCGAGGGGCTGGAACTTGCCAGCAGCGCCACGTAGCCGCGATCGGTGGCGCGGGTGAGATAGGCTGCGAGGCAGCCGATGTGGTGGCTGTTGCCGATGGTGACGGTAACCGTGCCGTAGGTGGCGGCGCGCTCGACCGCGAGGTCCATGGCGGTCGCTGTCAGCCAGGCGCCGGGCAGGCGCAAGCCGTCCCAGGCAACGCAGGCGCCGCGATCCGAGATCACCCTAGGTGCGCCTGATTTGGTCATGACGCCGTTGCGGATGCTTTCGAGATACCAGGGGGCGAGTGCCAAACCGTGGGTGGTGTGGCCCATCAGGTCTGCCTCGACAAGGATCTCGGCCACCGCATGAGCCTTGTCAGGCTCGAGGCCAGCCGCCTTGAAGATGGCGAAAGCCAGATCGGTCAGCGTGTCGGCGTCGTGGAGTTCGGGAGCCATTGTCAAACCCTTGCGTAGAGGTTCTGGGCGAGCGGCTCGCCGCGGAGGAAGGCGAGCACGTTTTCGGCGGTCATGATCGAGACGGCGCGGCGCGCGTCCTCGGTTACGCCGGCGACATGCGGGGTCAGAAGCACATTGGACAGTTGCCACAGCGGGCTGGCGACCGGCGGCTCTTCGGCAAAGCTGTCGAGCCCGGCGCCGGCAATGCGCCCGGCCTGAAGCGCCGCGATTAGCGCCGGCTCATCGACGACTTCGCCGCGCGCCGTGTTGATGAGGAATGCAGTCGGCTTCATCAGGGCGATCTCGCGCGCGCCGATCAAACCGCGGGTGCCCTCGGTCAGCGGACAATGCAGGCTGACGACGTCGCTCTCAGCCAACAGGACATCGAGCGACGGGGCGCGGACAACGCCGCCGGCAAAGGCTGCATCAGGCGCGAACGGATCGTAAGCCGAGACCTGCATGCCGATGGGCGTAACCATCCGGGCAAGGATCTGGCCGATGAGGCCGAAGCCGACGAGGCCGAGCTTCTGGCCGCGCAACTCGCGCCCGGCATAAAGCTTCTTGTCCCACCGGCCGTTGCGGATATGCCCGTCCTGGCGCAGGAAATCCTTGGTCAGGGCGAGGATCAGCCCGAGCGCGTGTTCGGCAACCGAGTGGGCGTTGGCGCCCGTGGCCATGATGACAGGGATGTTCATCGCCTTTGCGGCAGCGACATCGATGTCGTTGGTGCCGACGCCATGCTTGGCGACGATCTTCAGCTTGCTCGAGGCAGCCAGCATGTCGCGGTCGACCAACTCCACCAGCCGCACCACAAGGGCCGCCGGCTGGTGCCGTTCGATCAGCGCCATGACCTCGGATTTCGTCGGATAGGCTTCGGTCGAGATACACTCGATGCCGGCGATTTCGAGCATGGCAAGGCCCTCGGCAGCCATGCGGCCGCCGACCGTAACGATCGTCGTTGTCATCGTTCTTTCCTGTCGTGCCGCAACAGCGGCGTCGGTTCAGCCGACCTTGAGGTCAGCGCGAGAGGTCGAGCACCTTGTTTTCGAACAGCCGGTTGCGCGAGCCTTCGAGGTGCTCGCGCATGCGGTCGCGCGCCAGCTCGGATTCGCCTGCGGCGATGGCGTCACAGATGCCGCGATGCTCGTCATAGACCTGTTCCAGCTTGGTCAGCGGACCCATCAGGGACAGGCCGTGTAGGTTCATGCCGACGGCGATGTGCTGGCGCAGCGCATCGAGGCAGGCGGTGTAATAGTGGTTGTTGGCGGCCTCTGCCACCGAGCGGTGGAACAGGAAGTCGACGTCGGAGCGGTGGGTCTGGTCGCGCGTCGCATCTCGTAGTTCCGCCAGTGCCGCGCGCATCTTCTGCATTGAGGCGTCGTCGTGGCGAAGGGCGGCGAAATAGGCGGCTTCCGGCTCGATGGTCAGGCGGAACTCGTAGCAGCGCTGGATGTCGGCGATGGTCTTGACCGGCGAAAAGCCGAGGCTTGTCTTCTGGGTGTCGAACACGCGGACATAGGTGCCGGAGCCTTGGCGGGAATAGACCAGGCCGACATCGCGCAGCCGACCGAGTGCATCGCGCACGACCGGCCGGGAGACACCGAGCAGCGTTGCCAGGTCGTGCTCGCCCGGCAGCTTGGATCCCGAAGGGAATTCGCCCGAGACAATACGCTCCTGCAACTGGTCGAACACCTTGTCGACCAGCTTCGGCGCCTTGGAAGCGGCCTTATGGCCGTTGCCCGACTTTTCGCCCGTTTCGGTGGTGTCAGGCTCGGTTCCGTCCTGCTGCAATTCGGTCGTCATGTGTGTTCCGCCTGTTCCCCGGTCGGCGGCCGCAAGAGATCGGAAAGAACCGCGACCGTCCCGAATCCGCCGGATTTTACGACACAGCGCAGCCCCTCGCCATGGCGTGTCGCAATGGTGAACCAGGGCAGGCCCGGCGCCACCTCGCCCCGCGGAAATAGCACGTCGACGCCAAGCGCGCCAAGTATGGCAAGTGCCGTGTCGCCGCCACCCATGACAAGCGTGGAGGGACGAAGGCGCTCGACGGCTTCGGCCACGCCGACAGCGAAGTCGGTGGCGACCCGGCCGGGGTCGTCAACCTGGTCGCCGGTACAGCGGACGACCAGCGGCAGGCTGGCATCTGGTGAAAGCTCGAAATGTCCGGCAGGTGCATCGAGCATGCCGATGCCGGGATGATCGTATTGAAGCCGCGCCACCTGTCCGTCGGTGATCGGGTCACGCGAGCCGAAGGCATACAGCGCCTCGTCATCGGCCGGGAATGGCTGTTCTTTCCCTAGGGCATTGCCGCCGAGATGACGGGCGAAGGCGAGGCCCAGTCCGCGGGCGCCGATGGCGACCGCATCCGACCAGTTGTGTGCGGAGATGATGGCGTCGAGATCCGCATCGTCGTCCGCATCGAGTACTTCTGTTGGCAAGCCGAGGCCGGCCAGCGCCTCGCGAACAGGCAAGGGAGTGTCGACGCCGCGGCCGAGCACCACGCCGTCGCGCGTGAAGCGACCCTGATCGGGTACGGCTGGAGCGACGACAAGCAGGCCGCGCCCCGATGTTTCGGCGAGAGCTTGTGCTTCGGCGCCGACATTGCCCTTCAGGCGCGAGTCGATCTTCTTCATCACGATGCCGGGGTCATGGGGCATCAGCCGGATCGCGACATCCCTGACCCTGGCCGATGCGACGTCGGCCGTCAGTGCCCGCGACGCCGTGCTGACCGCAAAGACATCCGGCTTGATGGCAAGCGCCTTGCCGGTCGCTTCAGGGGTCGTCGCCACCGCCACCTTGAGACCCGAGGTGACGAAGGGCGCCGAGGTGTCGAGCGCTCCGGTCAGGTCGTCGGCGACGATGGCGAGCATCAAGGTCATTCCGGCAGTCCGTCGGTCACGGCATGGCAGGCAACATGATGGCCTGCTGCCACCTCGCGCCACTCGGGCACGACAGCCTTGCACTTATCCATGGCGATCGGGCAGCGCGTGTGGAAGCGGCAGCCGGCGGGCGGCGCCAACGGGCTCGGCACGTCGCCCGTCAATATCTGGCGCTGGCGCGTCTTCTCGAGTTCCGGATCCGCCTCGGGCACGGCCGAAAGCAGCGCCTTGGTGTAGGGATGCAGCGGGTTGGAAAACAGCTGCTCGCGCGTCGCCAGTTCCGCCATGCGGCCGAGATACATCACGCCGACGCGGGTGCTGATGTGGCGGACCACGGCAAGGTCGTGCGCGATGAACAGGTAAGTGAGACCGTACTTCTCCTGCAGGTCGAGCAGCAGATTGATGATCTGCGCCTGTACCGAAACGTCGAGCGCCGAGATCGCTTCGTCACAGACGATGAATTTCGGCTGGCAGGCGAGCGCCCGGGCGATGGCGACGCGCTGGCGCTGGCCGCCGGAGAGTTCGTGCGGATAACGCTGGGCGAAGCGAGCCGGCAGGCCGACATCGGCGAGCAGGCGCGACACCCGCTCGGGCAGCTCGGCCTTGGTGGCAAGCTTGTGGAACAGGATCGGCTCGCCGACCACCTCGCCGATGGTCATACGCGGGTTGAGCGTCGAATAGGGGTCCTGGAAGACGATCTGCAGTTCGCGGCGATAGGGCCGCATGCGCTTTTCATCAAGCGAGACGATGTTCTCGCCCTGGAAGATGACCTTGCCCGAGGTCGCCTTCTGCAGGTTGAGCAGAGTGAAGCCGGTGGTCGACTTGCCGCAGCCGGATTCGCCGACCAGCGACAGCGTCTCGCCGGCGAAGATATCGAAGTTGACGTCGTCGACGGCATAGACGGTGGCGCCGCGCTCGCCGAAGGCACCGAGGCGGACGACGAAATGCTTGACGAGGTTCTCGACCTTGATCAGCGGTTCGGCAGCCATCACGCGGCCTCCATCATCTGGCGCTGGGCGACGAAGCAGGCGACGCGATGGCCGCCCGAACCGGCGACCGGCTCGAGAACAGGCACGCGCTCATGGCAGATGCCTTCGGCCAGCGCGCAGCGTGGCGCAAACGGGCAGCCCTTGGGGCGACGACCCGGTTCGGGCGGCGTACCGCCGATGGAGGACAGTCGGCTGGCGCGTTCGTCCGACAGCTTGGGGATCGAGGCCAGCAGGCCGCGCGTGTAGGGATGCGTCGGGTGGGCGAACAGCTCACCGACAGGCGCGTCCTCGACAACCGTGCCAGCATAAAGCACGGCGACCCGGTCGACGAGGCCGGCGATCAGCGCGAGATCGTGGGTGATCCACACCACCGACATGTTGAGCTTCTTGCGCAGATCCTTCACCAGGTCGACGATCTGCGCCTGGATGGTGACGTCGAGCGCGGTCGTCGGCTCGTCAGCGATCAAAAGCTCCGGGTCGCAGGCAAGGCCGATGGCGATCATGACGCGCTGGCGCATGCCGCCCGACAGTTCGTGCGGATAGGCCTCGATGCGCTGTTCCGGACCGGGGATGCCGACGAGGCGCAAAAGTTCGATGGCGCGGGCACGCGCCTCGGCCTTGGTCATGCCGCCATGGTAGATCAGCGGCTCGCACAGCTGGTCGCCGATGCGCATGACCGGGTTGAGCGAGGTCATCGGATCCTGGAAGACGAAACCGATCTTGCCGCCGCGCACCTGGCGCAGCTCCGATTTCGTCATCTTGAGCAGATCGCGGCCGGCGAATTCGGCCGAGCCACCCTTGACCCTGATCTTGTTGGGCAGGAGCCTGACAAGGCTGAGCATGGTCAGGCTCTTGCCGCAGCCGGATTCGCCGACGACGCCGACCGTCTCGCCCTTGCCGACGGTGAGATCTATGCCGTCGACGATCACGGCGGGGCCACGGCGGGTGTCGATCTCGATGGTCAGGCCCTTGATATCGAGCAGCGGTTTGTTGTCTGCGGGAGCGGTCATTTGCTGCCCCTCGGGTTGAGAGCGTCATTGAGGCCGTCGCCCAGGAAAGAGAAGGCGACGGTGGCGAGGCCGAGCACGGCGGCGGGTGCGGCGAGCAGATGCGGATAATGCTGCCAGACACGCAGGCCGTCGGAGATCATGTTGCCCCAACTGGGCGTGGGCGGATTGACGCCGACGCCGAGGAAGGAGAAAGCGCTTTCCAGTACCATCGCGGTGCCGAGGCCGGCGCTGACCGAGACGATCAGCGGGCCGATGGCGTTGGGCACGATGTAGCGCATCAGGATCAGCCGGTTGGTCAGGCCGAGCGCGCGGGCAGCGGTAACATAGGGCCTGCCACGGATAGACAGCACCTGGGCGCGGACGAGGCGGGCGTAGGGCGGCCAGCTGATCAGCGCCATCGAGCCGAACACCAAAAGGAAGTCGACCCAGATTGTCTCGCGGTAGAACGGGTTCAGCGTCGCCTGGTAGCGGGCCTCCATCCAGGCGGTGATCGGCGTCTTCAGCGAGGCGTTGATGACCACGACGAGCAAAAGGTTGGGCACTGACATGGTCATGTCGGTGAACCACATGACGGTGCGGTCGAACAACCCGCCGAAGAAGCCGGCCATGGCGCCGAGCGCGACGCCGATGACAACGGCGATCGTGGTCACCACGATCGCCACGACGAAGGCGGTGCGGGTGCCGTAGACGACGCGGGAGAAGACATCCCGGCCGAGATCGTCGGTGCCGAACAGATGGGCAAGCGATGGCGCCTGGTTGCGGGCGTTGAGGTCCTGGGTCAGGAAGTCGTAGGGCGTCAGCCACGGGCCGAAGACAGCGACGAAGGCGAGCAGGATGACCACGGCGAGACCGGCGACCGCCAGCTTGTTGCGCAACAGGCGATGCCAGGCATCGCGCCACAAGCTGACGGGGGGCTCGTCGTCGGCCACGGAGGAGGGGAGTGTGACGGGTGTCATGGTCATGTCAGCGGCTCCTCATCGTGTCGTTGGCGCGCGGATCGAGCAGCGGGTAGAGCACGTCGACCAGAAGGTTCGACAGCATCACCAGAAACGAGCCGATCAGCGTGATGGCCAAGATGACGGGATAGTCGGAATTGGTAAGCGCCGAGACCGTCAGGCGGCCGAGACCCGGCAGGCCGAATACCAGTTCGACGAAGATGGCGCCGTTGACGATGGTGATCATGATCAGGCCGAGCTGGGTGACGACTGGTGTCAGCACCGGCCTCAGGATATGGCGCAGCGCCACCACCATCTCGGGCACGCCCTTGGCGCGGGCCGTGCGGACGAAATCCTCCGACAGCACCTCGATCACCGCGGCGCGCGTCTGGCGCACGATCAGGGCGATCGGCTGGAACGAGAGCACGAGCAGTGGCAACAGGATACGCAAATCGAAGATGCCGCCCCAGCCATAAGGAACCTTGCCGCCGGGCAGGACGAAGATCAGCGCCACCATGAGCAGCGGGCCGGCGACATAGGCTGGGATGGCCCAGAGGAACAGCGCCGAACCGAGGATCGTGTAGTCGATCTTGGTGTTCTGGTTCATCGCCGCGATCATGCCGAGGGGAACGGCGACGATCGCCGTCAGCACCACGGCGCAGAGGCCGAGCTTGAACGACACGGGTGCGGCGGCCGACACCATCGCCCAGACCGATCGGCCCGAGGTCAGCGAGTTGCCGAAATTTCCCTGCAGAAGGTTCAGGATGTAGCTGCCGAACTGGACGAGGAACGGTCGGTTCAGGCCGGCGGCATCGCGGATCGCCTCGATCTTCTCGGGATTGTAGGCAACGTCGCCCGGGGCGCGCAAGAAGATCAGCTTGATCGGGTCGCCGGCGCCGTAATATGCCATGGCGTAGACGGCCAGCATGACCAGCAGGACGGACGGAATCCACAGCAGCAGCCGTGTTGCAATATAGCGCAGCATGGCGGGCGGCCTCCCACCGCACGGTATCAGTTCGAAAAGAGTAGCACGGGGGACGAGCCCCCGTGCGCGTTACCGGGACATCAGCCGACGGTGATTTCCCAAGGAGCGACAACCTGCCAGTCGAGGTTCTTGTCGATGCCCTTTACATTGGCGTTGGCCCAGCGCGACATCGCCTGAGCGTACCAGGGAATGAAGGTCCAGTCGTCGCGGAAGACCTTCTGTGCCTCCTGGGCAAGTGCGACGCGCTGCGGATCGTCGGCCGCCTTGGTCGCGGCTTCTGAGAGCAACTGATCGACCTTGTCGTTCTTGTATCCGCCGAGCTTGTTCTGGGCGTTGGACGAGGTCGAGGCGATGGAGCCGGCGAGATAGCTTACGGCATCCGGCACGCGCGTGCCGACGTCGTCGCGGAAGATCTGCACCGAGTTCTGGTCGGGACCGGCATAGGCGTCCTGCTGCGGCTTCATGTCGACGGCGGTGATGCCGAGATTCTGGCGCCACTGCTCGGCGATGAACTGTGCGGCTGCCTCGTTGGCCGGCGAGGAAATGCCGACGAACAGGATCTTGGGCAAGCGCTCCGGACCGCCATAGGTCGACTCGGCGAGCAGCTTCTTGGCGCCTTCCGGATCGTATGCGTAGGGCTCGAAGCCGGAATTGTCGGCGCCGGGTACGGAGTTGATGACCTGGTCGGTCTTCTTGTGCGGGCCGTCGGGGAACGAGGCCTTCATCAGGCCATCGCGGTCGACCGCCATGATCAGCGCCTGGCGAACCTTGGGGTCGTCCATCGGCGCGCGCTTGGAGTTGAACCAGAAGTGCTGGCTGGTGGGGATCAGCGGACCGGAGGCAAATTCGCTGCCGAGATCCTGCACGATGGTCGAGGTGACCAGCTCGGTATGGGCGTTGAACTCGCCCGATTTGAGCAGCGAGGTCGCCGTGACATTGTCCTCGATCGAGGTGATCTCGATGCGGGCGAGCTTGGGCTTAGGGCCGAAGAAGTTCTCGTTCGGCTCGAACACCAGCTTGCCGGCGTCGATGTCGATGCTGGTCAGCTTGAACGGGCCGGAATAGACAGCACCCGCGTCGGGCGTGAACCAATCCTGGATCTCGTTGCCGTCCTCGCCGCGCGACTGCGAGGCCTTGGTGATCGGCACGATGTGGTTGGCGACGCGCATGAAATAGATCGGGTCGGCCTCGATCAGCGTCACGACGACGGTGCCTTCGTCGGGGGTGGCGACGCCGGAAATGGTGTTGGCGCTGCCGCCGGTCACTTCAGCGAAGCCTGCGACCTTGCCGAGAACCTGGTCGGCACGCTGGCTCTTGGTGCCGGGCATCGCCGCCACGTTCCACGACCCGGCGACATCTGCCGAGGTGATCTTGCTGCCGTCGGAGAAGGTTGCCTTGGGGTCGAGCTTGAAGGTCCAGGTCTTGGAGTCGGCCGAGCCTTCCCAGCTGGTGAAGACGTAAGGGTGGATCTTGCCTTCGCTGTCGAAATACATCGGCGATGCCCACCAGGCCGAGTTCCAGCGATAAGGCACGCCGCCGCCGCGCAGCGGCGACCAGTCCTGATTGAAGGCCGGATTGGCGACTTTCAGCACCTGGCCTTCCTGTGCAAAGGCGATCTTGGCATTGAGGCCGAGCAGCGTGAAGCCCACAGCACTGCCCAGGCCGAGCCTGAGCGCGTCGCGGCGGGTCATCCCGGCGCGCGACGGAGTCTCGGTGTTCCGTTTCGACATGACATTCCTCCCGTGAAATCCATGAACGGCGATGCTCTGGTCCATCGAAAGGCAACAGACACGGGAGCGGCGACCGTGGCCGAACAAATGCCGCCATATTGTAAACATGTCAATTCATTTTTTGCTGCCAGAAGTCGATAAAATTAGCGTTTGGTGAACTGAATGAAATTTTCTTGTTAAAAATCAATATGATGGACAGATTCGCACAAAGGGCGTCAGTGGGGTGGTGAAAAAGCAACTTGACAACTTATCTGCTTGTGGTCAGTTTTCATAAAGCCAAGTGCAGTTCGCGCCTCGAGGTGCATGCGCTCGGGAGGATTCCAGCACGCGGGGACCGGGTAGCCGGCATTACCTGCGACAAGACGGACAGGGAGCGATGGCGAGTTCTAGCCGCACGATTGGCATCACCATGGGGGACCCGGCGGGCGTCGGCCCCGAGATCATTTGCAAGTCGCTGGCCGAGATGGGTGCCGCCGACCGCGCCACCATGCGGGTCTTCGGCAACCGCGACAGTCTTGAAGCGGCAGCCAGCATCGTCGGCGCGCCGCTGAAGTTCGCTTCCGTCTCGGATGGCGCCGACACGGTTGCCGTCGAGCATGTCGCCATCGAGGGCGGCCCGATCGCCTTCGGCAAGATCGACATTCGCGCCGGTGACGCCTCATTCCGCTTCATTGCGCGTGCGGTGGAAGCGGCGACCGCAGGTGAGATCGGCTGCATCGTCACCGCCCCCATCAACAAGGAAGCGTTGAACCTCGCCGGCCACCACTATGACGGCCACACCGGCATGCTGGCGCATCTCACCGGCTCGCGCTCGTCCTGGATGCTGCTTGCCGCCGAACGCATGTCGGTCATCCACGTCTCGACCCATGTGTCGCTCAAAGACGCTATATCGAGGGTCAGGCCCGAGCGCATTCTGGAGACCATCCGTACGGGCCATAGCCATCTGCGCCGCATCGGCATCGAAAACCCGCGCATTGCGGTCGCCGGCCTCAACCCGCATTGCGGCGAAAACGGCCTGTTCGGCACCGAGGACGACGAGTTCATTGCCCCTGCAGTCGCCGCGGCCAAGGCCGAGGGCATCGATGCCTACGGCCCGGTGCCGCCAGATACAGTCTTCCACCGTGCCTATACTGGTGCCTTCGACCTTGTGGTCGCGCAATATCACGACCAAGGCCACATCCCGATGAAGCTGGTGGCCTTCGAGACCGGCGTCAACATCTCGCTCGGCCTGCCCATCGACCGCACCTCTGTCGACCACGGCACCGCCTTCGACATCGCCGGAACCGGCAAGGCCAACCACGTCAACATGAACTCGGCGATCGCCTATGCGCGCAAGCTCGCCGGAACGCCTCGGGTGACCGCATGACCAGTTTTGCAATCTCGGGCGTCTTCTCGGCTGCCGCTACGCCCATCAACGCCGACCTTACGCCCGACCATGGCCTGCTGGCCGCGCATTGCAAGCGGCTGCTCGACGAGGGCTGCCATGGCGTGGCCCTGCTCGGCACCACCGGCGAAGCCAATTCGTTCTCGCTGACCGAGCGCAAGGCGATGCTGGAAAGCGTCGTCAAGGCGGGCGTCTCAGCCGACAAGCTCATGCCCGGCACGGGTGTCGCCGCCATCCCCGAGACCATCGAACTGACGCGCCACGCGCTCTCGATCGGCGTCGACAAGGTCGTGATGCTGCCGCCCTTCTATTACAAGGGCGTGTCCGACGACGGCCTGTTCGATGCCTACTCCCGCATCCTCGAAGGCATCGCCGACGACCGGCTCAAGGTCGTGCTCTATCATATCCCCCAGGTGTCTGGCATTTCGCTGTCCGTCGAGCTCGTCGGCCGGTTGATCAAAGCCTTCCCGAAAACCGTCGTCGGCATCAAGGAATCCAAGGGCGATTTCGCCAACATGCAGGCGCTGGTGCAGGCCTATCCGGGCTTTGCCGTGTTCCCGGGCGCTGACCCGCTGATGTTGCCGCTGTTGCGCGAAGGCGGCGCCGGCTGCATCACCGCGACCTCCAACCTGATCGCGGATTCGCTGCGCACTGTCTTCGACAACCATGCGACCGCTGGCGAAGAGGCGAAGGTCGAGGCGGCGCAGGCGCGCATCAACGCCTGGCGCAACCTTTCCAACAGCTACGCACAGATCCCGACCATCAAGGCGATGGTCGGCCTCAAGCACGGCAAGCCGGCCTGGCAGCGGCTGCGCCCACCGCTTGTGTCGCTGAGCGACGGCGATGTCGCCGCGCTCAGGCCGCAACTGGAGCAGCTGCCGTGAGCACGGGGACGGCCATGGGCGCGGCACAAGCGGAAGCATCCGTCATGACCCACGCGGAGGTGGCAGCTCGCATGGACGGCAAGATGAGGGCTGCCGCACCGGGACGGTGGGACGCCTTCCTGCCGTCACCGACAGTGCAGAACCACGCCGCAAACCTGTCGCTGTTGCCCGATGGCACGCTGGCTTGCGTCTGGTTCGGCGGCACGATGGAAGGCATGGGCGACATCTCGATCTACATGTCGCGACTGTTGCCCGGTTCGGATGTCTGGTCGGCGCCGGAGAAGATGTCCGACGACCCCACGAAATCAGAACAGAACCCGATGCTGTTCAACGCGCCCGACGGCAAGGTCTGGCTGCTCTACACCTCGCAGACCTCGGGTCATCAGGACGGCGCGGTGGTCAAGCGCCGCATCTCCGAGGATGGCGGCAAGAGCTTCGGCGCCGTGACCACGCTCTGCGACGTGCCGGGCACCTTCGTGCGCCAGCCGATCATCGTCAACGGTCGCGGCGAGTGGCTTTTGCCGGTGTTCCGCTGCATCGGCCGGCCGGGAACCCGCTGGAGCGGCGACGTTGACACGGCCGCCGTGCTGGTGTCGACCGACGCCGGCACCAGCTGGGCCATGCGTGACGTAGCCGACAGCATCGGCGCCGTACACATGAACATTGTGCCGCTCGGCGGCGACGAGATGGTGGCCGTCTTCCGCAACCGTTTTTCCGAACAGGTTCTGCGCAGCCGCTCGCGTGACGGCGGCCGCGGCTGGAGTGCGCCTGAACCGACCGACCTGCCCAACAACAACTCGTCTGTGCAGGCCGTGCGCATGGGCGATGGCCGCATCGCCATCGTCTACAACCATGCCAATGCGTCGATGTCGGATGACCGGCGGCTGTCGCTCTATGACGAGATCGAGGGCGACGAGCCTTTGGCGACCGAGCCGGCTGCAGAGCCGGAGGGGCGCAAGGCCGTCTGGGGCGTGCCGCGTGCGCCGCTCAGCCTCGCATTCTCGTCCGATGGCGGCGAGAGCTTCGGCGGCCGCATCGACCTGGAGACGGGGGACGGCTTCTGCCTCACCAACAACTCCAAGGACGGGCTGAACCGCGAGTTCTCCTACCCGTCGATCGTGGCTGCGCCCGATGGGGCGATCCATGTCGCCTTCACCTATTTCCGCCGCGCCATCAAATACGTCCGCCTGACACCGGCAGACATCTGATGCGTATCAGCGGCGACCATATCCAGCAGGAGCAAAGACGATGAACGGTCTCAACACGCCCATCACGATCGTTCGGCCGCCGGTCATCGAGTTCGGTCCCGGTGTGGTGTCCCGGCTCGCCGGCTGGGTGAAGTCGCGCAACATCACAAAGGCCCTTGTCGTCGCCGACGCGTTTAATGCGGCGCGTGTGGACACGCTCGATCTCGGCGTCGAGACGGTCGTCTTCGGCGAGGTACGCCCGGAGCCGGACCTGCCCAATCTCGAAAAGGTGCTTGAGCTCGCGGCCCGTTCGGAGGCCGACCTGATCGTCGGTTTCGGTGGCGGCAGCGCCATGGACCTCGCCAAGCTCGTTTCGGTCATGGCGGGCACCGGCCAGCGCCTGCAGGACATCGTCGGCGTCGGCAAGGCCACAAGGCGGCGCGTCGCTCTGGCGCAGGTGCCAACGACCTCGGGCACCGGCAGCGAGGCCGGCATCCGCGCCTTGGTCACCGATCCGACGACGCAAGCCAAGCTTGCCGTCGAAAGCATCGAGATGCTGGCCGACATCGCCGTCGTCGATCCCGCGCTGACCATGACCGTGCCCGCTGCCGTCACCGCAGCGACCGGCGTCGATGCGATGGCTCATTGCGTCGAGGCCTACACCAACAAGAAGGCGCATCCGATGATCGACCTCTACGCGCTGGAAGGCGTGAAGCTGGTCGGTCGCTACCTCGCCCGTGCGGTCAAGGACGGTAGCGACGTCGAGGCCCGCGCCGGGCTGGCACTCGCCTCGCTCTATGGCGGCTTCTGCCTCGGCCCGGTCAACACTGCCGGCGGCCACGCGCTCGCCTATCCGCTGGGCACGCGCTGGCACATTGCCCATGGCGCTGCCAATGCGCTGATCTTTCCACATGTGCTCGCCTTCAACCTGCCGTCGGCAGGGGAGAAGACCGGCCACATCCTCTCGGCCCTCGGCTTGCCGGAGGCCCATGCCGTGCAGGATGTGTTCGGCTCTACGCACGACTATTGCGCTTCGCTTGGCATCGAGATGCGGCTGTCGAAGCTCGGCGTGCCGGAGAACGACCTGGAGACGATGGCCGACGACGCCTTCGCCATTCGTCGCTTGCTCGACAACAACCCGCGCGACCTGGCGCGTTCAGATATTCTGTCGATCTACCAGACGGCCTATTGAGCGCGACGCTGCCGATGGAATGCGCCGGCAATCCGGGTCAGCGGTCTTGAAGCAGCGTTTCGACGAGGGTGGCGGTCCGCGCTCTCCAATCGCCCGCCCGATAACCGAAGTCGCGTTGGAATGCGTCCGAATTCAGCTCTGAATTGGCCGGGCGCGCGGCTTTTGCCGGCCACATGGAGCTGCTGATCGGTTCTACAACGGCGCTCGGGCCGCCCAGAGGAGCGCTGACCTCAAGGACATGCCGTGCAAGCTCATACCAGCTGGCTCGACCTTGCCCGGCGAGATGATAGAGCCGGCCCGGAAAGCTGCCGGTGGAGCGCCTTGTGTTGGCGGCGGCAAGAATGCCGTCGGCAAGATCGTCTGCTTCCGTTGGATTGCCGAACTGGTCGGCGACAACGGTCAATCTGTCCCGGCTTTGCGCGGCCGTGAGCATCGTCTTGACGAAATTGCGGCCATAGCGGCTGACGACCCATGCTGTGCGTACGATCAGGTGATCCGGATTGCCGTCGCGCACGGCATCTTCGCCTGCGAGCTTGCTGCGCCCGTAGACCGTCTGCGGATTGGGCAAATCGGCCTCGACATAGGGGCGAGCCGACCGTCCGTCGAACACATAGTCGGTGGATACCTGGATGATCGGGATACCCGACAGCCTGGTCAGGCGGGCCAACGCCGACGGTGCCTCGGCATTCATCGTGAAGGCACGCTCAGCCTCGTCTTCCTGCTGGTCGACACCGGTATGCGCCGCTGCATTGACGACCAGGTCCGGGGCGATCAGCTTGAGAACCGGGGCAAAGGTGGCTGGCGCCTCCAGATCCAGATTCGGCCGTCCGATGCAGACGAGTTCAATCCCCCTATGGAACTGCGCTCGCGCCGCAAGGGCGCGCGCCAGCTGGCCTTCCGTTCCGGTGACGAGGATCTTCACTTCGCCTCGACCAGTCCGAGCCGGTTGCCATCGAAGCGCTGTTCGCGGATCGGTCGCCACCACCAGCCGTTTGCAAGATACCAGTCTACCGTTCGTGCCAGTCCGCTTTCGAAGGTCTCCAACGGGACCCAGCCAAGCTCGCGCTCGCTCTTGGCCGGGTCGATGGCATAACGCCGGTCATGTCCGGGACGGTCGGTCACGAATTCGATCAACTCGAGATGCGAGCGTCCGCCCTGACGCGGCCGACGATTGTCGAGGAGTTCACAGATTGCCTCGACGACCTGGAGATTGGTGCGCTCGGCGCGGCCGCCGATGTTGTAGCTCTGGCCTGCGCGTCCCTTGGTCAGCACAGTCTCCAGCGCGCGTGCATGATCCTCGACGAACAGCCAGTCGCGCACATTGGCGCCCTTGCCGTAGACCGGCAAGGGCCGCTCATCGAGCGCATTGGCAATCACCAGCGGGATCAGTTTTTCGGGGAAGTGGTAGGGTCCATAATTGTTCGAGCAGTTGGACAGCACCACAGGCAGCCCATATGTCTCGTGCCAGGCACGGACGAAGTGGTCCGATGCGGCCTTGGATGCCGAGTAAGGAGACGAAGGCTTGTAGGGCGAGTCTTCCGTGAACACGCCGGCATCGAAGGGCAGGTCGCCGAACACCTCGTCGGTCGAGACATGGTGGAACCTGAAGGTTTCCCGCCGGCTCGCGTCCAGGCTGCGCCAATGGTCGAGGGCTGCAGACAGCAGGCTCGCAGTGCCGACGACATTGGTGGTGACGAAGGCCATCGGGCCATCGATCGACCGATCGACATGGCTCTCCGCTGCCAGATGCATGATCCGGTCGACGTTTTCGTCCGCTAGTATCCGCCTCACCGCGTCCGTGTCGCAGATGTCTGCCCGATGAAAGGCATAGTTCGGATGGCCCTCGAGATCGCGCAGCGATGTCAGGTTGCCGGCATAGGTCAGCTTGTCGAGATTGATGACCCGGTAGCTGCCTGTGCCCACCAGGTGGCGGCACACTGCCGACCCGATGAACCCGGCGCCGCCGGTGACCAATACGGTTTGCGTAGCTTGCTTCACGGGTAGACGAATCCTGTTTCGATTTCGGCGAGCAATGGTGCTGCACTGTCCTTTGCCGACAAGGTCATTTCGGCTGCCTGCACCGGCCAATCGATCGCGATGGCGGGATCGTCGAAGCGAACCGAGCGGTCGTGCGGCTGCGAATAAGGGGCGGAGACCTTGTAGACGACCTCCGTGTCCGGCTCGAGCGTGACAAACCCATGGGCAAATCCCTTGGGCACGAGGATCTGGTTCCAGGCTTCGGCCGAAAGCTCGATGCCCACCCATCTGCCATAGGTCGGCGAGCCCTTGCGGATGTCGACCGCGACATCGAAGACCGAGCCGCGCAGCACCCGCACCAGTTTGTCCTGGGCAAAGGGCGGCGTTTGGAAATGCAATCCGCGCATCACTCCACGACCGCGCGAACAGGAGTGGTTGTCCTGCACGAAATCGACCGTGATGCCGGCCTGCGCCAGCTTTGCCGCATTCCAGGTTTCGGAGAAGAAGCCGCGCTCGTCCGCGAATTTCGGCGGCCTGATCTCGAACACCCCGTCCAGGCCCAGACTAATTATTTCAACCATGGGTTATCCCTTGACCCATTTTCGACGCAATAAGAGCAGTCACTATAAGCCAGTGCAATACGTGTCGCGTGCTTCGATGAGCCTAACGGAACTATCCAGTGCGTTTTCGGGCCGCGACCTGCTTGAAGAAGTCCATTCGTCTGGCGAAGGTCTGTTCGAAAGTATGCTGTCGGGCAAAGGCCAGGGCGGTGCGGGATTTTCGAGCAATTTCCGCTCTATTGCCGGCTATCTTGACGACTGTGTCTGCCAATCCCGCAGCGTCGTTTTCGCCTACGCACCAGCCGGCATCGACGCGCTTTATCAGGCCTGCCAATGCCTCGTTGCCGTAGCCGGCGATCGGCACGCCAAGGGCAAAAGTCTCCAGATAGGTCGACGAGGGGTCGCCCTGCTTGTGGCAGCAGAGGAACAGGTCCGCCTGCTGCTTGACGAAGGGCACGAGCTTCTCCTGGAATGGCAGCACGCCCATCATGGTCACGTGGTTGCCAAGATCGTCGCGGGCGATACGTTGCCTCATGGCGTCTTCGAGCACGCCTCCGCCACAGATCGACAGTTTGAAGTTCAGTCCCCGGCGGCGCAGCATGTTTGCAACGACGATAAGGTCCATGGCACCCTTCATTTCGTTGAGACGACCGGAAAAGACGAGGCGCAAGGCAGCCGTGCTGTCGCTGGATGCGGTCAGGCGCTGCTCCAGTTCGTGCTCTGCAATGAGCGCGGATTGTTTTACCCAGGAAGCGAAATACAGCAGGTTCCTGTCGTTGAGGGCGGCATACGCATCATAGGTCGGGGTGCCGTTCGCTTCAAAGCCGGCAGCTGCCGCGATGCTCCTGCGTATCTGCCGTTCCTGGCCTCTTTCCCACCACCGGCGACGCCAGCGTTTCAGAAGGTTCGGGGCCGTTTCATCGACGATCTGGAGCCGGGTCTTAAGCGAGTACTCGGTGTTGTAGACGTTGGCGATCTGCCTTGGGCCGACGATGTCGGCAAGGTCGTGCGTTTTGTAGTGAGGGCCCCAGTGAACGAAGCCGGATTGGCTCGCCAGGTTTCGAAGCTCTTCGGACTCGAACTGGATTGCCTTGATCTCGAAGTCTATGTCCTTTGGGTCGACCCGGACGTTGTCGAGATTGTCGGTTGCAGCGTGGGCCGGATCCATGACCGCGACGACCGGGCCATCCCAATGGGCCACGTAGTGGTTCATGCCTTCGATGAACTTCTTGGTGAGCGTGAAGCTGCCGTCGTCGTGGGCCACGACGGGAAGGCTGGTCAACTCGGCAAACACACGGCTCATATGTCAGGCCTCGAGCTAATGGAGCGCAGTCTCATTAACCTCATCATCTTATTTGAATACTACCATGCAGTTCATTGGCGATCGCTTATTTTCAAGGCGACCGTTTGCCAATAAGACAGAAGTGGACCTCGCGGCGAGCGTGCATGCTGCCGTAACGATGTTCTTCAGGAGAGCTTATGCGTTCAACCTGGTGCACATTTTGCCTTGTCTGGCTGTTTTCGCTGGTGGTATCGCCGGCGCTTGCCGAGTACAGGCTACAGCCGGGTGACACGGTTGAGATTTCAGTCGCCCAACAGACGAACCTGAATCGCCAGGCGGTGATTGCGCCGGATGGTCGCCTGTCGTTGCCGCTTGCCGGTCACCTGCAGGCGGAAGGGCTGACGGTGGAGGAGCTTGAGGCGGCACTGGTGGAGCGCCTGAGCAGCTTTTTCAAGGACAAGCTCAACCTGACTGTCATGTTGCTGCCGAACCCGCAGCACATGCCAACCGTCTTTGTGGTCGGCGATGTGAACACTCCCGGAGCCTTCCCCTTCAGGCAGGACATGACCGTGCTGCATGCGGTCAGCGTCTCCGGCGGCCTGTTCAGGTCGGCTCTGCTTGCGGCCGATCGCGATCGCGCCCTGGTCGTTGAAGGTGAGATCGAGCGGCAGCGCAAGCGTCTCGTCGAGCTTCAGCTGAAGATGGCGCGCCTTCAGGCCGAACTGGACGACCGGGACAAGATAGAAGTGCCGGCGCAGGTGAACTCGTCTATCTCCAAGGGCGTGCTGGACGATCTTCTGGCGGAGGAACAGAAGATCCTCGAACGCCGCCGCGATGAAGTTCAGATGCAGCTCGATGCCAAGAAGCATATCGACGAAATCACGCAGCGCAGCGCCGAAGCAGCACAGGAGCAGATGCAGACCGTGACGCAGCGCATCGAGCTTGCAAAGCAGCGGCTGGCAAGCACCTCGATACTTGTCGACAAGGGCCTGGCGAATGTTTCGGTACGCCTTGAGATCGAAGGTAGCATTGCCGAGCTGGAAGGCATGCGAAACTCGCTCCAGTCCGCCATGGCCACAGCCGAAGGCTCGGTCGCAGCCGAGGCCAACCGGCTGCAAGGGCTGTTGGAAGAGCGTCGGACACGCGACCTGCTCGACCTCCAGGATACTCGGCGCGAGGCCGACGAATTGGCTGCCAGCATGGCTGACAGCGAAAACGTTCTCTCGATCTATTCGAACGATGCCGCAAACACCCGCGGCCGCAATGCGACCCGCACGGTCGAATACCGCATCGTCAGGTCGGAGAACGGGCAGACAAGCGAGATCGAGGCCAACGAAATGACCAAGCTTCGGCCCGGCGACCTGGTGCGCGTCGTCTTTGTCGATACGTCAGGCCAGTCGGAAGCGCAGCTGACGGGTGGCGCTGCCACTGGCGCCACCGGGCAATAGCGGGCAGACTATTCTGGGTTGAGAGCAGGAATAAGATACGCAGGCATGGACGCTCGAAACGATGCGTCAGCGGAGCGACGGCATGGACAATGAACTGACCCGGATTGCCTATTATTATCTCGACCTCCTGTTGAGGAAGCCGCTCTACTGGCTCGTGCCGGCAGCCATTGTGTTCGCCTTGGGCGCCATGTTCGTCTTTTCCAAGCCGAGGACCTACTACACCGAAGCTCTTATGGTCGTTGAATCCCAGCAGATTCCGTCGTCCCTGGTGGAATCCACCGTTGCCAACGAGCGGACCCAATTCATCGAGCAGCGCGTGCTGGTCCGCGAAAACTTGCTTACCCTGGTCAACAAGCTCGATCTGTTTCCAGGCCTCCGCTCGGGCCTGTCCAACACGAAGCTGGCCGAGCTCGTGCGCAGCCACATCAAGATCAGATCCGTCAACACCGGGACACCCGATCAGAATCCCACCAGTTCGACCTTTTATATCGGCTTCGAGTACAGCGACCCGCAGCTTGCTGCAGCGGCCACGAGCGAGCTTGTTTCGATGATCATCGAAGAGAACAGGCGGACGCGCACCTCGCGCGCCTCGGAAGCCACCCAATTCCTCGAACGCGAAGTATCTGACCTGGCAACCCAGGTGAAAACGAGCGAAACGAGCTGGGCGCAGTACATGGAACAGAACAAGGAAATCCTGCCGGGTCGTGTGGCGGGTTATCTGACCGAGCTGCAGGACAAGGAGCGTGACCTGACTGCGGCAGAAAAGGCGTTGCCGGACCTCGAGGAAGAGCTGCGGCTCCTGGAGGTCCAGTTCCAGCTCAACGCGCCGCTGGCGAACTCGTCGGCAGCCAATCAGCGCACTCAGCTTACCAATCTCAAGGCTGAACTCAGTCAGAAGTCGTCGATCTATTCGGACACCCACCCTGACATCGTGGCATTGAAATCCCAGATCCAGTTCCTTGAGAACCAGATCGCGCAGGCGGGCACGACGCCCCCGCCGACCGCCGACACGAACTACAGCGGACTGAGCCCGGAAATGGCGCTCGTGGCGGAAAGGATCGCATTGGCAAAGCCCAAGCGAGAGGCGCTTATACGCCAGCGCGACCAATTGCGCGAACGGGTTGCATGGCTGCGTGAAACGATTGCGCGGGCGCCGGAAGTGGAGGCGGAACTGGCGACACGTCTCCGTGAGAAGGAAAGCATCCAGCGCAGCCTCGACGACATGAAGGCCAAGCTGGAGACCGCCCGCCTCGGGCAGCGCCTGGAACAGGACCAGTATTCGGCCCAGATCCGTGTCCTCGAACAGCCGGAGACGCCGAGATACTCAACAGGGGCTGGGCGCACCACGCTGATGTTCGGGGTGCTGGCGCTGGCCGGGCTCGCCGGGCTCGCCTGTGTCTACGTATCCGACTTGTTCGACAGAACCATCAGGCGCACTTCCGATCTGGCGGGTGCGCTGCAGGGACAGGTACTCGTCGTGATCCCCCAATGGTCTTCCTCGGACAGCTTCTCCGGCAGGGTCAGGAGGTTTTTTGGCGCGTCGCTCGGACTGATGCTGCTGGGGGCGGGGATATACGGTCTTCAGCCCCTCGACCAATCCCAACAATTCCTGCAGTCTGGCTTGTCTCTCACGAGAGCTGGCGAACTCTCGGCGCAACCGGTTCATATCTAGGTCGACACGATGGAACGCGTAACCGAAGCATTGCAGCGGGCAAGGGCCGAACTGGCAGGCGAGAGCGCACCGCTCAGACCTGTCACGCCACTGCGCGACGCCGGACCCGACAGCCGATCGAGGCAGGATGGCGGTGTCGCCGGTCATTTCCGCCGCGACGCGGCGGGATCGCCGTTGGCGGCGGATCCGCGCTTTCCACTCGTCAGGCTTGACGAAGCGGCGCTGGAGCAGAATCGGGTCGTTGCAAACGACAGCAGCAGCCCGCTGACGCGTTATTACGACATGCTGCGCAACCAACTGCTGAGCAACAAGGAGGGCATGGTCGGCACCATTGCGGTCACCTCGCCCACCGCCGGATGCGGTGTAACGGTCACGGCGATCAATCTTGCCTTCAGCCTTGCCCGGATGCGGACGACGAATGTGTTGCTGGTCGACGCCAATCCGTCGGATGCGGGCGTGGCTGCGAAGTTGAGGTTGTGGGACGGATTGACGACAAGCGATGCCCCCGACGGCATCATCCGGGCCGAAGCCGGCGAGGTGTGCGTATACATCGTGACGGCTCCTGGGACCGCAGGCGAAGTGGTTGATCATCATCGCTTGTCGGAACTTGTCGAAAGCGCACGCAAGGCGGTCAGGCCGGCTTTGGTCGTTCTGGACCTGCCGCCGATGCTGGCCAATGACGAGACTATCCCATCGGCGCTCGATGCTGACCGCCTTGTGCTGGTGCTTGCCGTTGGTGAATCGACTGTCGCTGATCTCGAGGCATGCAAGACGTTCTTGGGTTCGAAAGCCGGTGTGCAGGTGGTGCTAAACAAGACGAGGTGGCACGACCTTTAACGAAGTGCGCGCCATTATCGGCCGACCGGTCGTGCAGATGCTTTTTGGCGGGCTGCTCATCGAAATGCGGCAAAGGCGGTAGCCGGCCCCGTGGGGTTCGACGCCCGCTTTGGAGTAGATGAATGTACGAGACATACTTCGGATTGCGCGAGAAGCCGTTTTCGATCCTTCCGGATCCGAAATTTCTCTATTTCAGCAACGCGCACCGGATGGCATTTTCGATGCTTGAATATGGCATCGTCAACCAGGCCGGGTTCACTGTCATCACCGGCACCATCGGCTCTGGAAAGACCACGCTCATTCGCCAGTTGCTCGGCAACGTCACCGGCGAGATCAAGGTCGGCCTCATAAGCCACACCTCGAAGTTCGGCGGCAATTTGCTTGAGTGGATTCTGATGGCATTCGACCAGCCGTTTGAGGAAGGCACCTATCCACGTCTCTACAAGCGGCTGCGCGACTTTCTGGAGCACGAGGGCGAGCGGCGGGGACGGGCTGTGCTGGTCATCGATGAAGCCCAGAATCTGGAGGCTGAAAGGCTCGAAGAGCTCCGGATGCTGTCAAACATCAATACGGACACGATGCTTCTGCAACTGATACTGGTCGGACAGCCCGAGCTGCGATCGATCCTTCAGGCGCCGGAATTGACTCAGTTCGCCCAACGCGTTTCGTCCGATTTCCATTTGCCGGCGTTGGACCGTGTCGAAGCCAAGGCCTATATCGAACACCGGCTTCAGGTTGCCGGCGGCGATCCCGAGCTGTTTACGTCGACGGCCAAGCGTCTGATCCACGATGCTTCGGACGGCGTTCCCCGGCAGATCAACATCCTCGCCGATCGTTGCCTGGTCTATGCCTTCGCTGAATCGACTAGCGTCGTGACGGCGAAGATCGTGACCAAGGTGCTGGCCGACAAGAGACGGCACGGCGTCTTCAGGATGGACGAGGCCGGGATTCTGGCCTGAGGTCGACGGATTGAGCGGGGATGTCTGGCAGGTGAACAAAGCAGGCGGAGGCATCGGCGGCGATGGCAACGGCCTGACCGGCTCTGGTGAGCTGCGATCCGGGGCCAGGGGGCAGACATGCCTGAATATGTAAGAGCGCTCGCCTATGTCCTGATCATTTCGACCCCGGTCTGGTTCCTTGCGCGCCGGCTCGCGGAACCCACAATCGACGCGGCTGAATTCACGCTGTGGCGCAATGCCTGGTTCGTGACGACGTGCGTGTTGTTCTTGTCGGGCAATTTTTTCATTTTTGCCGCCTTTTTGGGTATCATCAGCATCTATGCCTTTCGCAAGAGCAACGAGCCGGCATATCTCTACATCGTCCTGATGTTCGCGGCGCCGGCCTTGCCCGTGATCGTCGGCCTGTTCGGTGTCATCAACAAGATCATCGACTTCAATCCGAGCCGGCTTCTTGCCCTTGTCATTCTGTTGCCGCGTGCCATCCAGCTGGCGCGGGGAAGTTCCGGCAGTACGAAATTCAGCATCACCGACAAGCTCGTGGTCGCTTATTGTGTGCTGTTGATGCTGCTGTCGCTGCGCCTGGGCAAGGTGACGGACATCTCCCGAATGGCCTTCATCTACGGGCTGGATATTCTGCTGCCCTATTTCGTGTTCAGCCGCGTGCTTGGATCTGTCAGCGATATCAGAAAAGCGTTGATGGCCCTTGTCGTGGCGGCCATGCCATTGGCCGCCGCTGGCATGTTCGAGCTCGCGAAGGGCTGGAGGCTCTACAATACCATCGCGGACGCCTGGGGCATTAACCTCATTGCCCCCTATCTTATCCGCGATGGTATCCTGCGGGCTGCGGTTACGTCGGCCGAGCCGATCGCCTTCGGGTTTGTTTGCATGGTGGCTGCCGGATGCCTGCTCACAATAAGGGTCAACCGGCCCTTCGGTCTGATCGGCTATGCTTCGCTGGCCATTCTTCTCGGCGGTCTCCTTGCCAGCGTTTCGCGCGGCCCTTGGCTGGGCTTTGCCTTGCTCGTGTTGGTTTTGCTGGCCGCCCATCCCAAGGGTATTACCAATGTGCTGCGCGGCTCGCTGGCCTTGGGCATATTCATCGTTCCGTTCCTGATGAGCCCTTACGGCGCGCGCTTCACCAAATACCTGCCATTCATCGGGACCGTCGAAACCGGCAACGAAGACTATCGGGTGGATCTCTTCCACAACGCCATGATCGTGATTGGCCGCAATCCGCTTTTCGGCTCGCCCAACTTTCTGCATGAGCCGGAGATGCAGGCGATGGTTCAAGGTCAAGGGATTGTCGACGTGGTCAACACATACATCGGCGTTGCGATCGAATTCGGCTTGATAGCGCTTGCACTTTTCGTGCTCGTATTTGCAACCATCGGGTTCAAGCTCGCCTGGCTCAGCTTCACGGCGCCGCGACAAGACATCAGGATAAGCGGACTGCTTGGGTGCCTGGCTGCCATCTTGGTGACGATCGCAACCGTCAGCAGCGTATCGATCATCCCTTATCTCTACTGGACCTTTGCAGGCCTCTGCGTCGCCCTTCTCAGGGTTGGCGCTACGGCCGAAAGCCATGTCGAACAGCCGGAGCCTGTCGCCAGGATGAGGGTGGTCGGGCGCTCGTCCTGACGAGAGGCAGCCTGCCGCGTCGGCCAGGAAAGCCGGATTCGTATTTCCGCAAAGCAGGATGCTCAATGCGCAGGGGTCGAGCACTTCGAGCGTCGCTGGTTCGGACTACGGCACTCTACGACAGCGACAGAAGGCTGTTTGCTGCGTAGGCGAAGCCCATGCCCAAGGCCAGGCCGACCGGCCATATCAGCAGGACCTTGGCTTCGTAGATAAAGTCGTTCAGGCCGAATTGCCGGTTCATGAAGAAGATGATCGGGATGGTCGGCAGGCCGTGCAGCGCAATCGCCCACAAGGTGCCTTCGAAGCCGAAGAACAATTGCGCCAGCGGGGTGACGACGAACATCGAAATCGCCTTGCAAATGTTCAGTACCGTCAGATTCCTTGGCACGCCAAGGGCGATGTAGACCGTGTAAGCGACCGTGAACCTGCTGATGAGAAGGCTAAACGACAGCACCTGGACGATCGCACCAGCCTGCGCGTATCGCGAGTCATACATGATGTCGATGATGGATTGTCCAGCCCCGTAGAGCAGCCCGGCACTGACCACGAATGCGAGGTCCATCGGCAGCCGGAACTTGAAGTAGACGTCCTTGAGCCTGCTGGGGTCGTCGCGCACCACGTGGCTGAAGGCAGGGGTCGAGACCGACCAGAACAGGCGGCCGCCAGCGCCTTCGATCATCGAGATCAGATTGTAGGCCAGCACATAGATCCCGAGCAGGACCGGGCTGATCCATGCTCCGAGCAGCACCCTGTCGCCGTTCTGGGCGAGGACTGAAAAAAGCGAAGAAATTAGAATCCAGCGCCCGAACTGGATCAATTCCCTGGCCGACTCCCGATCGATGAGGAGGCGGTTTGGGGCGCCGGAGAGCCAGAAATGGCTGAGCGCGGTGGAAACGACGCAAGACGCGAGGCTTCCGATTACGAAAGACCAGATCGAACGCGTCATCAAACCCAATGTGATGGTGATCGCGAGGCCAACTGCCTGCGAGATGAGTTCGATATAGGTTATCTGGCGGAGGTCGAGATGGCGGTCACGGGAGATGGCCTTTGTCGACTGAAGGCCGGTGATGACCGACGAGAACGACGATGCCGCCAGCACAAGCGGCAATTCCGGGGTAGCATAGACCAGGTCGGCGGGGATCATGCCCCGGTTGTTGGCAGCGTAGAGGGCGAGAGCCACCAACAGGCAAGCGAGCCAGATGACCACGCCGCGTATCACCTGCAGCGTCCATGCCGTGTTCAGAAACACCGGCAGGTCGCCCTTCGGGCTTTGTATGATCGATTGCCTTAGGCCGACGTCGGACAGGAGGTTGACGATGATCAGGATCACCGTCGAAACCGCCATGATACCGAACATTTCCGGCACCAGAATACGCGTCATGATCAGATTGCTGGCGATGCGCAGGACATAGCCCGCCGCCATCCCGCCAACGGTCCAGCCGGCGGCGCGCAGTATCATCGATTTCAAGGAGCGCTCGCCCTTGTTCACTGCGCTGGCGCTCCATCCTTCGACGGCCTCAGCCACGCCGCGACGGCGACCACTTTTTGTGTTCGCGACAACCGTAGGACAGGGCAGTTGGTCATGCGTCGCAAGTCCACGTTCCTTTCGTGACACGTTGCGAGCCGTACCGCAGTTTCAGCCGAAAACGCATCTCGACAAATAGTCGCGCCATATCCTGTATAAGATGGACTCACTATTGAAGTGCTAACGGCTTAATCATCTCCGATGGAAGACGGTCGAGATCTATTGCCAAAACGACACAAAAAGTTGCGCAGCGGGACGCTATTGGCAATAGCGATTGTATGCAGACTGTCGTGAAAATCGCCCGAAGCGGTTCGCTGATGCAGTTTGTTGTCCAAGCATACATGGTTCATGGCAGTTCAAGGCTTGTCATCCTGCCTGCTGCGATCTGTCCGGATCCAGGCACTCGACGTTCGCGCGAACAATACCTTCGGATAAAGGCTTAGCTTGCGCAGGACATAGAGTGGAATCTGTCCGAAATCGCGTGCCGGCAGCACGGTTCGGCCCACGGCTGCCCAGGCCGCCAGCGAGGCCAGCGCAAACAGGGCGAGATTCAGGCCGGAGAAAAAGAGCGCCGTCGATGACCCTGTCAGTGCGGACAAACCGGCGGCGAGGATGAACGCGCCAACCAGCAGCAGCAGCAGCAGCGTCAATGGCGGGACGAGCAGATCGAGTGCCAATGCCGCCAATGCGGGCGTCCTTAGGACCGCCGGGCTGGACAGTGTCTGAAGGGCAACCTTGATCATCTTGAGATGACCTTCCTCCCATCGCCGACGCTGAGACGCAGTACCACTGCTCGACTGGGGGAATTCGCTGGCGATGCCAGCCGCAGCGCAGAACATCGGTGGGTGCCCGGCGCGAGCCAGGTCCAATCCAAGCTTCATGTCCTCGACGAGATGACCTGTCGCAAGATCGACCTGTCGAATGACCGACCACGGGAAAGCCATGCCGCTGCCTGTCAGTTGGCAGGGCAGGCCAAGGGCGCTCAAGCCGAGCGGCCGCAACTTGTTTTTGACGATGAACGCGAACTCGGCGACGCGAAGCTGCAGCGCTGCCCCCGCCGGCGCCTTGATCAGATAGCAGGCCTGTACCGGTCGTTGGTTCATGGCCGCGGTCGCAGCAAGCAGCGCCACCGCGCCATCTTCAAGCTGGCAATCTGCGTCCACGAAGATGACGATCGGGGTCGGAGCTTCGGCGAGATGGCGAATGCCGGCGTCGAGGGCATACCCCTTTCCGCGTCGATTGTCGTCATGGCGGACAATCACCTCCGCGCCGCCTGCGCGAGCAAGTGAAGCGGTGTTGTCGCTGCAGTTGTCGGCAATCACCAGAAGGCGGTCGCTGGGCCGAAGCTGGTTCCCTATGCTGCGAAGCGTGGCCGATATGCCGCCTTCTTCATTGTGCGCGGGTACGAGCACCGTCACGTCAGGTCGTTGGCTGGGCAGTTGCTCGCTGCGCTTGCGCATTGCAAGGCCGGCGAGCACCTCGGCGCCATAGATCAAGGTCGGAAGCGCAAGCACGAGCGCGACCGCAGTCATGATCGATGAAAGCACCACCATGCGCCATATGCTCCGTCGACAATTGTTCGCGACAATCCTGCCTATGGTGCCGCTGCGGGCATAGTCCTTTGACTTGGGAAAGAAGTCCACCAGACTTCCATTGCTCCAAGGCCGAAATCTTCGATCCTGCTGAGCAGGCAGTCCGGCTTGCTTCTACCAGTACCAGATCAGCCTGTGTGACATGGCGCAGATGATGATCCACCACGCGATTGTGACACACATTGATACGTAGGCGGCCTTCCGGAGACGCCGCATTTCCCATTCTGACACAGTATTTGACGAATTTACCATGATACTTACCCTCTCAGAGAGTTGTCGGACTCTCCGTTGCAGGGCTCGTGCCACTTTGTCGGCTGCAGAATCTCGGCTGAGCCTTGGCCCGTTGGCTGGGCCGTATTGGCGCTACGTGTCCGCGGCGATGGACGGCCGCGCTTTCAAACGGCGCCGGGTGTCTCGGAGGCGTACGCCAATCGTGCTCCGTGATCGGCATCGAGGCGACGTGGCGTCGGCGCGCCACGCAGCCGCAGGCGATCCCAGACGCGGCTCTTCCAGCGCTGGATTGGAAGAATTTCGGCATCGCGGTCGAATGTTGCCCCGTTCAGGCTGCGGTCGTGCCAGAGCGCCAGATTTGCTCCCCAGCATGCCGCCACGGCCGGATCGAGGCCGACGGAGTGTCCCATGGCCGTGGCAAGCAAGCCCGGTACCCAGTGCGAAATCACGATGTTGGGAAAACGGTCGGCCAAATCTGCCACGAGGGCCAGGGTCAGCATTCGTGTGGCCCCTGTCGAGACGGAAAAGGCGCTCGCACCAGGACGGGGTGTCGTGTCGACAAGCGTGCCGACGTTGAGGATGCGCCCGATACCCGTTTCGACCATGCATTGGAGCGCCGAATAGGTGCAGGCCACCGCGCCTCCAAGGTTGGTCTCGACGGATTTCATGAAGCTTGTCGGTGTTTCCTGCAGGAAGTCGAGCTGGGAGTGAACCGACGCGTTGTTCACCAGGATGGTGACGTCGCCGATCTCTGCGCGGATCCTTGCGAAGGCAGACTTCACCGCATCGTCGTCGGCGACATCCACGACCATCGGTACCAGTCGACCGCTCGCAACGAGGTCGCCTGCCGATTGGAAATTGGCCGCACTGCGGGAAAAGCCGACGACCTGTATGCCTCGGCTGGCCATCTCGATCGCGAGTGCATGCCCCAGCCCGGAACCGCACCCAGTTACCACGGCCACGCCTGTGCGGATGCCGTCATTGGCATCGGTCAGTCTTCTGAGTAGTGGCCTGGATCGTTTGGGCATGTCTGCAAATGCGTCGCTATATCCGGGCTAAGATGCGGTCCGCCACTCGGAGGGCATTCGCGGCGATGGTAAGGCTCGGGTTGATACCAGTCGAGGTTGGCATGAACGAGGCGTCGGTGACATAGAGATTTTCGACCTCGTGCGCGCGGCAGTCGCGATTAAGCACACTGGTGGCAGGATCTTCGCCGAAACGTAGGGTTCCGCAGGCGTGGGCGAAGTCGAGCTCAGGCTGGAATGTGAGGAACACCGATCTCTGGCCACCCAGTCTGCGCTTCAGCAGGCGACGGAACTCGCGCCGTCGGCGCTGCAGCTCCGGCTGTACCGCATATTCGAAACGCAGGCGACCGGGGTCGGTTTCGTCGAGCAGGACCCTGTTGTCCTGGTATGGCAAGTCCTCGATGATTGCCCTGAATACCTTGGCGTCACCGAAAACCCGTGCTGCAATAAAAGCAGGAATGCGGGTCAGTTGGCGCAGCGGCTTCAGCTTGTGAAGTGCTGACCGGTCGAAGATGTTCTTGAGGTAGTGGGCGATCTCTCCATAAGACGCGTCGATGCCAATGGCCTGGACCGCTCCGTAACGATTGCCGTCGATGAAATAGAGGTCGCGCAGGGCGATGGCTTTTGTCGGGCCATTGAAGCTGATTCCAGATTCTGGCCAGATCGCTATCATTTCCGCCAGGTGGAACATCAGGTTGCGGCCGACCAGCCCTGAGCCGTTGGCGCATCCGTGCGGCCATTCTTCGCTGCGGGATGCGAGCAGCAGCCGCGGGGAGCCGAGGCCGCCGCCGGCAAGAATGTAGCGCTTGGCGCGGAGTTTCAGCCGTTCACCGCCCTTTTCTGCTTCGATATGGCTGATCCTGCCGTTGGACCCGCGCAAGGCGAGCACGTCGCACATGTCGAGCACCGTTGCTCTGCCAGTAGCCACAGCCGGCTCCACCCCGGCTGAGCGTCCGTCCATTTTGCACGTGCGCGGGCATTTGTAGCCGAAGCACATGTTGCAGCCCGGAAGGAAGCGCACGCCCATGTGCAGTCGGTAGGGGTTCAGGCCCTTGCGCTTGAAGCCATCGATCATCGCATGGTCGCCCTCTGTCAGGGCGGGAGGCGGAATCAAGGTCGTGGCGGTGTCGGGCGACAGCGGGTCGTTTTCGCCGCAAACTTCGAACATCCGTTCCGCCGCCTCGAAATACGGCCGGTAGGCATCGTATTTTTCTGGCCACCCGCCGGTCGGATGAGGCCGTGCTGCGCTGTCGTCGAGGTCGTGTCTTTCGGGGCGCTCG
This sequence comes from Aminobacter sp. MET-1, assembly GCF_026521175.1. NCBI lineage: Bacteria > Pseudomonadati > Pseudomonadota > Alphaproteobacteria > Hyphomicrobiales > Phyllobacteriaceae > Aminobacter > Aminobacter sp. MET-1. The sequence goes on along the minus strand of NZ_JAMSHL010000010.1, from coordinate 65,634 downwards.
AGGGTCGCTGCGTAGAAGGCCGAGGAACCGCCCACACCGGAGCCGACCGGGCCAAAGAACAAGGTCTGCCGACCGTCGATCTTGGCGTTGAGCGGGGTTGGCCAGAACCCCCTGATCCGCCGTGCGTTGGGGTCCTCGATATCGGTTCGCAATTGCTGTTGTTCTGTCCGGGGCCCAAAAGGTCCTCGTTCAACGAACAGGACTGACAGGCCTTGTTCAGCGAGGCGCCGACCGACAACGCCGCCGCCCAAACCGGCGCCGATAACGATCACGTCCCATTGCTTTTCGACGATGTCAGCGATCATGAGTGGACCCTGCTCTCGCTGAGGTCGTCAACCCTGCCTGCGGGCCGAGGAGGGGGAATCAGGCCGCAGGTGGGCGTGTGATCCAGCATGCACTCAGCGTCCACGAGATCCAACCGCAACCGAATGTTGCATGAGCCAAGGAATGCGGTCCGACGGTCCAGGTAGACCGTCCTTGTGAACGCTGCCCAAACACCTGCGTGAACGCATCAAACGCTGCCTGAACGACGGCATCTTGACCAATCTGCTAGGAAACCCCTTGGCTTTATAAGATGTCCCATTTTAGCTAGTCAATTGAGTATCCTATCCGAACAATGTCCGGCCTGAACTTTTGAACGAATTGACCAAAGCAAGGCCTTTGCGCGAAAAATTCTGTACGTTTTTTGCCGGCTTTGGTTCGACTGAAGACAAAACCGCAAGTGGATGTAGCCGGCTTTGATCGCGTCCGGCTTGATGATGCAAAAGGGATCGGGAGTATCGAGCACCGGACAATCGTCTTATTCCGGATAGACGGATGCTTTACATCTTGTCGCCTAGGATCGGTGTCCCTGGCGATCGGCCTCTGACAGGAGACTGCTTGAACGATGCAGCTTGCTATTGTCATTGTAAACTACCGGACAGCCGATCTGGTGATCGATTGCCTTGCCTCGCTCGATGGCCCCGACGCCATGCCTGCGGGATCGCAAATAGTCGTTGTTGACGGATGTTCGGGCGACGGCTCGGCGGAGCGCATCGCCGCAGCGATCGACGAGCATGGTTGGTCCGGTCACGTCACCCTGCTGCCGCTGGCGGTCAATGGCGGGTTTGCCTATGGCAACAATCGCGGTATCGAACGCGTGCTGGCCGATTTCGGCAAGCCGGATTTTTTTCTGCTGCTCAATCCGGACACTGTTGTTCGGCCTGGCGGCATCTTGCCGTTGCTCGCCTTCATGCAGGCAAATCCCAAGGTGGGCATTGCCGGTAGCCTGCTCGAGGATCCTGATGGCACGCCGCAGGCCTGTGCCTTCCGCTTTCCCTCCGTGTTCAGCGAGTTCGAGGGTCAGATGCGCTTCGGACCGGTAACCCGGCTGCTCTCGCGATGGCGCGTTGCGCCGGAGCGGCCCAAGGTCGCGACCCGGATGGGCTGGGTGTCCGGGGCCAGCATGATGGTCCGGGCACAAGTCATCGACGACATCGGATTCATGGATGAGGACTACTTTCTCTATTACGAGGAAGTCGATTTTACGCTGCGCGCGGAGCGTGCCGGCTGGGAATGCTGGCATGTGCCAGAGAGCCGTGTCGTGCATCTGGTTGGGCAGTCGACCGGTGTAACCAGACGAGGGGCTGCGCCAGCGCGGCGGCCGGCCTACTGGTTCGACTCCCGCCGGCGCTATTTCATCAAGAACCATGGGCGCGGATACATGATGCTGGCTGACGTTGCGTGGCTGGCCGGGCAAGGCCTGTGGCGCTTGCGGGAAGTCCTCGAGCGGCGCCAGCGTAGCGATCCGCAATATATCGTTCGAGATTTCGTTCGACACAGTGCGTTCCTGCGGGGTCTCTAGGACTTTTGCAGCAATCGAAGATATCGGGCGCTGCGCGTCAAGAGACGTGTGAGTGCCGAGAGCATGCAGGACACAATATCGGCTTTCAGTGCGACCTAATATTCGCTTGAAGATAAGGCAGCTATCGTTACTGTAAATTTCGTTGCTGTTGAGCCGTGGATGTGGATCGACGATCTATTTCGTACGGCTTGGGTCACGCCTCTTGTCTAGGCGTGTGCGATGATCGGCACGGTGCCCTGGTGGCAGTTCATGGGAAAGGATCGCTCTTGAATAGGCGCACACTCTTGCAACTGTTGTCCTCCGTTGCCCTGTGGCCGGCGGCCTTGCCAGCCTGGGCGCAGGCGGGAGGCGGCGAGCCATTGCCGCTCGGTCTCAATCTGGCCGGCTTTGCATATTGGTCGACGGAACATCCCTTTTCCAACTTGGCCCTTGGCGCGGCGAACTGGCGATTGCAGAAGGATGGCGCGTCGTTCACCTGGGACGATCCCCTGCCACCCATGACCGACGATGGTTACCCGACGATCGTTCCCAAGGGGACGACCATCGAGAGCTTTCTGATTTTCACGCCGCGGCGTTCGCATCTGCCAGTGCAGATGTCGCTGCTATATGACGGCAAGGGTCGCATCGGCTACCTCAGCGGCGCGGAGCTCGAAACCCGGTCGCCGGGTCGCGACGAGGTCAGAAATCTGCGCAACGGCGGTCCGTTCTCTGTGCGTCTTCTGGAAACCGATCCGAAGGATCCGGTGCGCAACATTCGTCTCTATCCGCGCGACAAGCAGCCCGAGGGTACCTTCCGGCCGGAATTCCTCCAGCGTCTTGGCGGGATGCAGGCGCTGCGCTTCATGGATTGGATGGAGACCAACAATTCGGCCGTGAGCAATTGGGACGAGCGGCCGAAAAAGGCCCGCTTCACGCAGGCTGATGGAGGAGTGGCGCTCGAATACATGATCGAGCTGGCCAGCACCGCCAAGGCGGCGCCGTGGTTCACCATTCCCCACCTTGCCGACGACGACTACGTCACCCGCTGCGCAACGCTGGTCAAGGAGACGCTCGCTCCGGAGCTGCCTGTTTATGTCGAGTATTCGAACGAGGTTTGGAACGGGCAGTTCAAGCAGGCCGAGTACGCGCGCCAGCGCGGGCTTGCCCTTGGGCTGTCGGGCAACGACTTTGAAGCCCAGTTGCGCTTCTATGCGCAACGGTCGTCCGAGGTGATCGCCATCTGGAAAAAGGTGTTTGCGGACCAGGCCGAGCGGGTGCGGGGCGTGCTGGCCGCGCAATACGCAAACGACTGGACCAGCGAGACCATCCTGTCCTGGAAAGACGCCGCGGCAGGCGCCTATGCTCTTGCGATCGCCCCCTATTTTGGCGTTTCGCTTGGATCTCCGGAGCAGGCGAGTGAGATCTCCGGGTGGTCGCTGGACCGGCTGTTTGAAGCTCTCGGCAGTGAAATCGACGGCGAAAATCGGACATTTGTCGAAAAGCAGGCCGCGCTTGCCAAGCGCCATGGTGTCAAGCTGATCGCCTACGAGGGCGGGCAGCACCTGGTTGGCCATGCGGGGGCCGAGAACAATGACAAGCTGACAGGCCTGTTCCAGGCCGCCAATCGCGACCCCAGAATGGGCGAGCTATATCTGCGGCACCTCGCACATTGGCAGGCGTCCGGCGGTGGCCTGTATGTGCTCTTCAATTCGATGGGAGAGTACACGAAATGGGGCAGTTGGGGCCTTCTTGAGACGGAAGGCGTTCCCAACGCGAAATGGGATGCTGTTCAGAGTCTGCTGGCCAATGCGGGAAAGCCTAGCGGAGAATAGGCGCAACCGGCGCCTTGCTGCTTGGAACGGCCGAGCTTTGCGCGGCGCAATCCGCCTGCCGCGCGAAATATGCGTAGATCGAATATGAGATCGCTGCCGCAGCGACGATGGGCCAGACAAGGCAGAGCAGAAGCCCGATCAGCCTGGCGAAATCCCAGCTAGGCGAACTCTCCTCGCCTTCCATAAAAGTCAGCACAGCAGCATATATGGCTGGAATCATATACGCTGATATAAACACAACTGCGAACAAGTAACTCATGATCGAACCGGCTACATCTCGTTCAACGCACGCAACGGAAGCAGGCAAGCAGTCTTTAACAATTCATTAATGTTAAAATACATTAATTTTCGCATTGTAGCCAGAGCTTAAAAAGGTGCCGGCAATTTGAGCGCGTCGTGCTGGACGGGCAGGGATGGGGGACGAGTGACCACGAGCGGACAACCAGCAGAATCGGGGCGCATCGGCGTCGTGGTCATTGGCCGCAATGAAGGCCAACGGCTGGTCGACTGCCTGAATTCGATCGGCTCGGCGCTTGCTCTCACGGTCTATGTCGACTCCGGATCGAGCGACGGCAGCGTCGCTGCCGCCGAGCGCATGGGGGCGACAGTGCTCTCACTGGACATGTCCGTTCCGTTTACCGCCGCGCGCGCCCGCAACGCCGGCTTCGAGCGGCTGTCGGCCCTCGATCCCAACCTGAGCTTCGTCCAGTTTATCGATGGCGACTGCCAGTTGCGGCCCGACTGGATCGGAAAGGCCAGCCTCTTCCTGCAAGAGCGCGCGGATGTGGCGCTTGTCTGCGGGCGCAGGCGCGAGCGATTTCCCGAGCGATCCGTCTACAATGCGCTCTGCGACCGGGAGTGGGACGCGCCGGTCGGCGAAATACTCGAGAGCGGCGGCGATTTTCTCATCCGAGCCGATGCTTTCCGGCAGGTTGGCGGCTTTTCCCCGGCGCTGATTGCCGGCGAAGAGCCGGAACTGTGCGTTCGACTGAGGGAAAAGGGCTGGAAGATCTGGCGTGTCGGAGAAGAGATGACCTGGCACGATGCCAACATCACACGCATCGGTCAGTGGTGGCGACGCAACGTCCGGGCCGGGCATGCCTTTGCCGAGGTTTCGCAGCTTCATCGCGGTTCATCCTTCGGCATCTGGCAGCGAAGCGTGGCAAGGGCCATGTTCTGGGGAGGCGCGTTGCCTGGAATTGCCCTGGTTGGCAGTTTGGTTTCGCCGATAGCGCTTGCCCTGTTGGGGCTATATCCGCTTCAGATCGCACGCATTGCCCGCAGGGCCGATGGTGACGATGCGACGACCAAATGGGTGGCTGCAGCTTTCGGCATGCTTGGCAAGTTTCCGGAATTGCAGGGCGTCGTCCAGTTCCACCTCAACCGGTATCTCAGGCGCCGCCAGCTCATCATAGAATACAAGTAACCGTCTGAAGCGGACACTGGCGGGGCGCTCGGATTGGCGGCGGCCGGTCATGCAATTGGCAACACCCTCAAATTTGCCTGATCCAAAGTTGTTTTTATCGTCATGGCTGCACTATAGTCGGATGGCATCAGGCGGCATGAGCGGTCCGATAATCTTCGAAACCGGCGTTCCAGACTTGGTTGGACGCCAAGCTTATCGTTTCCGAACAGCGGGGGACGGCAGTGGCGTTTCTAGTCGGCCTGAAGTTGCGGGGACCGGATCGCGATCGTCAAACCGATGCGCGGCGTTTTGCTGAACTTCAAACCTCGTTCGATCACGTGTCGGCGGCAATAGAGGCGGAGAGGAGCGGCTTGCATCGCCGTTACGAAGCGGCGACCGTCGATGCTGCGTTCCTTGCCGAAGCCATGGAAAACGATGAGGCGGGAGGCGGATCGTCGAGCCGGATGGATGGCCTCGCCGCAACGATTTCCGGCTATCACCGTCGCGTCGAGGAACTGAGGCGCCAGCAAGCTCTGGTCGATGAACTGCGCGTCGTCGTCGCGAACTTCACCGCGCCGAAACCGCAGGCCGTGGACGATGCGTCGGCGGGCCAGGCAGGCCTTGGCCGCGACGGCCAATTCGGCCCAGGTAATTCGCGCTGATGGGTGGCATCGCTTGATGAAGGCATTGATCAGGAGCGCTCTGGCGGAGCTTGCGGCGACGGCTGGAGTGTTGCGCTATGCCGAGCGCTCTTTGCGTAACACGCTGACTGTGTTGTGCTATCACCGGGTTCTGCCGGAGGAGCAGCGCAAGGCATATCACGATCCGGATCTCGTGGTAACGCCGGAGGTGTTTCGCGCCCACTGTCGACTGCTTGCGGAGCGCTACACGGTCGAGCGGCTGGATGTTGCACTTTCGAAGTGGCAGAGCGGCGACAGGCCGGCGCGGCCGCTTGCGGCGATCACCTTCGACGACGGCTACCGTGACAACTTTCGCTATGCAGCGCCGATCCTCAATGAATTTGGCCTGCGGGGGACCTTCTATGTCATTGCCGGCCTCGTCGATAGCGAGGAGCTGCCCTGGTACGATACGATGGGGGCTGCCTGGCGCATGTTGGCGACGGCGGATGAGCCGACAGCCAAACAGGTGCTTGCCGAGGCCAAGGGGCTTTCCCCGCAGGAGAGGGCAGCCTGGGTTGAACGTCTGCGCAGCCGCGCCGGTGAACTCCCCATCGTCGATGACGACCACATCATGACGTCGGCCCAGGTCAGGGCCCTTGCCGATGCTGGTCACGAGATTGGCTCGCACACGATGACCCACCCGTTGCTGCCTCAATGCGATGACGCCACCCTGGCGATCGAGATCGCCAGGTCTCGAAGAATTCTGGCCGATCTTTGCGGCCGAGAGATTGTCGGCCTCTGCTATCCGAACGGGGACAGCGACGATCGCGTTCACCGCGAAGTGGTGGCGGCGGGCTACGGCTACGCGACGTCGATGCAGCCCGGGACGAACGAACCGCCGACATTCGATAAATTGCGAGTAAGGCGCTGGTTCATAAACCAGGATCGGCTTGCCGCCCGCGACGGGAGCGCATCGGACGCCCTTCTTCGCATGGAATTGAGCGGCGTGTCGCAACGGCTGTTTGCAAGGAAAAGGGCAGCATGAGAGTAGCCTACCTCGCCAGCCGCTATCCGGCCTTGAGCCACACATTCATCACCAACGAAATCCTTGGCGTGGAAGCCCTCGGCGTGAAGGTGCTGCGCTTTTCGGTTCGGCAGGCCAAGCCTGGCGATATTCTTGGCGATGTCGCCGCGGCCGAGGCCGCCAAGACGCGCTGGCTCGTTCCACCGCCGATCCTTGCCATAGTCAAAGCCTTTCTGTGGGCTCTGCTGACGCGGCCATTGCGGCTGTTTTCGGCGCTGTTCGATGCCGTTGTTACGCCGCCCGGCACCAAGCAGAAGCTCAAATGGCTGGCCTATGCGGGCGAAGCGGTTCTGTTGGCATGGTGGATGGTGCGCGACGGCGCCCACCACCTGCATTGCCACTTCGGCAATTCTGGATCCAATACGGCAGCGATAGCGGCCAGGCTTGCCGGCATTCCATTCAGCATCACCTTCCACGGTATCGATCTCGACGAGCCGGAAATCTTTCGTCATGCCGACAAGCTGCGCGACTGTGCTTTTGCCGTCTGTATCAGCGACTTCGGCAAGGCCCAGCTCTTGCGCAGCAGCGCTGAAGCCTTTGACGACAAGGTGCATGTCGTCCGCTGCGGCTACCTTGTGCCCGATGAAGATGATCTGGCACCGCTGCCGCATGCGAACCGGATGGTGTGCGTTGCACGTCTTTCGGAGGAAAAGGGCCATCGTGTCCTGCTCGAAGCGCTTCAGATGCTGCGCATGAGAGGGCGGGCATTTCATTGCACGCTTGTTGGCGGAGGCCCGTTGGCGGCGGAGATTGCAGCGCAGATCGAGCAGTCCCAGCTCAACGATGTGGTGACCATGGCAGGTGCGCGCGCGCCCAGCGAAGTCTCGGGCTTCGTGCAGCGGGCGGACATGGCGGTGCTGGCAAGTTTTGGCGAGGGCATTCCCATGGCGCTTATCGAAGCGCTGTCGATGCGCCGTCCGGTCGTCGCGACGTCGGTGGGCGGTATTCCTGAACTCGTCCGCGACGGCGAAAATGGCCGTCTCGTACCTTCAGGCGATCCTGTCGCGCTTGCCGATGCGATCGACGCCATGCTTGCCGATTACGATGCCTTGCAGGTGATGGGAAATACCGGGCGAGGGGTGGTGCTTGCCAACCATGATCCCAAGCTTGCGGCAAGGCGCATGCGGGATCTCTTCGCGGCTTCGGCTGGTGCCGAATGATCCGTCGGGGCTAGCTCGAAAGTACTACGCACCGGTCGATCCTGGCGCTGAAGTGTACATCGAAGAAGCCGGTATGGGTGACTTCGCGGCATCTCGGAATCTGAATCCAGGCAGAGTCTTTCGGGGTGCCTAGCGCAAGATGTGTGCCTCGCTCATGCTTGGCTCTTCAAATATTCGGCATTAGACATATTACGTTATATGTAGAGCATGATCAAATATGCTTACGCGGGTTCACTCCGGAAAATATATTGGTTAATAATAGGTTATCGGGGTTTTTTGGGTACAGGGTAAACCGAATGTTGACGAGAGCGTCCGCGCCCGCAGCAAAATTGCTGCCGGCAGCCATAGCATCGTTTGTCTTCACTTATGTTTGGTGGGTGGCTTTGATATATGTGGCTGGCAAGCCGATCTGGTTCTGGTGAACTGGCGGCCGCGAGCGTCAAGGAAATTTGCTTAGTGTCAGCGCCTTGTTGCCTGCACAACGGATGCACCGAAAAGGTATCCGGTGTTGAGCGCTGCCATGTAGCCAAACCAAATCGCCAGCTTGAACCAGCTTAGTTCGTCCTGAGCGACCCAGATCGCGAAGACCAGAGCCGTACAGGCGACCGCAACAGGGATCACCCACACCACAGTGGTCCTGCGGCCTATGAAAAATCCTACGACAAAAAGCGCCAAGGCGATAAGCACGCTGTGTCCCCTGGGGAGCGATCAAATACGGAAGTAACAGGCGAAAATCTGTACAGACTGATTCGATAACGCTTCCGCAACTTCAATAGCGTCTGCCAATGTCGCTGGCTAGCGTTACCAATTCCTAAACACAGTCCTAATTCGACCGCGGCAGAAGGGGGGACTATTCTGCGGCAAGTCGGCTGGGAGCATCCTGCCTGGGAGTGCGGATGCTCGTACGTAGGCGATTGGAAAGCACGCGCACGAAGGGCTCGAGCACCATGCTGTCGTGGTCGCCTGGAACTTCAATGACTGTAAGGTCGGCGATCAACGGCGTCCAGCCATTGTCGTCGAGCAAGATCGTTCGTCCTTCCTGAAGCCTGCGTCCGCCGCTCAGGCGATACAGCACGACACCCTTGGGCCGGAACAATGTGACCGGACCAGCGTAAGGTTGGACGTCGTAGAGCTCCAAAGCCTGGCGGAATGCCGTTTCGATCTTCTGATTGTGGAAGTTCTCCGCCGAGACGTGCTGCTGGGCAGCATCGCGGCGCTGAGCCTTTTCCTGTTCCCACCGGATGCGGTTGCGGATCCAGTTGGTGAAGAACGCGCCACGTTCGCGCTGCAGGTCCTGCAGCTTCATGCTGGCCTTGTCCAAAGCCGAAAGCGGCGGCTGGGTGGGCAAGGGCGTATCGAGCATCACCAGTTGCGCGACTTCTTCGCCGTCGGCGGTCAGCTGGCGCGCGATTTCGTAAGCGGTCAGGCCACCGCCCGAAAATCCACCCAGAAGGTAGGGGCCCTGTGGCTGGATCGTGCGGATTTCCGCGAGGCAGGCGCTCGCCATCTCCTCGAAGGTCTCATGCGGCTCCTGGTCGCCGTAGAGGCCACGGGCCTGCAGTCCGTAGACCGGCCGGTCTGCGCCGATATGCAGAGCGAGGTGGCGCAGGTTGAGAATGTTGCCGAACATACCGGCGCAGATGAAGAACGGCGTCGCGCCAGGGTTCTGTCCGGGATGCATTGCCACGAGATGGGTGGTCGCAGCCTTCACCTTCTGGTCCGCGACGGCACCGGTGCTCTTGGCCTCGGCTGCATCTGGGCGCTGCGCGGCAATCAGCTCGGCGCACTGCGCGATCGTCGGCGCTTCGAACAACACCGAAATCGGGAAGTCCAGCCCGTATTCCTTCTTGATCATCCTGAACAGCCGGACGGCGATCAGGGAGTGGCCACCGATATCGAAAAAGTTGTCGTGAATGCCGATTTGCTCGACGCCGAGCAATTCACGCCAGAAGCCGACGAGCGTCTGTTCGACCTCGTTGCGCGGAGCGACATAGTCGCTGTCGAGGGCCGGGCGTTCGAACAATGCGCCGGCCGTGGGACCGGCGGCGACGCGCGAGGCTTGCTCGCGCAGCAGTTTGAGGTCCATCGAACTGACGATGGCCTGTGGCCTGCCGGCTGACAGCACCCGCGTCAGCGCCTCGAAGCCTTCGGACGGCAGAATGCCTTGCCTGACCTGCGCGGCCAGCTGCAGCATCGCCGGTGATGGCTGTGCCTGATCCCGTCCCGAGGCATTGGCCCCGGTTTCGTGGGCAGGGCGCACCGATGCGAAACTCACATCGTCATCCAGCCGCTTGATCAGAAAGCGTTCGATCTCGGCGACCACGTCGCCATCCGGTGTGGCGATGGTGATGTCGAAAGCAGCATAGCCGTCGCCGAATTCGGTGCTGTCGACCAGCCGAGCCCAGCTCATCACGTGGTCGGGCAGGTGGCGGAACAGCTTGATGCGTCCATACGAGGCCGGCGCCCAGAGCACGTCTGCCGGGTCGTAGCCCTCAATCAGCTCCATCGCAAATCCGGTGGCAATGTCCAGCAGGGCCGGATGCAGCAGCACACCAGCTTCCAGGTCGTTGTGGTACATAGCCGGAAGCTCGAGCTCGGCCAGAGCCTCGGCGTCCCCAAGGGCCAGCGACTGGAGCACCCGCCAACGGGGGCCAAACCGCAAATGTTGTTCCTGCGCGGTGCGCATGGCTTCGCCCGCAGGTGCGACACGCTTTTCGGCGCAGCGCCGGGCAATGGCCTCGGCATCCAGCGGCTTGGGAACCGCGCGGGCGCGATATCTGAGGATCGCTTCGGCGTGCTTCTGGAAGCCGGCGTCGGCGTCGCCGGAGACGCTGGCAACGACGACAACGCGATAGCCGTCGTCGACGGGTTCCAGCCGGACGCGGATCTTCTTCGTCTTGCCGTCGTCGACATCGAGCGGACGCAGGAATGCCAGGTCTTCGATCTGGCTTTCGAATGCCAGTCCGTATTCGTTGATCGCCTGCGCGATCAGCTCGATGTAGCCGGTGCCGGGCAGGATGGACTGGCCGGAGATCAGGCGATGCTCATCGAGCATCCAGTGATCTTTCGGGCCGAGCTCGGCTTCGAGCCAGGTGATGCCGGAAGCGTCCTCGACCCAGCGCTGGAAGAATGACCCAATGGTCTTTGACTGCGGGGAGGTCGTCTCGGCCTTGTTTTCGACAAGACCCATGGCCCGCGCGGCCAGTCCGACCTCGTTCCATACGCCCCAATGCAGGGCGACCGTCTTCCGGTCCTGCCGCGATGCGGCACTTTCAGCGTAAGCGTTGAGATAGGCGTTGGCAGCGACGTAGTCGACCTGGCCAGCGGGAGCCGTATCGGTACTGGTCGATGAAAACAGGACGAAGAGGTCAAGCTTCGTATCGGCCAACAGCTCGTCCAGAACTGCCGTGCCGTGCAGTTTCGGGCCAAGCACTATCTCGGCGCTCTCCAGCGTTTTCATCTGGATCAGTTCGTCGTTCACCACGCCGGCGGCGTGAAAAACACCGTTGATCTCGCCGAATTCCGCTCGCGCGGCTGTCAGCGCCGCGGCCATCTCGTCGGGATTGCTGACGTCAGCGCTTAGATACAGGACTTGCGCGCCCTTGGCTTCAAAGGCCTCGATGGCCTCCAGGGCCCGCCGCCGGCGGTCGCTCGATGGCAGCATCTTGCGGTAGGCATCCCATCGGCTTCGTGGCGGCAGCGCCGCGCGCCCGATCAGCACCAGCCGAGCCTGATAGTGCTCTGCAAGGTTGCCGGCGATCGCCAGGGCAAGATCGCCGAGGCCGCCGGTGAAGAGATAGACCCCGTGCTGTCGTAGGCCCGAGTTTCCGTCCGCAGGCGCAAGCGACAACTTGTCATAACCGCGGAGCCAGCGCTGGCCATTGCGATAGGCGACCACTTCCGTCGCCGGCTCGGAAAGGATGTCTTCCCAAAGTTGGTCTATCGCCGGTCGCGGCATGTCGACCGGCTTGCCGCCGAACAAGGTCGAGAGCACGCCCGAGGCCGCCGGCTTTGCAGTTGCGGCGTCGCGCAGGTCGATATCGATCAACCTGACGCTGGCGCCTGCCATTTCCTTGGGGATCGTCAGGCCCGGCCCCAGGATCGTGGCCTTCTCGGGATATGGAACTGCTTCCTCGCCGACCCGCTGCATGCCGTTCGTGACCAGGGTGAACTGCATATCGCCTGTCATGGCGGCATCGCCGAGCGCCTGGGCAAGATAAAGCAGACTGTAGAAGCCGCATTCCTGGTTGCGGTGGAAGAAGCTCGAGCCCGGCCGGAACGTCTCTTTCTGAGTGAGCAGCCAAAGATGCACGATCCGCGAGGGCACTGCGCCATCAGCCTGCAGGCCGCTCAGCAGCGCGTCGTAGCCGGGGCGCCCATCCTCGGGGCAGATCACGTATTCATCGGCACTGCGCTTGGCGAAAGTGTCGCCAGCCAGGACAGTTACGACCCGGTGCCCGCGGTGCCGCAGTCTTGCGGCGATCTCCGCGCCGACGCCCGCGTCGTCGAGGAAAAGCAGCCAGGACCTCACGTCCTTTTCCGCGCCGGCTGCATAGTCCGGCAGCGACCGTTTCCAGATCGGCACGTAGCCCCAATCCGCCATGTCGGGCAGCTTGATGATCGGCGCGGCATCCACGCCCGTGGCCCCGGATGAGACGACGGGATCGAGGAAATAGTGCTTGTGCTGGAACGGATAGGTCGGGAGCGTGACGCGGCGGGGCTCGCGCTGTGCCCACAGCTTGTCGAGGTCGACCTTAAGCCCTGTCGCCCAGGCGCGCCCGACCGCAGCCAGGAAATGCAGCTGCTCGTCCCATGCCTCCTCAGGGTGGGGCAGGCTGTTGATGACCTGGTTCGCGTCGATGCTTCCTTGCGCCTTGGTAAGAGAAGAAAGCGCGCGGCTAGGACCGACCTCGATGTAGACGCGGTTGCGGTCGGCCGCGAGCGTTGCCAGGCCTTTGGCGAACTGCACCGTCGAACGCAAATGCCTGACCCAATAGGCCGGATCGGTTGCATCCCGGTCGGCGAGTATCTCGCCGTTGCCGTTGGAGATGATCGGAATGGTCGGGGCACGCAGGTCGATGCTGCGCAGGAAGGCCTCGAAGCGCCCGAGGATCGGGTCGAGCATGCGCGAATGCGCGGCAATGTTGATCGTTATGCGCGTCGCATCGATGCCGTCTGCTTCCAGCGCCTGCTTGAAATGGTCGAGGTCCTCGTCTCGGCCGGAAACGACGCAAAGTTCCGGCGCATTGATCGACGCAATGTCGAGCTCGGCCGGCAGTCGTTCCTTCAATGCATCAGGGCTCAGCGGGACGCTCAGCATGCCGCCGGGTTCGACCGTATCGAAGAGCTCGCCGCGCAGCCTGACCAGCCTGACGACGTCGCGGTAACTCATCACCCCAGATAGGCATGCGGCCGCATTCTCACCCATCGAATGGCCGATGAGGGCAACGGGCTTGACGCCCCATTTCATCCAGAGCCGCGCCAAGGCGATCTCGACGATCAGGATTGCCGGCAGTTGCACCGAAGGACGCAGGAATGTTTCAGCGCCGCTTTGGGATGCGGCTGCGTCGCCCAACCATACCGCCCGGATTTCCGCCGCCGCGGTTGCCTCGAGATAGCCGAGGCCCTCGTCGACTGTGGCCCGGAAGAAGGCGTCCCGTTCATACAGCTGCCGCGCCATGCCGGCATGCTGGGCGCCGCCTCCGGGAAGCAGGAAAACCGCGCCTGAGGGTGATTCCAGGGCTGAGTGGGTGAAAGCGCGCTTGAGATCTGGCTGGGTGAGGGCCGCCACCGCGTCCGCCCTGCCGCGGATGGCCACGATCCGCCTGTGCTCGAAATGCTTGCGGCCGGCGTGAAGCGTGTAGGCGGTGTCGTCGAGCGCCAGTTCGGCATCGTTGCCGAGCGCGTCCCCAAGCCGCTGGGCGGCATCATCGAGCGCCTTGCGCTGCTTGGCGGCCAGGATGAGCACGGTCGGCTCATCGTCAGCCGCCTTCGGGCGCCCGCCGGCATTGGCTGTCCTGGGGGCCTGTTCGACGATGGCGTGGGCGTTGGTGCCGCCGACGCCGAGTGAGTTCACGCCGGCACGGCGCAATCCGCCGCCGGTGCTTGGCCACTCGGTCAGCCTGTCGTTGACGATGAACGGGCTCTTGGCGAAGTCGATTGCCGGATTGGGCTTCTCGAAGCCCAGCGTCGGCGGAATTTCGGCGTTCTTGACCGCAAGGGTCGCTTTGATGAGGCTGACGACGCCAGCGGCAGTGTCGAGATGGCCGATATTCGACTTCACCGAACCTACGCGGCAGAAACCGGTCTTGGCGGTGCTCTGGCGGAATGCCTGGGTCAGTGCTTCGATCTCGATCGGATCGCCGAGATAAGTGCCCGTGCCGTGGCATTCGATGTACTGGACAGTTTCGGCCGAAACGCCAGCCAGTCCCTGTGCCTCGATGATAGCCTCGGCCTGTCCAGTGACGCTGGGAGCCAGATAACCCGCCTTGGAGCCGCCGTCATTGTTGATGGCAGTGCCCTTGATGACACCGTGAATGATGTCGTTGTCGGCAAGTGCATCCGACAGCCGCCGCAGGACGACAACGCCGGCGCCGCTGCCGAATACGGTACCGGCTGCGCGGTGATCGAAGGCGCGGCAGTGCCCGTCGGGCGAGAGGATTTCTCCTTCCTGGAACATGTAGCCACGCCGATGCGGCAGCTCTATCGTCACGCCGCCGGCCAGAGCCATGTCACATTCGCCGCTGAGCAGGCTTTGGCAGGCATAGTGGACGGCAACGAGCGAGGTTGAGCACGCCGTCTGCACGTTCACGCTCGGACCGCGAAGATCGAAGCTGAACGAGGCGCGCGTGGCCAGGAAGTCCTTGTCATTGCCCGTGTGCCGCAACAGGAACATGCCGACCTGGTCGACGAGTTGGCGGTTGCTGCAGACGTTGAAGTAGAAATAGCTGCCCATGCCGCAGCCTGCGAAGACGCCAACGGGGCCGGAATTGGAGTCGGGCGTGTGGCCTGCATCCTCCATGGCTTCCCAGGCGCATTCGAGGAAATGGCGGTGCTGCGGGTCCATGATGGCCGCTTCCTTGGGGCTCAGCCCGAAGAAATCGGCATCGAACATTTCCATGTCGGGCAGTTCGGCGGTGCGGCGCACGTAATTGGGATGATGCATGCGGTCGGCCGCTTCGCCAGCCTTGAGCAATTCATCCTCGGACAGATTGCGGATCGACTCCACCCCGCCGCGCAGGTTCTGCCAGAACTCGTGCACGTTGCGGGCGCCCGGCACACGCAGGGCCATCCCAACTATCGCAATATCGTTTGGAGAATTCTGATCCGTGTCGTCGACCATATCCGCTCTGCTGCCGGGCAGTTCGGCTGCCCCACCCTTCCACCAGCGGCACCAGCAGCTCGCGAGCAGCCGCTTCTATCCCAAGTTGTTTCTAGTTCTTCGAACTTAAGCTGTCACGAATTCATTTATGACATATGCAAACTTGGTTACGAACCAATGTCGGCACATCCGTGGCCACGGGCGGCTTCTCCGTCGGCGATCGGCGAGGCGTCATCGCCCGGAGCCTCCCGTGGAAACCATACCAGCAAAACTTGGCTTGATCTTTGTTTAATATTGGGAGGCTAATGTGAGCTTCCAAAAACAGTAGGGGCTGGGACCGACGATCCATGGCTAAGCTAAACTGTGTGTTGATTGGCGACGAGTCGCTGCTAGTGCAGTGCGCTGAGATGTTGCGCGCGCGGGACCATGCGATCACAGCGATCGTGACCGGCCGGGCGAGCGTCCGCGACTGGGCCGAGGCCCAAGGCATCGCCGTGGTCGAATGGAGTGCTGACCTGTCGGCACAACTGGCGGCGGTAGACTACGACTGGTTGTTCTCTGTCGCCAACCTTCGCATGATTCCGGATGCTGTCTGGCAACGGGCCAAGCAGGGCGCGATCAATTTCCACGATGGCCCGCTCCCGGAATTCGCCGGACTGAATACGCCCTCGTGGGCGATCATCGAAGGCGCCGCAACGCACGGGGTGACCTGGCATGCCATTACCGCGGGCATCGATGAGGGCGACGTCTATGCGCGCGCTAGTTTCGATGTCAGCGAAGACGAAACCGTCCTGACGCTCAATTCCAAGTGTTTCGAAGCCGGCATCGCAACTTTCGGCGATCTGCTCGATCAGATCGAGCGCGGCACGCTTGCGCCGCAACATCAGGATTTCAGCACGAGGCGCTATTTCGGCCGGTACTTGCGGCCGGATGCGGCTGCGACGTTGCGTTTCGAACGGCCCGCCGCTGAACTTTCGCGCCTGGTCCGGGGTCTCAGTTTCGGCGACGGCTATGCCAATCCGCTGGTGACGTCGAAAGTCCGCGCCGAAGGCAAGGTTTTTTCGGTGACAAGGCTGGAAGTGACCGACGAGCCCGGTGGCGCGAGACCTGGCAGCGTGCTCGCCCTGGGCGAACGCGGCGCACTGGTGGCCACTGCCGACAACCAGGTGTGGATCGATGGCGAACTGCGGCACAGAACGGGCAAGACCGGACTGGCGTCGCTGTTGAAGGTTGGCGCAAGTCTGCCCCTTATCGATGAAGCGGATGCGCGTGACCTGTCGGCCATCGTGGCCGAGATCGTTCCGCACGAAGGCTTCTTCAGCCGGGCCCTGGCTGCGGCCGGCGACATCGACTTGCCGGACGTGAAGTCCGGTCAGGAGAACGAGCCGGATCTGCAAAAGATCGCGCTTGATATGCCGCGCAATGTCACCGGGGACGACAGGATCGTCCTGATCGGTGCGTTCCTGCACCGCTTGTCGGGACAGCAGACCTTTACGCTGGCATATGCCAATGATGACCTCGCAGCGCTTCAGGCGAAATATGCCGGCTATTTCGCAGCAGCCGTGCCGCTGCGCATCGAGGCCGGCGACGGCATAGATCTCACGCATTTCGCGGATGCCGTGCACCAGTCCCTGCAGCAGCTGCGGAAGCGCCGCACCCATCTTCGGGATCTTGCAGATCGGTCACCAGTCATAGCCGAATTGAGCAGTTCGTTTGGCATTTTGGAAACTGCCGGTGCCGAACAGGCCGCATCCATCGAAGGCTGTGCACTGACGTTTGTGTTGGAAGGCCATGATGGCCAGGCATTCGCGCTCTACGACCGCAATCGCGTCGCAGACCTGCAGGTCGGCGATTATGTGAAGCGTCTCAATATCCTGGCGGCCGCATTTGCCGCTGGCACAGAACACATTGCCGACCTGCCGCTTCTGTCCAAGGAAGAGGAGCAGCGCGTTCTTTACGATCTGAACCAGTCCGAACGTGATTATGAACGTAGCGCCTGCGTCCATGAACTCATCGAGCGCCAGGTCGATCTTACGCCGGATGCTGTCGCACTTGCCTATCGCGACCAGTCGCTGACCTACAGGCAGATGGACGAGCGTGCGAACAGCATCGCGCGGGCTCTCGTCGAGATGGGCGTCGGGCCCGATATGCCGGTAGGCCTCTGCGTCGGCCGCTCGATAGACCTGGTGGTGGGTGCGTTGGCAATCCAGAAAGCGGGCGGCGCCTACTTGCCGCTCGATCCCGATTTCCCCGCCGATCGCCTGTCGTTCATGGTCGAAGACAGTGGCATCAAGGTTGTGCTGGCCGATCGGGCCCATGCGTCCTCGCCGTCATTGGCCGGCGCCAAGGTTCTCTGTGTCGAGGATGTCCTGGCGCGCCGGCAGTCGACGTCCCGGGTGAAGGGTGGCGCGACCTCGGCCAATCTTGCCTATGTGATCTACACGTCAGGGTCCACCGGCCGCCCGAAAGGCGTGATGGTCGAGCATCGGAACGTGGTGAACTTCTTCGCGGGAATGGATGAGCGCGTCGAGGTCGGCAGCCAAGGGCAGCCCGTATGGCTCGCCGTTACCAGCCTGTCTTTCGACATCTCGGTTCTCGAGCTTTTCTGGACGCTGACGCGCGGCTTCAAGGTTGTGGTCTATTCCGGTGAAGCACAGCGGGGCAGGGAAGCTCCGATCCTGCGCACTGCAGGGCAGGGTGCCATCGATTTCGGGCTGTTCTACTGGGGCAATGACGACGGTGCCGGTCCGGCCAAGTACCGGTTGCTGCTCGAGGGCGCCAAGTTTGCCGACGAACATGGCTTCCAATCCGTGTGGACGCCGGAACGGCATTTCCACGCCTTTGGCGGCCCTTATCCCAATCCGGCGGTAACAGGCGCTGCGGTTGCAGCGGTTACCAAGCAACTGTCGATCAGGGCAGGCAGCTGCGTGTTGCCGCTGCACCATCCTGCCCGCGTCGTCGAAGAATGGGCTGTGATCGACAATCTCAGCAACGGCCGCGCCGCGCTCGCCTTTGCGTCGGGCTGGATGCCGGAAGATTTCATCTTGCGGCCGGAGAACGCCCCGCCAAACAACAAGGCGAGCATGATCCGCGACATCGAGACGGTTCGCCGGCTGTGGCGCGGCGAAAGCGTCGACTTCGAATTCGGCAAGGGCAAGGTCAGTGTGGTCACCCAGCCGCGACCGGTCCAGAAGGAGCTGCCGATCTGGCTGACGACGGCCGGCAACCCCGAGACATATCGCGAGGCCGCACGCCTGGGCGCCAACGTGCTGACCCATCTGCTGGGCCAGTCGATCGACGAGGTTGCCGAAAAGATCAAGATCTACCGCGAGACGCTGGTTGAGGTCGGGCGCAATCCTGCCGACTATACGGTCACCCTCATGCTGCACACTTTGCTGGGCGAGGACCGTGAAGAGGTGAGGCGGCAGGCGCGCGGTCCGATGAAGGACTATCTGCGCAGCGCTGCCGCGCTGATCAAGCAGTATGCCTGGGCGTTTCCCGCGTTCAAGAAGCCGCAAGGCGTCACCCAGCCAATGGACATCGACCTCCAGTCGCTCGATGCGGAGGAACTCGATGCCATCCTCGAATTCGCCTTCCTGCGCTACTTCGAGGATAGCGGGCTGTTCGGCACGGTAGACGACGCGCGCCAGCGCATCGAGCAGGTCGCCGCCGCAGGCGTCGACGACATTGCTTGCCTCATCGATTTTGGTGTGCCGAGCGAACTGGTCATGGAGCGCCTGGTGCCGTTGGCGCAGGTCGTGGCGCAGGTGCGCGGTTCAGCCGATCTGGAGCCGGCTACGGAATGGGATGGTGGTTTCGCGACAGAGATCCGCCGACATGGCGTGACACATCTGCAGTGCACCCCCTCTATGGCCAGCATGTTCCTCATGGGCGATGAGGACAGGCGCGCCCTTGGCGGCGTTCAGCATCTCTACATCGGGGGCGAAGCGCTGCAGGGTGCCCTTCTGGCTGAACTGGCCAAGGTATCCGAGGCCACAGTCGAGAATATGTACGGTCCGACCGAGACGACCATCTGGTCATCGACGCTGACCGCGCAGAAGACCGAGGGCGTCGTGCCACTGGGACGTCCGATCGCCAATACGCAGCTTTACGTTCTGGACCGGGCTCGACGCCCGGTGCCGCCGGGGCTGCCCGGCGAGCTTTATATCGGCGGCGACGGCGTGACCCGCGGCTACCTGCACCGGGACGAATTGACGGCGGAGCGTTTCCTGCCGAACCCCTTCATGGCCGGGCGTATCTATCGCACCGGCGATCTGGTTCGTCTCGGTGCCGACGGTACACTGCACTTCCTCGGCCGGGCGGATTTCCAGGTCAAGGTCCGCGGCTATCGCATCGAGCTCGGTGAGATCGAAGCCCGCATCGGTTCTTATCCAGGTGTGCGCGAGGCCGTTGTCGTGGCACGCGAGGATCGGGCCAACGACGTCCGTATCGTCGCTTACATCCGCGCGCCTGGGGTGACGATCGATGAGAGGGGCTTGCGTGCCCACATAGCCGAGGTGCTGCCCGATTACATGGTGCCGGCGCATTTTGTGACGCTCGAGGCATTTCCGCTCACGCCCAACGCCAAGGTCGACCGCAATCGCCTGCCCAAGCCGGAGGAAGTCCGCAGCGTGCCGGCTGCACATGAATATGTGGCGCCGAGCGACAACACCCAGATCGAGATCGCCGAAGCATTCCGGCGTGCCTTGGGGCTCGAGCGCGTCGGGCTGCATGACAGCTTCTTCGCGCTCGGGGGGCACTCGCTTCTCGCGGTGCAGGTGCATCGAGAGCTCAGGAGCAAGGTCGCGCCCGAGCTTACGATCACGGACCTGTTCAGGTTCCCGACGGTGTCGGGCCTGGCAGCCCACATCGCCGACCGGGGTAAGGCAGATGAACGGCTGAGCCGCGTCGCCGATCGGGCCGCCATGCGACGCAATGCGCTTGGCGATCGCCGGGCCGGATTGGTGCGCTCTCGCGACACGGGATGAGCCTGCTTGAAGGCATATTCGGGCCTGATGTCGCAACATCCGAGGGCAATCTTGGAGACATGGCAGCCGACCTCCTGCCGGAGGAGGCTGTTCATCTCACGCGTATGGTCGCGTCGCGCCGTATCGAATTCGCTGCGGGGCGGATGTGCGCCCGCGCGGCGATGCGGAGGCTGGGCCTGCCGTCACTGCCTGTTCTCCACGGCGAGGACCGGGCGCCGATCTGGCCCGACGGGGTGGTCGGCAGCATAAGCCACAGCGGAACGAAGTGCGTGGCTGCGGTCGCACTGGTTGCGCAAGGCTATCGCGCCATCGGGCTCGATATCGAACTGGCGGAGCCATTGCCGCCCGAGCTTTGGTCCGAAATCTGCAGCAGACGCGAACTGCAATGGCTGCTGAGGCAGGACCCACAGTCCAGAGGCGTGCTGGCCAAGACGATCTTCAGTGCCAAGGAATGTGCCTACAAGGCACAATTCCCCATCTCGCGGTCGCTCTTCGGCTTCGAGACGCTGGGTATCGCACTCGACCTGGATGAGGGCAGCTTCGACATCGTGTTCGAGCATGCCGTCGCGCCGTTTGCCGCTGGCCACCGCATGCACGGGCGCTTCCGTATCTCGGATGGGATGATCGTCTGCGGAATGGTTCTTAAGGACACCTGAACTGACGTGGCCCGCGCTGCGATCAGTATCCGGTCTTCGAACTGAGCATTTCCGGGAAGGTCCGCAGCACAATCTGGATATCGAGCCAGAAGGACCAGTTGTGGATGTACCACAGGTCGTGGTTCACCCGTTCTTCCATGCTGAGCACTGTTGGCGTTTCACCGCGATGACCGTTGATCTGTGCCCAGCCGGTCAGGCCGGGGCGCACGTGGCGGCGATAGGCATATTTGGCAATCAGCTTGTCATACTGGTTGTCATGGGCGACCGCATGGGGTCGGGGGCCGACGACAGACATGTCGCCCCTAAGCACGTTCAGGAACTGGGGCAGTTCGTCGATGCTTGTCGACCGCAGCAGAGCGCCAACCCTGGTTACGCGCTGGTCGCCGCGGCTGGCTTGCCGGATCTCTTCCCCGTCCTCCATTACGGTCATGGTCCTGAATTTCAGGATGCGGAAGGCATTGTCGCCATAGCCCTTGCGTCGTTGCGTGAAGAATATCGGGCCACGGGTGTCCAGCTTGATGGCAATCGACACCAGGATGAGCATCGGCGACAGCATGATCAGTGCGGTTGCGGCAAAGGCGATGTCGAAGCTGCGTTTCAAGGCGCGTTCGAATATCGTCAGTGGACGCCGCTGCACCTGGATGGCTGCCTTGTCGCCCATCTGGCGTACAGGCTTGGAAACAATGTCCGCCGCGAAATCATCCAGGATAAGCTTCGCCGGCAGGGGGAGCGCGCGCAGTTCCATCAAGACCGGCTTCAGCGTGGCGAGGTTGGTTCCGTGACCTATCACCAGGACTTCATCGATGTCGAAGGATCGGGCGCCATCCAGCGCATCGCCGATCAGGCGCGTGGCCGAACCTTCGTCGCAGAAGCGTACGACGTGGGATATCGACAGCCCGTACCGGGCGATCTGACCTTGCAGCGGTTCGATCGCATAGGTCTTGCTGCAGACGACCAGCGCTCGCCTTATCTGGAACAGGCCGTGATCCAGTGCGATTCGCAGCTCATTGCGCCAGATGATGCGGCTCGTCACCAGCGAAAACAGGGAGAACCCGGCAAAGACAATCATCGAACCGCGTGACAGCAACTCGCCGATCTTCAAGAAAAAGATCACGGCCGCCAGGAAGGCGAAGATGCTGATGCTGACTATCACGAGAAAAGGCAATTGCCTGCCGAGAGAGACCAGCTCCGACGGCTTGTATTTCCCACCTGCGGTCACCACCAAGGCAAAGATGACGGCATAGACCAGCCCTACGCCAAGATACTCGGATGGCGCGTAAAACGCGCCGAATGCGATCTGATGATAGACGAAACCTGCCACAAGGCTGGAACCCACGATGAGGCAAATATCGATGGCGGCCGCGACAAAGGCTATCGCCTCGTAGTTGAGCCGGAAGGGGAGCCTTGCGCGGATATCCACGCTAGTCGGCTTCTCGGGTATCGACATCCTAGCCTCGTCGCCTGGATATATTGATTAACATGTCGTTAAAGACATGAGCAAGCGTCGAAGCAACATCGCGAAACGATGTCATGGCCGGCGGTACATCGCGATGTTTAACTGATTTATTTTCGTAGCCGACAAAATTTACACTCCCCCGCCCTCACAGGTGATCACTTTTCGCGTGATGAATATTCGAACGGAAGCGGCAGTCGCGGTTGGCGGGATCGAAGATGGCGATGTCGAGTCGGTTTCCGTATCTACTTTCCCTTCTGTGTCACTACACTTTGCATACAACTTCTCGTTTACTGAAAGCTGCAAGCCATCTGCGGTAATTCCATGCACCCATAACGCGCATTTGTGGCCAAGAGTTGCGCAGCCGGGGTGAAATTCTATTGCCAGCGAAAATGGGCTGCGCCGAAGCGGGGCGCGGAGACACAGCGCGACGATGCTCGTCTCTCGGCAGGGCCAATCGCTACAAGAGTTCGGCCATCCGCTTGCGCAGGTACTGCGCATACTCGTTCTTGCCGAGCCGCTCGGCACGTTCCAGTACGCGATGCGGATCGACCCATCCCATCTCTGCCCCGATCTCTTCCGGGCATGCGATCTTGATGCCTTGGCGCCTCTCGATCGTGCGCACGAAAGATGAGGCCTCGTCGAGGCTGTCTACGGTGCCTGTGTCGAGCCAGGCATAGCCGCGCCCCAGCTGGTAGACCTGCAGGTCGCCACGCTCGAGATAGGCGTTGTTGACGTCGGTGATTTCCAGTTCGCCGCGTGCCGACGGGCGGATCGAGCGGGCTATGTCGACCACGTTATTGTCGTAGAAATACAGGCCGGTGACCGCCCAGTTGGATTTGGGCTCGACCGGCTTTTCCTCGATCGTAAACGCTCGTCCGGTGGCCTTGTCGAAGCTGACGACGCCGTAACGCTGGGGGTCGTCGACCTGATAGGCGAACACCGACGCGCCACTCGTGTTTGCAGCGGCCTGGCGGCAGATGTCCGACAAGCCGCCGCCAAAGAAGATGTTGTCGCCGAGGATCATTGCGACGCTGCCGTCGCCGATGAAGTCGCGTCCGATGATGAAGGCTTCCGCCAGGCCGCGCGGTTCGGCCTGTTCCGCATAAGAGAGACGGATTCCGAAATCGCCGCCGTCGCCGAGCAGTGCGCGGAAGCCGGGCAGGTCTCGCGGTGTCGAGATCACAAGAATGTCATTTATCCCTGCGAGCATGAGCACGCTGAGCGGATAATAGATCATGGGCTTGTCGTAGATCGGCAGCATCTGCTTGGATACGGCCAGAGTCAGCGGATAAAGACGTGTCCCGCTTCCTCCTGAAAGAATGATACCCTTCATCAGCTCAATCTCTGCGGTCACAAGTCTTGGATCGACATAGAGGAGGCTAGTCGATCCAATATAAGGATCCAAGGATATAGTTGCCTGTAGGTTAACAGGGCAGGCACCGAATGCAGACGCTGAGCGGCTTGCGACTTCCCAATAGACATCCGGCCGAACCCGGTCGATCGTCGATGGCGCTTGGGACGACCCACCCTCGGCACCCACGTTAACGCTAGCTAAGTTAAGAACTTGTTTACTTTAGCGGCAACGCTACAATCACAACATGCATCAAAATCGACCTGAGTGTGTAGCGTGTTGAGTTCATAGGGGGACATTGTGCTTGTCCGGGAGGAAGTGATAGTTCGCCGCGAACATGGATGCGCTGGTGGAAGAGACCGTTTTCTCGGGACGCCGTTTGATTCAGTCGGTTTCCAGCAGGCGATAGACCTGCTCGAGGCGACAAAAGCAGACACCACTTTCCGCTATGTCGTCACGCCCAACGTCGATCACGTAGTCAGGCTGGAGAAAACTCGGCAACTCGCCGAGTGCTATGATGCGGCGTGGCTTTCGCTTTGCGACAGCAAGCCGATCTCTATGATGGCGAAGGTCCTGTCGCTGGAAATTCCCCAGGTGACGGGGTCCGACCTGACAGTGGCCCTGTTCGACAAAGTCATCGGCGATACGGACAAGGTCGCGATCATCGCTGCCAACGACACGCTCGTGGATGATCTCAAGCGCACCTTTCCACGGATGTCGTTGCGTACCTTCGTACCACCTATAGGCCTCCTGGGCGACAAGGATGGAATGAGGCGCTGCGTCGAATTCGCGGCGCAGGGCGATGAGCAGTTCATTTTCATTGCGGTCGGTTCGCCGCAATCGGAGCGAATTGCCTTTGAGTTGTCGCGACATCCCAAGTCCCACGGCGTGGCGCTTTGCGTCGGCGCGTCGCTGGAGTTCATTGTCGGTGCCAAAAAGCGCGCGCCGTCGTGGATGCGGAATGCCGGGTTGGAATGGCTGCACCGGCTTTCCAGCGAGCCGCGCCGTCTGTGGCGGCGCTATGTCTACTCGGTGGTGCCGTTGATGCGGCTGTTTGCCAACGAATGCTGGACGCGCCGCCTGCGCGCGCGCTCTCAATGATGGATCGTAAGCTCCGGGCATGGCGACTTGGTCGCGGCATGTCCAATAGCTGACTGGATCCGCCGCCTTACACGATCGGCAGTGAAGTCAGCACGGCGGCAACCAGCGTTGCGAGCCGCACCGCCTCGGTGTCCGAGTTATGGGCAAGCAGAACCCTGGCCCGGCCGGCCAGGCCCATCGTTGCAAGTTGCGCAGCGGGTACCTTGGCCAACTGGCGGATCGTTGCGGCCAGGGCCGACACATTGCCGGCCGGAACGAGCCAGCCGGTCTTGCCCGGCTCGACCAGCTCCGGCAGCCCGGCTATGTAGGTGGCGATGACAGGGCGGCCAGCGGCCATCGCCTCCATCGCGACCACAGGCAGGCCCTCAGCAAAGCTGGGTAGGACAAGGGCATGTGCGGCAGCGAGTTCGGCACGGACGCGACGCTCGTCCACCCATCCGGTGACGGTAACGTGCCCCTCAAGGCCGTTCGCCTTGATTGTCGCCTCAACCTCCTGGCGCAGGTCCCCATCCCCGACAAGGGTCAGATGAAGATTCGGCAATTCGTCCCGAAGTTGCGCGATGGCTTCCAGAAGCAGGAGCTGTCCCTTTTGTTCTACGAGACGGCCGACCGAGACGAGGCGAACCCCGGAATCCGGAAACGGCTCTGGTTGCGAAAAATGTTGCGGCTCGACGCCACAGTGCACGACATGAATGCGGTCCCATTCCTCATGTTTGGACCAGCGGTACAGCTGGCTGCGACCATATGAGCTGACTGCGACCGTAAATGCAGCTCTCTTGATTTTCTCGGCGAGCCCGATGGCCAACGGTTTGTCGAATTCTTCCGGTCCGTGGACAGTGAAGCTATAGGGCAGGCCGCTCAGAATGTGCGTCAGCATCGCCACGGTGGCGGAGTTCGTGCCGAAATGTGCGTGAAGATGCTTGATGTCGAGCGACTTGCAGCGACGGGCGATGTGGCAAGCTTCGACGAAATAGGCGATGTGGCGCAGAAGCCCTGCCTCTGAGCGCCTCGACATCTTGATGGCCAGCTTCAACGCTGCGAGCGCACGGCCGGGGGAGACGAACGCTTGCCGCGCCGTTTCAAGAAGGAGCTTCGCACCACCAAGCGCAAGCACATGCTCGGTGCGGCTGTCTTCGGCAATGTCGGCCGGATCAACGAGTTGGCTTGTTGCGCCCCTCATTGCAAAGCGCTGCACCTTCAGTCCCTGCCGCTCCAGTGCCTGGATTTCGCGGCGGATGAAGCTGTGCGATGGCATTGGGTAAGTATTGATGATGTAGGCGACATTCATGGCCGGATGGGCCGCTGTAAAGCGCGGTGTCATCTTCATAGCGGATGCCTTGCACTTGCACGCCTTGGCAGGAGGGTCACATACCGTACCCATGGTTCGTCTGGAGGAGGCGCAGCTCGCACTTCATGCCTGGCACCATCGTGAGTACAGATGACTTCCAAGTTGCTGCCTCGCAATGCACATTCTTCGCCTGCAACGGGCAACAACTCTCGCACGTCTACTGATTTGCAGTCGAATCCTATCAACGAAAGTCCAACCATCGCTGAGCCGAAAATCGGCTGAAGATCCGCACCCACGCGTATATTTGTAGCGGTTTGGCTCATTTACGGCAATACACTTGTCCGGCAAGGGCTAATTGCCAGTCCGTATGGACGCTACCCGCAAATGGCGCCAACGATGGCCCGGTTGATGGGAGATAATGCCGATTGAGCGCGTCCGAATTGTGACGCCTGCCTAGCGCCTATAATTTCGCCCGCGTGCTGCGTGGCGTGGCAAGGAGCAGGCTGGTCTCGCTGCCGGTGATGCCTGGAATCAGGCGGATGCGCCGCAGCACCGCGTCGAAATCGGATAATGTCTGCGTGCCTAGTTCGACGACGAGGTCCCAGCGGCCATTGGTCGTATGGATCTGCGATACTTCTGAAAAGCCGCCGAGCGCGCGCACAACCCTGTCCGAGACATGCCCCTCGATCTCGATCAGCATGATGCCGCGCACCGGCTGGTCGACGGCGTCAGCACGCAGGATCACCGTGTAGCCAATGATGTCGCCCGATTTCTCCAGCCGTTCCATACGCGAGCGGACGGTGGCGCGTGAGACGCCCAGGTCGATCCCGATGTCGGAGATGCTGCGCCGCCCGTGGTGGCGCAGGAGAGTTACGAGCCGCTTGTCGAGTTCGTCCATTGTGGTTTTCCACTTCGCACAAATTAGCCGCCGTTTCGCAAGGCTTGCATATCGGAATCGCTAATACAATGGCCTCACGTCGCCTGACCTCACCAACCATCCGATGCGGGCGCGGACGGTGGTGCGCGGCAGGCGAGGGCTGGTCGCAACATAAGAGATGCTGCTCGGTCCGACGCGGGCGGCGACAGGGCGACGACTCTTATCAAATTTGGCGGGAGATTTGTGCATTTTGAGAAATATTGCTGCCGTTTTGAGCAGAAAGCATATCGAAAGTGCCAATTCAGTGGCTTCATATTGCCAGCCGCCATCGGTTCAATCGTGACCTGATTGACACGGGTTTGACCAATGCACTGCAAAATCATCGGAGTTCCGCTTCAGGACGGCGCTGGCCGCATGGGCTGCGAGATGGGGCCGAGCGCGCTGCGCACGGCGGGCATCGCGCCAGCCCTTGCCGAGCTTGGCCACGAGGTCACCGACCTCTGCAACATCGCGCCCAGGCCTGTGCGGGTAGATATCCATCCCAATCCCGCGCTGAAGGCACTACCGGAGATCGCTGGCTGGACTGCGGCTATTTCCGAGGCGGCTTATGCTGCAAGCGCCGACGGCATGCCGATCTTCATGGGCGGCGACCATGCGCTGTCGGCTGGCTCGGTTTCGGGCATCGCCCGCCGCGCCGCCGAGACGGGCCGGCCGCTGTTTGTGCTCTGGCTCGATGCTCATCCCGATTTCCACACGCTCGACACCACCGCCAGCGGCAATCTGCATGGCGTGCCTCTGGCCTATGCCAGCGGCCTCGATGGCTTCGAGGGTTACTTCCCCAAGCTTGCGGCACCAGTCGACCCGAGGCGCGTCTGCACGCTCGGCCTGCGCAGCGTCGATCCGGCCGAGCGCCGGGCGTTGACCCAGGCGGGCGTCACCGTTCACGACATGCGCACCATCGACGAGCACGGACTGGCCCCGCTTCTGCGCGCCTTCCTCGAGCGCGTCTCGGCCGAGAACGGCCTGTTGCATGTCAGCCTCGACGTCGATTTCCTCGACCCAGCGATCGCACCAGCGGTCGGCACCACCGTTCCCGGCGGCGCCACTTTCCGCGAGGCGCATCTTGCAATGGAAATGCTGCATGACAGCGGGCTGGTCACCAGCCTCGATCTCGTCGAACTCAACCCCTTCCTCGATGAACGCGGCCGCACAGCAATCCTGATGGTGGATCTCGTCGCCAGCCTGATGGGCCGCCGCATCATGGACCGTCCGACCAGGAGCTTTTGATGACCGCCGCCAGTCTCAACATCGTGC
The DNA here is from genome assembly GCF_026521175.1 of Aminobacter sp. MET-1. Taxonomy (NCBI): domain Bacteria; kingdom Pseudomonadati; phylum Pseudomonadota; class Alphaproteobacteria; order Hyphomicrobiales; family Phyllobacteriaceae; genus Aminobacter; species Aminobacter sp. MET-1. The sequence goes on along the minus strand of NZ_JAMSHL010000010.1, from coordinate 37,359 downwards.
CTTTCGTCAGCGTCGACAACATGATGACGCTGGTTCTCGAAATCGGCGTCGACCGCTTCCTCGGCGAGCTCGCCGGCTACATCGAGGAGGATTTCCGCCGCTGGGAGCTGTTCGACAAGACGCCGCGCGTCGCCTCGCACAGCCATGACGGCGTCATCGAGTTGATGCCGACCAGCGACGGCCAGATGTACGGCTTCAAATATGTCAACGGCCACCCCAAGAACACGCGCGAGGGCCTGCAGACGGTCACCGCCTTCGGCGTGCTGGCCGATGTCGGCTCGGGCTATCCGATGCTGCTTACCGAGATGACCATCCTGACGGCACTGCGCACGGCAGCCACTTCGGCGGTCGCAGCCAAGTATCTGGCGCCCAAGGGCTCGGACACCATGGCGATTATCGGCAATGGCGCCCAGTCGGAGTTCCAGGCGCTGGCCTTCAAGAAGCTGCTCGGCATCGACAAGCTGCGTCTCTACGATATCGACATCGAGGCGAGCCGCAAATGCGCCCGCAACCTCGAGGGGCAGGGCTTCGACATCGTCGTCTGCAAGTCTGGCCAGGAGGCGGTCGAGGGCGCACACATCATCACAACCGTCACCGCCGACAAGCAGTGCGCCACCATTCTCACCGACAATATGGTCGGTTCAGGGGTGCACATCAACGCCGTCGGTGGCGACTGCCCTGGCAAGACCGAGCTGCACCGCGACATCCTGCTGCGCTCGGAAATCATCGTCGAGTATCCGCCGCAGACGCGCATCGAGGGCGAGATCCAGCAACTCGAAGCCGACTATCCTGTCACCGAACTGTGGCAGGTGATTGCAGGCAAGGCCACCGGCCGCGCCAGCGACCGCCAGGTGACGCTGTTCGACTCTGTCGGCTTCGCCATCGAGGACTTTTCGGCACTGCGCTATGTCCGCGACGTGCTGCGCCAGACCAGGCACTATGAGGAGCTCGACCTGCTCGCCGATCCGGACGAACCACGCGATCTGTTCGGCATGCTTCTGCGCCACCGGAAGAAGATAGGCCAGGCCTGAGGACTGGTGTCTTGAGCGAGCGCGGCTCGCAACGATGAGCGTCAGGCCACCCCCTAGAGCGTTTCCGCCTTTCTTCTAATCGCGGAAACCCTCTATCTCTTTGTTTTTGCGCAATTCCCGACGGAAAATCGCTGCACGCTTTTTCTGGAGTTGCCTAGGTCGAGACGAGACCGAGAAGCCGTTCGATCGCACTCGGGATCGGGGCGATGACGGGTGTGCCGAACAGCGGCTGAAGCTGCTCCGCCGCCTGACCCAGCGGGCCACCGCCGATGATGACGGCCTCGGCACCGTCGAGCTCGATGCACTGGCGCACGGCTTCCGCCAGCGACTGCTGCAGTAATACGGGGTCGCTTGCCACCGCCACCGGGTCGCCAGGTGTGCAGCGTATGCCGGTGTAAAGATGGGTGAGGCCGAGATCACGGGCCCGACCGGCGATCGCTTCGGTAAGCTCAGGCGTCGAGGTGGCCACGCCGAACCTGCGGCCGCCCTGCGAGGCCTCGATCATCGAGGCCTCGCAGATGCCGACGACCGGTACGCCGACACGCTCACGCAGGGCCGCCAGGCCTGGATCGCCGAAGGCGCTTACCACGATGCCCCGGCAATTCTGGTCATGCCCGGCTCCGATCTCGATCACCTGTTCGGCGGCAGCGGCAAGCTGCTCGCTGTTGACGATCATCTTCGGGTTCCGGGTGGCCGTGGCGATTGCCACGGCCGTCCGTCCTGTCGCCGCCTTGCTGGCGATCGCGTGCATCATGTCGCTTGTCGCATGCGAGCTGTTCGGGTTGATCAACAGGATATGTGCAGTCATCGTCATGCTCTTGCTTCAACGCGGGCGGGCGAGATTTCGGTTTCCTCGGGCTCGGCGCGCTGGGTCAGGTCTTCCATCGACATGCCGTAGGTCTCCGGCCCGAGCTGGATGCAGAAGGCAAAGACCGCATACATGCCGGCTGCCAGGCCGAACACGCCGATCATGCCGTAGCTGTCGAACAGCGCACCGGCGACTGTGGGAATGAACGAACCGGCCGCCGAGCCGGTGGCCAGGATGAAGGCCACGCCGAAGGCGCGGATGCGGGTCGGGAACAGCTCCGGCGCATAGATCCAGATCGAGGTGTTGAGCAACAGCACGAAGAACTGGAAGATCGCGCCGAACATCAGCACCAGGTAGATGTTGGTGCCGAGATAGACGATCGACACGGCGGCCAGGCAGGCGCAGATGGCGCCCAGGGTCAGCACCTTCTTGCGCGGGAAGTAGTAGCCGAACATGGACGCGGCGATGGCGCCGAGCACGCTGCCGCTCTGGATGATCATCGAATAGAGTAGGCTGCCCTGGAGCGTGTAGCCCATCGAAACGAAGATGATGGGCATCAAGGTCAGCACCGAAAGCTGGGCACCGTAGCTCATCAGGATGGCGATGGCGACCGGGATGGTGCGGCCGATGAAGGGTGCGCGGAACAACTCTTTCCAGTCGCTCCTGGTCGGCTTGGCGTCCTTTGCCAGATCAGCGCTCAGATGCTCGCGCACCACCAGGTTCTTGGGCCGAAGCGTGCCGGACTCCAGGATGGACAGCACCTTGTTGGCCTCGGCGATCTTGCCCTGCGAGGCCAGGAAGCGCGGCGTTTCGGGTACGAAACGACGATAGAACACCACCAACAGTGCCGGCAGAGCCAATGCGGCGAACAGCCAGCGCCAGGCGTTTTCGCCCGGGAACAAAGTGAAGATCATCAGGCCGAAAGCGGGTGCCAGGAAGTTGCCGAAGCCGCCGGCGCCGACATTGACCAGGCCGGCTGCGGTGCCGCGGAATTTGGGCGAGCAGAACTCCGACAGCATGGTGACGGCAGTCGAGATTTCGCCGCCGACGCCGAAGCCGACGATGGCACGGGCAAAGCACAGCGTGGCGAAACTGGGCGCCAGGGCGCAGGCCGCCGAGCCGATGGTGAACAGCAGCAGATTGATGGTCAGCATCACGCGCCGGCCGTAGCGGTCGCCGAGGATGCCCGACAGAAGGCGGCCAATGGCCGCGCTTCCGAAGGTGATCGTATTGAGGAAGCCGATATCGGCGCCGGTCAGGCCCCAATGCTCCTTCAGCATCGGTCCGGCCACGCCGATGGTGTTCTGCTCGAAGCTGTCGAACAGGCAGCCGATGAGCACAAGCGCGATGATCTGCTTGTGTGCCCCCGTCACGCCGATGCGGCTCAGCGCCGTTTCCATTTGCTTGATCACCGGCGATGATTTGCCGGATGACATCATCCCTTCCGCTGCCATGGTCTCTCCTCCCTTGGCTCAACCAGATGTGAAAACTGATTTTCACAAAGGTATCACATGAAATTGAGATTTTACAACCCGATCTTGCGAAGCTTGCCGGCTGTGTGAATTGCGTTACCGCCGAAAGTGGTTATGTCTTTGTGATTCCTGTGCGTTTGGCGCGGGAGCGCGCGTGATCGGGCGCTGTGATGCCTTGCGGCGGCGCCGGATAGGCGCGACAGTGTGGCGGACTGGGCGAATGGCGGAAGGCGCTATGGCATCGAAGGAAAGGTCGTTCCTCTTCCGCGTCAGGGAGGCGCTCGAGGATCTTCACCCGGCCGAGCGCAGGCTGGGCGACTTTGTCTGCGACTTCCCCGGCGAGCTGGCCAGTTACTCGGCCTCGGAGCTTGCGACGCTCGCCCAGGTGTCCAATGCGACCGTCTCGCGTTTCGTCAAGCGACTCGGCTACGAGAATTACGAAGAGGCGCGCCGCGCGGCCCGCGAGGAAAGGCAAACCGGCTCGCGCCTGTTCCTGACCACCTCGGCAGATGCGGCCGGCACTCAGTCGCTGTCAGCCCATGTTGCCCAGGGCATCGCCAATATCGAAGGCACTTTCTCCGGCATCACCGACAGCCAGATCGATGACGTCGTCGACGCAATGCTTCAGGCCCGCAAGGTCTGGGTGATGGGCTTTCGCAGCAGCCACCCTTTTGCCGACTACCTGCAATGGCAGATGACGCAGGTGATTGAAAACATCGTCGCCATTCCCGGCGGCGGGCAGACGCTGGGCGAACATCTGGTCAGCGTTGGCAAGGACGATGTGGTCGTGGTCTTCGGTATGCGCCGCCGTGTTGCCCGCATGGACATGGTGCTTGAGGCAATCGAACGGAGCGGCGCTCGGCTGCTCTACATCACCGACGAGGGCCTGCCCCACCGCCAGAGTGCCGCCTGGCATTTCCGCTGCCAGACCCTGGCGCCTGGACCGCTGTTCAACCATGTCGCCGTCATGGCGATCTGCCACCTGCTTGCCACCCGCGCCATCGAGCGCGCCGGCGCCAATGGCCGTGCCCGCCTCAGGGGCATCGAGGCCATTGGCGATGCCCTCGAGGAACTCTAGCCGCGGGCCAAACGGGTCAAAAAAAATCTTCGTGCGGCAACCCATTGGGAACGCTCGGGAGTGCCCGCCCGGCTGTGCCAAAACGGCTCTGATCCTGTCTGCCAGGGCCGATTTCGGAAGGAACTGTTAACCATCGGTTCCTATTGCTCAGGGGACGTTCAAACCGGCGAGTCCTCAGTATGGCATCCATGCGTTTTCCCAGGGCAAATCTATCTGGCACTGACTCCGGGGAGGGTGAGCAGCACCGCCACGAGGCCGCGCGCGAGCAGGCGCATGTGGTCGATTTTGCCGGCCGCATTGTCAACCTGCGCGGCAACGAACACACCTATATGAAGCCCAAGGATGACGGCGCGGTGTTCCCGAATTTCGGCGGCAACGAGGGCGAATTCGCCCGCCCGGGCTGGCAGGACTATTTCTTCCTCGCTCCCAATGTGCGCTTCACCCGCACGCCCGACCGCGAGGTCAAGAAGATCAAGCCCGAGGACGGCGAGCAGGTGCACGACGAGCCGGTCCAGCAGGCGCCAGCCCAGCCGGTCGCGGCTGCACCCCAAACCGCACCGCAGGCTTCCTCCCAAGCTTCGAGTTCAGCCGCCGTTGCCAGGCCTGCCGCAGTGACGCCTGTGCAGTCGCGCCCGGCAGAACCTTCGTTGCAGCGCGTCGTCGAGAGCGCCCAGGTGCTGACCCCGGCTGCGCCCGTGCACGCCCCGACCGCGCCCGCAATGGCTGCCGCCCATGCCACCACGCGCCATCAGGCGGTTGTGGACGCAGCGACCGTTGCTCCGACCACCGCGTTCAGTGCGCGCTGGTCTTATCTGTCGGATCACGCCTTCTTCGAATTTGGCGCGCCCTATGCAGGCGAGTTGTTGCCCCAGATGGCAGCGGCTGCCACGCCTGTTGTCGTCCAGGCACCGCGACCAGCTTTTGTCGCTCCCGTGCGGGTGGCCGCTCCGGCGCCAGCCACGGCATCCCGCCGCACCACGTCCAGGCCGGCATCGGTGGCTGATGTGACTGCGCTCTACAGGGTCATCGAGTGCCCGACGCCGAACCATCCGGTAGTCGCAGACGTCGAAGCTCTGGCCACCACGGTTACGGTCGAGACGCTCGAGCCAATCGCCGCGACGCCTGCCGTCGCTCCGGCGCCTGAGATTCCGGTCGCCGCAGTGGAGGAGGCCGTGGCTGTCGAAACGACAGCGGAGGTCAAGACGCCGACGCGTGTCGCTGCCAACGATGCAGCGCCGGCAGTGGCGTCACGGACCGTCGAAATCACCATGCCGGCTCCGCGCCAGACGCCGTCCTTGCCGATGGCCGGCAAGCTCATGCAGTTCGAGCCCGGCGAGAACTATGAGCTTCCGTCAGAGGAGTTGCTGCAGCAGCCGCCGGAAGGGCAGGGCTTCTACATGTCGCAGGAGCGGCTGGAGCAGAATGCTGACCTTCTCGAAAGCGTGCTCGAGGACTTCGGCGTCAAGGGCGAGATCATCCATGTCCGCCCGGGCCCGGTGGTCACCCTCTACGAATTCGAGCCGGCGCCAGGCGTGAAGTCGTCGCGGGTCATTGGCCTTGCCGACGACATCGCCCGCTCCATGTCGGCGATCTCAGCGCGCGTCGCCGTCATCCCGGGTCGCAACGTCATCGGCATCGAGCTGCCCAATGAGACCCGCGAGACAGTCTATTTCCGCGAGTTGATCGAGTCCGACGGCTTCCGCAACACCTCGTGCAAGCTGGCGCTCTGCCTGGGCAAGACCATCGGCGGCGAACCCGTCATCGCCGAACTTGCCAAGATGCCCCATCTGCTTGTCGCCGGCACCACCGGCTCGGGCAAGTCGGTCGCCATCAACACCATGATCCTGTCGCTGCTCTACCGGCTGAAGCCGGAGGAATGCCGCTTGATCATGGTCGATCCCAAGATGCTGGAGCTTTCGGTCTATGACGGCATCCCGCATCTTCTGACCCCCGTCGTCACCGATCCCAAAAAGGCGGTCACCGCGCTGAAATGGGCGGTGCGCGAAATGGAGGACCGCTATCGCAAGATGGCACGGCTCGGCGTGCGCAACATCGACGGTTACAACCAGCGCGCGGCGATCGCCCGCGACAAGGGTGAGACCGTGGTGATGCAGGTGCAGACCGGCTTCGAAAAGGGCACCGGCGCGCCGCTGTTCGAGGAGCAGGAAATCGACCTCGCACCGATGCCCTATATCGTCGTCATCGTCGACGAGATGGCCGACCTCATGATGGTCGCGGGCAAGGAGATCGAGGGCGCCATCCAGCGCCTCGCCCAGATGGCGCGTGCCGCCGGCATCCATCTGATCATGGCGACCCAGCGTCCCTCGGTCGACGTCATCACCGGCACCATCAAGGCCAACTTCCCGACCCGCATCTCGTTCCAGGTGACGTCGAAGATCGACAGCCGCACCATCCTCGGTGAGCAGGGCGCTGAACAGCTGCTCGGCCAGGGCGACATGCTGCACATGGCCGGCGGCGGCCGTATCGCCCGTGTCCACGGCCCGTTCGTCTCCGATGCCGAGGTCGAGCACGTGGTTGCCCACCTCAAGGCCCAGGGACGGCCAGAATATCTTGAGACCGTCACCGCCGACGAGGAGGACGAAGCGCCTGAGGTCGACGACAGCGCGGTCTTCGACAAGAGCGCCATGGGTGCCGAGGATGGCGACAACATCTATGACGAGGCGGTCAAGGTGGTGCTGCGCGACAAGAAGTGCTCGACCTCCTACATCCAGCGCCGCCTTGGCATCGGCTACAACCGTGCGGCGTCGCTGGTCGAGCGCATGGAAAAGGAAGGCATCGTCGGCGCTCCCAACCATGTCGGCAAGCGCGAGATCATGCTCGGCAAGCGTGAAGAGATGGATTGAGCGCTTCGGCGCTCATCGATAGATCACAAAGAACAGGCCGCGCATTGCGCGGCCTGTTTTCTTAGTAATTCCATGAGGGGCGTACTTAGAACCGATAGTTGATCCCCAGTTTGAAGGCATGGATGTCGAAATTATCGTCATAGGTGCGGAAGAGGGCAGGCTCGTTGAGCGCGAGATTCGCATCAAATCGATAGAATTGATATTCGCCTCTGATCGACCACTTTTCGTTGAGTGCCTGTTCTATACCTGCGCCGACTGTCCAGCCGGTCAGGGTCTCGGATCCGCTTGCGTTCACGGTGTTAGCCAACGATATGTCGCTCATCGAGAGCTTGGTAAAACCAACGCCACCCTTGACATAGAACAAGGTGCGATCCATGGCATAGCCCAACCTGCCGGTTATGCTGCCGAGATAAGTGAACTCGTTGTCGTTGGTTGCAATAGGTCCACCCGCAACTGGAAAGCTGACAATATCGCTTGTTCCGTTGGCCCAGGAATAGGCCAGCTCACCTTCGACGCCGACCACCATCGAGCCCCACTGGTGATTGTAACCGACCTGGCCGCCTAGAAGTGCGCCGCGTGCATCGGGAGATGCCGTCTCAGCTCTGACACCACCTGGCGATAGATAGGCACCTTCGCCGCTGCCTTTGCTGTAGCCGAGTTGGAGCCCGATATATCCGCCTGTCCAGACAAAGGGAGCCCCGACGGAGGTTGGAACAGGCTCTGAAGCGACAACGTCTGCAGCCGAAGCCGTGCCTGCAGCCAATGAGACGAGCACGATAGCAAGCGCGGTAGATTTCATCCCAAGCTCCCCCTTGTTTAGGGGAATGCTATATGCATGATTTACTTGTGCAAGCAGGAATTGCGTTCGCCGGCTACGGTTGCGCTCTTGGGGTTGCGGTCTTGCAACACTGGCGCGAACAGCTGCTAGCTAGGTGGCAGGAAAGTTGCCGCGCCGCGCGGCTTTGCTCTCCCAACGCACGAAGGCTATCGTCGGCGCGCCCAGCCATGCTCGGCAAGCGCCAGGAAGACTGAGCGCTTCGGCGCTTGGCAGGCGGGCACTCCGTGAAGACATGGAGGCCCTCTATGAGCTTGTCATCTGCACGACCACCTTGCCTTTGGCGTGGCCGGCTTCCAGGTAGGCAAAGGCTTTGGCAATGTCCTGGAAGGGAAAGACACGGTCGATGACGGGTCTGACCGTGTCGTCGGCAATCAGCCCGGCGAGCTCGGTCAGCTCGCTCCCGCTCGGATGCATGAAGAGGTAGCGGTAGGAGACGTGATGTTTCCGGGCCTCCGCGCGCAAGCGGTAGGAGATGAACCAGAAAAGCGTCGCAAGCACGGCACCGCGGCCCAGATCCTTGCGCGCGGTCTCGGGCTCCGGCATGCCGGCAATCGAGACCACTTTTCCGCCTGGTTTGACCACGCCGAACGACTTCATCAGCGTTTCGCCGCCAAGCAGATCAAGCACCCCGTCCATGTCGCGCAACTCTTCCTCGAAGCGTTGCGTCGTGTAGTCGATCACCACGTCGGCGCCGAGTTGTTCGACAAGCGCCCTGCCACGTGGCGATGCCGTCGTCGTCACCTCGGCTCCGAGCCATTTTGCCACCTGAATGGCGAAGGTGCCGACGCCGCCCGCTCCCCCCGGAATGAAGATCCTGTTGCCTTGCGTCACATGGAGTTCGTCGCGAAGTGCCTGAAGTGCCGTGAGGCCTGCGAGGGGCACACCGGCGGCGGCGTTGAAATCGATGGATGCGGGAATTTTCGCCAGAAAACCTTCCGGGACGACGGCATATTCGGCGAACCCACCCATGGCTTCCTTGGGCATGCGGGCGAAGACCCGGTCTCCCGGAACGAATGACGTGACGGCCTCTCCGCATTCCTCCACGACGCCTGCCATTTCATTGCCCATGACGATCGGCAAGGGATATCGCTTGATGACCCTGAGCTTGCCTTCGCGTGTCTTGTAGTCGACGGGATTGAGGCCCGCGGCATGCACCCGCACCAGGACATCGCCGCGAGCCGGCCGTGGACGCGGTATGTCGTGCAACTGAGCGGCTTCCGGGCCGCCATATCCGGTGAGTACAAATGCCCGCATGGTCATGAGCGCATCCGGTGGCCGATTTCCTTTGCCATCATCCTCTACGAGATGAGGCGCTTGGACAATGCCGCGACGCGCCTATCGAGCAGGCCAACACTTCGCTTGGGGTCGGCCAATCGACGTCGTTGTGAAAGAAAAAGCCGCGCAGTGCGCGGCCTTTATTGTTGGTTGTCAGGCGTTACGCCCGCTCTTCCCAGACCTGGACTAGCTCGACGATGGTGCGGACGGCTTTTTCCATGTCCTGGCGGCTGACCCATTCCAGAGGCGAGTGGAAGGCATGGCCGCCGGCGAAGATGTTGGGGCAGGGCAGGCCCATGAACGACAGGCGCGAGCCGTCGGTGCCGCCGCGGATGCTGCCGCGGACAGGCTCCATGCCGGCGCGGCGGATTGCCTCGACGGCGTTCTCGACGATCTCGGGATGGCGGTCGAGCACCACCTTCATGTTGCGGTACTGCTCCTTGACCGTGAAGCTGTAGGACGAGCCGGGGAAGCCCTTCATCACGTCCTTGACGATCGCCTCCAGCATCGCCTCCTTGTCGGCGAGGCCCTTGTCGTCGAAGTCGCGCACGATCAGGCTGATCGCGGCCTTCTCCATCGAACCGCTGACGTTGGTCGGATGGACAAAACCCTGGCGGCCCTCGGTCGTCTCGGGCGCCTGGCCCCTGGGCAGCCGGTCGACGATGGCGCCGGCGATCTTGATGGCGTTTTCCATGCGGCCCTTGGCGAAGCCCGGATGCATGGCCACGCCCTTGATCTCGATGTCGACGCCGTCCGCCGAGAAGGTCTCGTCCTCGATGGTGCCGGCCGTCTCGCCGTCCATGGTGTAGGCGAAGTCTGCGCCGAGCTTTTCGAAATCGACCTTGTCGACGCCACGGCCGATCTCTTCATCAGGGGTGAACAGGATCTTGACGGTTCCGTGCTTGATCTCGGGATGGTCGACCAGGTACTGCGCCGCCGCAACGATCTCGGCTACGCCCGCCTTGTCGTCGGCGCCAAGAAGCGTCGTGCCGTCGGTGGTGATGATGTCGTTGCCGATCTGGTTCATCAGTTCAGGATGTTCGCTGACGCGGATGATCCGGGATGTGTCGCCCGGCAGCACGATGTCGCCGCCGGCATAGCTGTTGATGACCTGCGGCTTCACCGCAGTGCCGGTGAAATCGGGTGCTGTGTCGACATGCGAGCAGAAGCAGATGACCGGAACCTGCTTGTCGGTGTTCGACGGGATGGTGGCGTAGACATAGCCGTTCTCGTCGATATGGGCGTCCTTCAGGCCGATCGTCAGCAGCTCCTCGACCAGCACCCGGCTGAGGTCCTTTTGCTTGTCGGTCGAAGGCTGGGTCCTCGAGGCCGCATCCGACTGCGTGTCGATGACGACATAGCGGAGGAAACGGTCGGTCACGGTGTAGTTCATGGCTCAATCCATTGCGGCTTGTCGGCGATGGCGTGTCATAGCCTTCGCCACGCATGGAGTGAATGGCCTGCTCTCAAGTTCCGTCGGGCCAGCTGCCTTATGCCTGTCCGGCCTGCACGACCGTCACCGCGATCATGTGGTAGGCGTCGTCGGCGGTGCAGCCGCGTGAGAGGTCGTTGGCGGGTTTGGCGAGGCCCTGCAGGATCGGGCCGATGGCGTCGGCACCGCCGATGCGCTGGGCGATCTTGTAGCCAATGTTGGCGGCGTCGAGATTGGGGAAGACGAAGACGTTTGCCTCGCCATGCAGTGCCGAGTTGGGCGCCTTGGCCGCGCTTACCGCTTCGACGAATGCCGTGTCGAATTGCAGCTCGCCGTCGATGACGAGATCCGGGGCAGAGGCGTGCACCAGCCTTGTCGCTTCGATGACCTTCGACACGCGCTCGTGCGCAGCGCTGCCATTGGTCGAGAACGACAGCATCGCCACCTTGGCTGTGGCACCCGCCAGCGCTTCATAGGAGCGCGCCGACATGCGGGCGATGTCCGCAAGGCCTGTCGCATCGGGATCGACCACCAGGCCGCAATCGGCAAAGACGAAAGCGCCCTTCTTCACATGGTGCGGTTGGCACAGCATCATCAGGAAGAAGCTGGACACGAGCCCGACGCCGGGTGCGCGGCCGATGCATTGCAGCGCTGCCCGCACGGTATCGGCGGTGGTGGCGACAGCGCCGCCGACCGTGCCGTCGGCAAGGCCCTCGCGCACCATCATGGCGGCAAAGACAAGCGGCGAGCGCAGTGCGTCGCGCGCCGCCAATTCGTCGATGCCCTTGGCCCTGCGCAACTGGTGGAATGCCCCGATGAGGCGAGGCGTCAGCGACGAGACTTCGGGGTCTTCTGTCTGGAACCCTGCCGGACGGGAGCCGGCTTCGGCGACGCGCCTTTCGATGACGGAGCTGTTGCCGATCAGGATGATCTGGGCGAGGCCCGCGGCCTGTGCCCGGACAGCCGCTGCAACGATGCGCGGGTCCTCGCCTTCGGCGAGCACGATGCGCTTCGGCGCCTTTTTTGCGGCTTCGATGATGCGGTCGAGCGGCTTCATACAGTCCCCCCCAGATACCGGCCTGCCCGGAAAGCTCCGGGCAGGCCGTGTTGGTGTTGTCAGGCGCGCTGCTGCGGTCGCATGTCGGAGCGCTCAATGCCGGCAACAGGCACCGGTTTCTTCATCGCGTCGCGGCGGAAGGGCTCGCCGAGTTCCTGGTTGAGGATGACCTCGACGAATGTCGTCACCCCATTGACCTGGTCGCCGATCGCCTTGGCGAGTGCCTCCGTCAGCTTCGCCGGGGTGTCGACGACGACGCCCTTGAGGCCGCAGCCCTCGGCGACCTTGGCGTAGCTGAGATTGGGATTGAGCTCGGTGCCGACGAAGTTGTTGGCGTACCACAGCGTCGTGTTGCGCTTTTCGGCACCCCACTGGTAGTTGCGGAAGATCACCATTGTTATCGCCGGCCAGCCTTCGCGGCCGATGGCGCCCATTTCGTTCATCGAGATGCCGAAGGCGCCGTCGCCGGCGAAGCCGACCACCGGCACGTCGGGGCAGCCGATCTTGGCGCCGACGATCGACGGGAAGCCGTAGCCACAGGGGCCGAACATGCCGGGCGCGAGATACTTCCGGCCCTGTTCGAAGCTCGGATAGGCATTGCCGATGGCACAGTTGTTGCCGATGTCGGTGGAGATGATCGCCTCCTTGGGCAGGGCCGCCTGGATCGCGCGCCAGGCCTGGCGCGGCGACATGCGGTCAGCCTCGCGCAGGCGGGCGCTCGCGTTCCACTCGGTGCCGACGTCGTCTTCTTCGTGGTCCATCGACGACAGCTGCTGCAGCCAGGCCGAGCGAGTCTGGTGGATGGCTGCCTTGCGCTGCTCGCGGCCCTCGTTGCCGGCCGATGGCGTCAGCTGTTCGAGGATCTGGCGGGCGACCTGCCGGGCGTCGCCGCAGATGCCGACCGAAACCTTTTTGGTCAGGCCGATGCGGTCGGCATTGATGTCGACCTGGATGATCGAAGCGTTCTTCGGCCAGTAGTCGATGCCATAGCCGGGCAGGGTGGAGAACGGATTGAGGCGGGTGCCGAGCGCCAGCACGACGTCGGCCTTGGCGATCAGCTCCATCGCCGCCTTCGAGCCGTTGTAGCCGAGCGGGCCGACAGCGAGACGGTGGCTGCCGGGGAAGGCGTCATTGTGCTGGTAGCCGCAGCAGACTGGCGCGTCGAGCCGCTCGGCCAAGGCAATCGATTCCGGGATGGCGTTGCCGATGACGACGCCGGCGCCGTTGAGGATGACCGGGAATTTGGCTTCCGACAGTAGGCGGGCGGCTTCCGTGATCGCCTGCGGCCCGCCGGCCGGACGCTCGAAGCGCACGATTGCCGGCAGGTCGACGTCGATGACATGGGTCCAGAAGTCGCGCGGGATGTTGATCTGCGCCGGTGCGCTGCCGCGCCAGGCCTTCTCGATGACGCGGTTCAGCACCTCGGGAATGCGCGAGGGGTCACGCACCTCTTCCTGGTAACAGACCATCTCCTCGAACATCGCCATCTGGTCGACCTCCTGGAAGCCGCCCTGGCCGATGGTCTTGTTGGCCGCCTGCGGCGTGACCATGAGTAGTGGCGTGTGGTTCCAGTAGGCGGTCTTCATCGCGGTGATGAAGCCGGTGACACCGGGGCCGTTCTGGCCGATGGCCATGGACATGGTTCCGGTGGCGCGGCTGAAGCCGTCGGCCATCATGCCGGCATTGGTCTCATGTGCGCAGTCCCAGAACTTGATGCCGGCCTTGGGGAACAGGTCCGACACCGGCATCATGGCCGAGCCGATGATGCCGAAGGCGTGCTCGATGCCGTGCATCTGCAGGACTTTGACGAAGGCTTCTTCGGTGGTCATTTTCATGTTCTTGGTTCCTTTCGAAATCGGGTCGAGAGCGGCCTGGGACGCTCTGGCTTACTAATTGGCGCATCGTGCTTTCCGAAAATCGGGTCCGATTTTCGGGCCGATGCGCTAGAGGATCTCGTCCTTAAGGTAATACCAGCGGTACATTCCCCACTGACCGAGGCGCCGGAACGGCGTCAGCACACCGTGGCTCGGCAGCGGGGAGGTGAAGATCGGCAGGTCGAGGGCGCCGCTCTTGCCGGCCACCATCTGGGCCATGCGGCGGCCGGCCTGCGCCGAATACATGACGCCGTTGCCGCCATAACCCATGGCATAGAACAGCTGCTGCTTCGGGTCGGGCCGGAAGATGCGCGGCATCATATCGTGGCTGACATCGACCCAGCCCCACCAGGAATAATCGACCTCGATGCCGCGCAGGACGGGAAATTTCCGGTGCAGTCCGGCAAGCAGAAGGTCGAGATGTTTCGGGTTGACCGCGTCGCGCCCTGTTATGGCGCTGCGGCTGCCGATCTGCACGCGGCCGTCGGGCAGCATGCGGTAATAGTGGCGCAGCGTGCGCGTGTCGGTCAGCGGGATGCGGGCCTTGAAGTTGAGTATCTCACGCTCGCCTGGCGACAGCGGTCGCGTCACGATCGAGTTGGACAGGATCGGCATCAGCCGATGGCGGGTCAGCTCGTGCAGGCCAGGCGAGGTATAGCCGGCGGTGGCGATGCACACCGTGCGCGCCCTGACGATGCCACCCGGCGTGCGCAGATGGTGGACGCCGCCCTTGAGTTCGCTGCCGAGCACCGGGCTCGACGTGTGCACCTTGGCGCCCAGCTTGCGGGCCAGCCTGAGATAGCCGAAAGCGAGCTTGGCGGCGTGGATGCCCATGCCGTCGGGCTCGTACATCGCCCCCTTGGCCTCGGCGTCACGGACGAAGTCGCTGTGCACCTCCTCACGGCTGACGATGCGGGTCGGGTAACCGAACACCTCGTTGAGCAGGCGCGATTCTTTCTCGAGCGCCGGCATCATCTTGTCGCGGTGGGCGATGTAGAGGTGGCCGCCGTCCTGCGGGTCACAGTCGATCTCGGGCTCGCGGATCAGGTTGCGGAAAAGGTCGAACGCCTCCGATATCTCGCCGTGCAGCTTCCTCGCAACATCGACGCCCCAGCGCTCGATCCATTGCGAGCGCTTGAGCCGGCCAGCCGAGATCTGCGCCTGGCCGCCATTGCGGGTCGAACAGCCCCAGGCAACGCCGTTGGCCTCGAGCACGGTGGCCTTGATGCCATGCTCGCGGGCCAGGTGGATGGCGCAGGAAAGGCCCGTATAGCCGGAGCCGACGATGGCGACGTCGACATCGATGTCTTGGGTCACGGGCCCATCGTCGTCGGGCTGTGGCCCGGCGGTGGCGATCCAGTAGGTCGGCGCGTAGTCCTTGCCTTCGCCCGGATTGGGCGCATGGACCGGATCATAGGCCGGATCGAATGGCTTCCGTCGAGCCATCGTCCGGGCAAGCTGCTGTTCCATCTCCTTGACCTCCCGAGCCTTGCTCAGCCCTTCGCCGCCAGCAGTGGCCGGTTCTTGCGGAAGGCCTGCTTGCGCACGATCTTGCCGCCACCAAGCGTGAACAGGTCGCAGCCCTCGGCCTCGATGCGGCTGCCGTCGGCATTGGTGCCGGAGAAGGTCCATTCCGAGACGGCGCGGTCGCCCTGCACGAAGTGGCCATGGTGAGCCCAGTGGGCGTCAGGCATCGCCTTCCAGACGCCGCTGAAGGCGTTGGCGATCGCTTCGGTGCCCTCGAAGCGGACGCCGTAGACCTCGGGGCCGCCGACGGCGTTGAAGATGCAGTCTTCGGCAAAGAAGCTCATGACGCCGTCGATGTCGTGCCGGTTGAAGGCATCGAAGAGGCTGGCAAGGTCGTCGGCGGTTAGCGACATGGTGTGGTCCTCGTATCTTCGGGGCGGTGCCGGACATGGCTCCGCCAGGGCCGGACGCGCCGGCCAGTTTCGTTGTCTTGGGTGGGCGGAAAGCTCAGCCGGGCGGCGAGGTAGCCGAATGTGCGGACACTGCCATCAGATCTTGCCCTTCCAGGGAATGAGCGTCTTTTCGAGGTAGCGGATCATCAGGTCGAAGGCGAAGGCGAAGACGCCGATGACGATGATGCCCATGATGACCGTGTCGCTGGCGAGGTATTCGGCGGCATTCAGCACCATGAAGCCGAGGCCGCGATGCGCAGCCACCATCTCGGCGGCAACCAGCGTTGTCCAGCCAACCCCGATGCCGATGCGCATGCCGGTGAAAATTTCCGGCAGGGCCGCCTTCAGGATGACGTGGCGGATGACCTGCCCACGGCTGGCGCCCATGGCATAGGCGGCGTGGATCTGCTCGGTCGAGACGGAGCGCACGCCGGCGCGGGCGGCGATCGCCATCGGCGCGAAGATGGCGAGATAGATCAGGAAGACCTTCGGAAACTCGCCGATGCCGAGCCAGATGATGATCAGCGGCAGGTAGGCGAGCGGAGGCAGCGGCCGGTAGAATTCGATGATCGGGTCGAACAGGCCGCGGATCGTGCGGTTGACGCCCATCAATATGCCGACCGGCACGGCGGTCGCCAGCGCCAGGAAGAACGCGCCGAGCACACGCCCGAGGCTCGCCAGCGTGTGTTGGGTCAGGGTCGAATTGGAGACGCCCTCGGTCATCGCGATGACGAACTTGTCCCAGACGGCGACGGGCGAGGGCAGGAAAAGCGGCCTGACCCAGCCCATCTCCGTGACCAGCAGCCAGACCGCGAACAGCACCAGCGCGGTAAGCAGGCTGATATGGCCGCTCATGCCTTCGCCGGGGGCGCCGTAGATCTTGCCGGGGCGGACCGGCTTGGCCTTGGTGAGGCGCTCAAGCATGCGCGAGTTCCGGGTTTCCGGACTGGCGCTCGTCGCCGTAGATGATGCCGAGGATCTGTTCGCGCATGTCGATGAAATCGCGGCTGGACTTGATTGCACGGGCGTTGCCCTCTTCAAGGAAGCGTCTGTTGAAATCGAGCTCGTAGGTGTGGGTGATGCGGCCCGGCCGCGGCGACATGACGATCAGCCGCGAGCCGAGGAACAGCGCCTCCTCGACGCTGTGGGTGATAAAGAAGAACATCTTGTTGGTGAGCTGCCAGACCTTGAGCAGCAGTTCCTGGATGGTTTCGCGGGTCAGCGCGTCGAGCGCTGCCATCGGTTCGTCCATCAGGAGCATGGAGGGATCGCAGGTGAGCGCCCTGGCGATGCCGACGCGCTGCTGCATGCCGCCCGACAGGTGGTAGATCATGTGGCGGTGAAAATCCTGCAGGCCAACAAGCGCAAGATTGCCGGTGGCCAGTTCACGGCGTTCGGCCTTGGCGACACCGCGCAGCTTGAGCCCGAATTCGGTGTTGTCGATGACGTTGAGCCAGGGCAGCAGCGCGTGCTTCTGGAACACGACACCGCGGTCCGCGCCGGGACCGGTGACCTGTCGGCCACCAAGCGTGATGTCGCCGGCGGTCGGCGCCATGAAGCCCGCCATGAGGTTGAGAAGCGTTGTCTTGCCGCAACCCGAGGCCCCGAGCGCCACGACGAAGTCGCCGCTGTTGACTTCGAGGTTTACGCCCTTGAGCGCGACGATCGCCTGGTCGGAATAGAGACCGGGGTAGGTCAGGCTGACATTGCTGACTTTGAGACTTTCCATTTCGCCGGCCTTTCGCAAGCAGAGCAGTCGAATGGTGGGGAGGCCGCCGGCCGGTCGCGACGGGCGGCCTCTCCGGTCTTACTTGGCTGCTTCCTTGGCGTAGCTGCTGTTGACGAAGGGCGCGTAGTCGTCGAGGGCCTTGTCGATCTGCTTCTGGGCGACGAGGAACTTGGCGCTTTCGTTCAGCGCCTTGACGGCGCCGCTGCCCAGCCAGGTGTCCGACGCCTGTTCGGCGGCATCGGGGAACGACAACAGGTTGAGCGCTTCGACGGCGCCCGCGCCATCGCCGCCGATCAGCTTGACGATGCCCTGGACCTGGGGCGAGTCCGCCGTCCAGGTTGCCTTGTTCTTGTTGTAGTCGGCATAGGCGTCGGCCAGGACCTTGGTGAAGGCAGTCATGAACTTCGGATTTGCCGCGGCCCACTTCTTGTCGGCCACCAGGCCATCGAAGGTCGGCACGCTGGCAGCGCCGATGACTTCGGAATCGGCGATCACCTTGCCGTTCTTGAGCAGTTCGGTCAGTGCCGGCGGCCAGACATAGGCCGCGTCGATGTCGCCGCGCTGCCAGGCCGCGATGATCTGCGGCGGCTTCATGTTGAGGATGTTGACCTCGCGCGGGTCGATCTTCCACACCTGTTCGAGACCGACCAGCAGATGGAAGTGCGAGGTCGACACGAAGGGCACGCCGACATTCTTGCCCTTGAGGTCCTCGGGCTTCTCGATGCCCGAGCCGTTGCGTACGGCGAGTGCTTCCGATTTGCCGATGTTGTCGAGGATCCAGAACAGTTCGAGGTCCACGCCGCGGGTGGCGGCTGCGGTGGTACCGGTCGAGCCGATGACGCCGATCGGCACGCTGCCCGAGGCGAGGGCGGTCGAGATGTCGCCACCGGAGCTGAACTGGCGCCAGTCGATCGTGTAGCCGGCCTCCTTCGCGGCCGCATCGAAGCGTCCGTCGGCAATCGCCGTGACGAACGGCCCGACGATCTGCTGGTAGCCGACGACAACTGATGTCTCGGCATAGGCGAGGCAGGAAGTGAAAAGTCCAGCCGCGACAGTCACGGCACCTGCCAATGTCTTGAAAGGCTTGAAATGTATCATTGTTTCCCTCTTTTTGTTTGACGCCGGTTTCCCGGGAACTTGCCGGCTTCGGTGCCGGTCTTGGTTCTGACTTAAAGGGATAATTTAGCTGGGCCGATTGCCTTATATCCAGATTGGAAGTTGAATGATTCCAGATCGGATTTGCAGGCTTTGCTCATGGCGCATGCCACGGTTTCGGAAACAGTCTTCTTCCTCGACAGGGACAGTCGCATCGGCCTGCAGGCGCAGATTCGCGAGACGATCGTTTCTGCGGTGCTGGCCGGCCGCATCCAGCCGGCGGCTCAGCTGCCGTCGACGCGCAAGCTCGCCAGTTATCTCAACATATCGCGCATCACCGTCACACTTGCCTATCAGGAGCTTGCCTCCCAGGGGTATGTCGAGGCGGCGAGCCGCAGCGCCTGGCGTGTCGCCGGCAACCCACCGATCAGCCTGCCCGAGCCCACGGTCCTCGAACCCGGCGCCGGCTCGATAGACTGGCAGGCCAAGCTCAGCCCGAGCTTCATCGTTGCCAAGCAGATGCGCAAGCCGCTCGACTGGCGACGCTATCCCTATCCGTTCCTCTACGGCCAGATGGACACCTCGCTGTTCGACCTGGCAGCCTGGCGCGACTGTGCCCGTCGGGCCCTCGGGCGCGACGATTTCGAGCTGATGGCGGGTGACTTCGCCGCCGCCGACGATGTGCAACTGGTCAGCTACATTTGCTCGCGCACGCTGCCGAGCCGCGGCATTCGCGCCAATCCTGACGAGATCCTGGTGACGGTCGGCGCCCAGAACGCGCTGTGGATCGTCACCCAGCTTCTGCTGCGCCGGGGCGCGCATGCGGTCTGTGAAAACCCCTGTCATCCCGACATGAGCGCATCGTTGCGGCTGAGCGGAGCGGAGGTGACGGCGGTCGACGTCGACAAGGACGGACTGCCGCCTGAAGCACTGCCGGCAAAGGTCGACGCGGTGTTCGTCACGCCAAGCCACCATTCGCCGACCGGCGCGACGATGCCCGTCGACCGGCGGGCGGCGCTGCTTTCGGCGGCCGCCTCCAAGGATTTCATCATCGTCGAGGACGACTACGAATTCGAGATGAGCTTTCTTGCGCCGCCGTCGCCGGCGCTGAAGGCATTCGATCGCGATGGCCGGGTCCTCTATATCGGCAGCTTTTCGAAGTCGCTGTTTCCTGGCCTGCGGCTCGGCTATCTGGTGGCGCCTGCGCCTGTCATCCGCGAGGCGCGCGCGCTCAGGGCCTTGATGCTGCGTCATCCACCGGGACATCTGCAGCGGACCGCAGCCTACTTCCTGGCGCTCGGCCATCACGACGCGGTCATCCATCGCATGCGCGGCGAATATCATCGCCGCCATATCGTCATGGCGGATGCGTTGCAGCGCGAGGGTTTTACCATCGCCGGTTCGTCGGCCTTCGGCGGCACGTCGTTCTGGATCGAGGGTCCGGAGGGGCTCGACGCCGACCTGTTGATGAACGAGCTCAGGCAGGACGGCGTGCTGATCGAATCCGGCTCGCCCTTCTTCCCCGACGGCGATGGCCCATGCCGCTTTTTCCGCATGGGCTACTCGTCGATCCCCCGCGCCCGCATCGTCGAAGGGGTGGTGCGGACCGCGGCCCGCGTCAGCCGGTTGCTTGCATCTTGAGCCGGCTCATTTGGCCTTTCGACGTTCGAGATAGGCCGTTGTCTGCAGCGCGATCAGGATCAGTACGGCGCCGATGACGATGCGCTTGTCGGGTACTTCGCCGAAGAAGATGTAGCCGGCGGCTGTGGTCACCACGATGGACAGGTAGCCGATGGGCGCGAGCACGCTGGCCTCGGCCAGTCGATAGGCGCGGAGGAAGCAATATTGGCCGGCCTGGGCGAGCAAGCCGATGCCGAGCAGCGGGATCCAGTCGAGCGGCTTCACCGGCTGCCAGACGAAGATGGCCGGCACGGCGGTGATGACGGCCAGGCCGACCGTGTAGAACACCATCATGACGGTCGTGTTCTCGTCACGTAGGGCGCGGGTCTGGATGATCGCCAGCGAGCCGAAGACGACGGTGCAGAAGACGGCGAGCAGGCCAAGGTTCCACTCGACGCCGCCAGGCGCCAGCATCACCAGAACGCCGGCAAAGGCGAGGGCAGCACCTACCCAGCGCAGCCGCGACACGGTCTCGCCGAGAACGGCGACCGCCATCGCCATGGTGATCAGCGGCCGCGAGAAGGAGAGTGCGTTGACCACCGCCAGCGGCAGCATGGTGTAGGCGAGGAACTGGCTGGTCAGCGCAATCGCATTGCAGCTGATGCGCGAGATATTCTTCCACGGGTGCCGGGTGTGGCGGATGTGATGGCGGTGGCGCCAGATCAGCGGCAGGATGAACATCAATCCGATCAGTGAGCGGATGAACACCAGCTGGAAGGCCGGATAGACCATGCCCTGCGCCTTGACGAGCGCCGTCATGCCGCCGGACACCAGCAACATGTCGGCGAGCACCCACAGGACGCCCTCGCGGTTGGCCTTGCGCCGCTCCTCCCCCGCAGGCAGCGGCGCCTCCTGGTCAGGCTGGCTGGACAAGATTGGCCATCAGCCTGAAGGCGCCGGGGACCAGCTTGTCGAGCTGGTGGTGCAGCACGAGCGAAGTATGGGTGTGGCGGCCCTTGCCGACGGGAGCCGAAACGATGGCGCCGAGCAGCGGCTGTTCGTTCACGTCGTGCATCGAAACCAGCGGCTGGTAGGCATCGTCCCAGCGGGCGGCGAAATAGAGCCCGCGCTCCTTGTCCCAGCCGGACCAGTCCTGCGGGCCGATGGCATTCGGGCCCTTCAACAGGACGTGGTCCGGCGCAAGCACCGTGACCTCGGCATTGGGATCCGTTACGCGCCAGCGTAAAGACGGCGAGCCGATCTCGAGTTTCCTCGGCGGCGTCGCTAGTGGATCCCAACCATCGGTCGGGCGGTGATAGAGCGTGACGAGATGGCCGCCGTCCTCGACGAAGCGGTGCAGCTTTTCGGTGGCTGCCGCGAGGTCCTTGCGGATACCGAAGGCGAAGATGCCGATGACGATCGTGGTGTAGCGGCTGAGGTCGCCCGCCAGCGCCTTGGCGTCGAGTTCGGTGACGTCGAGGCCCATGCGTGAAAGCCAGAGGCCGACGCGGTCGGCACCGGCACCGACATAACCGACGACAGCACCTTCGGGCAGCGTGAGGTCGAGCGCCAAAAGCCTGAGCGTCTCAGGCTGGCGATGGGTGACGCGGCCGATATGGGAGTAGGAGATCGGCGTCAGCCGCAGCGCCGGCCTGCCACCGACCTCAGGCACGATGGTCGTTAGCCCGGCCTCGATATTCTCGGGTGCACGAAGCACCTGGCCGGCTGACGTTTGCGACAGCGACCAGCCACCTGCCACGCCGAGCGACACCGGCGCTTGCCTGCCGCTCACCGTCGGCTTGATCGGCCATTCGCGGCGGCCGCCGTCGAGCGGCACCACGATGGCCTCTGGCTCGATGGTGACGGAGCTTGCCGGCAGCAGCGCAAACGGATCCTCGAGATCAAAGGTGGCGTGGGCGACATGGTCGCCGAAGCTGGCGGTCACCAGCACATGCGCCTCGCCATTGCCGGCGAGTGCCGACCAGGCGGGCGCGTAGAGCCTGGAATAGGCAGCATCGCCGGCGGCGGAGACGGAGAAAGTGCGGCGGTTGCCGGCCGTGGTGTCGGCCTTGGCCGAGACCGCGGTCGGAAGCACCGGCTCGACCTTGATCGAGCGGCCGTCGGCGCCGGGTGCGAGGTCGATGGTCAGCGTGCCGGTTTCACCGGGCGACAGCGTCGACGGTAATAGTGTGGCGCGGTCGAAGATGCCGGCAGCCTCGATCAGCGCCGCGTCGATCTCACGCGTCTTGCGGTCGAGGCGGTGGCCATGCAGTTCGAGGAAGGCGGGCGAGGCGCCCTTGCGGGCGGTGTCGATCTGGATGGCCGCTTCGGTGAGGGCTGCAACGATCGCGTCGGCGTTGGGGAAGGCTGCGATTGCCCTGTCGATCGCCGTTGCAGCCGCCTTCAGCGCCTGTGCGACTTCATAGGAAAGGACCTTCGACGACGAGAGATCGGCGAGCGAGGCAGGCAGGCTGTCGAGCACGGATTTTTCCGCTTTCGCGCCGTCCTTGGCCAGAAGCAGGTGCAGCGGCCAGGAATCTTTCACCCGGTCGCGCCAGTGCCCCATGCCCTGCGAGGCGTGATAGTAGCGCGACCACTCGCCGATACGGTCGTATTCGGCGCCGGTGGCAGGTTCGCGGCCTGATGCCTCGACGAAAACAGTGGCATCGGGCGGAGGCACCTCGTCGTCATAAGTGTCGCCGCCGCCGGACCATGCCGGCAGGTAATATTTCGCCACCTGCCACGGGCTCATGCCCTCGGCGAAATGCTCGGGAAAGGCTTCCGGATCGGCGGCCAGGCGGATCGCCGTCTCGGCGGCGCGGGTCATGGCGCGGTGATGGCCATGCTGTCCCGGAACGTCGAGGAAGGTCGGGATGACGATATCAGGGCGTTCGCTGCGATAGGCGCGCACAAGGCGCTCGACCGTGCGCTGTTCGCCCCAGCGGGTGAAGGTCTGGTCGCCATCCTTGGAGAAGCCGAAATCGTGGACGGCATCCTCCGGGCCGTGGCCGAGCCAGTGGACATCGCAATCCAGCGCGCGGGCTGCTTCTTCCATTTCGCGCGAGCGCATCATGCCGAGCACGCCGAGCCGCTCCGGCCCGAGCGAGTTCTGGCCGCCTTCGCCGCGCGTCGAGCAGGCGACGATGACACGCATGCCGAGCCCGAGGCGGAAAAAGGCGAGCATGCCGCTCTGCTCGTCGTCGGGATGGGCGCCGGTGTTCATCATCGTGACGGTGGACTTCAGCCGGCTCAGGGCCCGGTGCAGACGGATGAGCGAAGGGCTGGCCTTCTGTCTCTCGATGCGTTCGCGGGCTGTGAGCATGCTAGTCCTCCGGTATGCTGAATGCGGTAGGCTGAAATGTCTGGGCGGCTATTCGGTCGCCGCCGTCTCGAGCTTGGGCGTCACCACCTCGAATAGCGGCAGGGCTGCTGCGCCGAGGGCCGCCGTGTACTGACCGGTCTGGCCGCGGATCACCCGGGGCAGCGCTCGGGCCCTGCGGCTGGCGACCGAGATCGGCAATGGCCCCATGCCTTCGATCAATTCGTCGATGATGGCGTCCGGCAACATGCCGCCGAGGATGACAGTCTCCGGATCGAGGATATTTTCGATCATGGCGATCATCGGGGCGAGATGGGCGGCGGCCTCGCCCATCCATTCGACCAGCACCGGATGGCGCTCGGCGTAGAGCCTTTCGAGGTCGGTGAAGTCGCGGTCGGCGATGCCTGCCTCGCCGAGACGCTCGCGCAGAGCATAGACGGAGGCATAACGCTCGAGGCAGCCATGCTGGCCGCAGGGGCAGGCGCGGCCACGCGGCGCAACCACGACATGGCCGATTTCGCCGGCATTGCCGAAGGCGCCGCGGAAGGGCGTGCCGTCCTGGATCATGCCGAGGCCGAGGCCGGCGCCGAAATAGATCATGGCGAAGCTGGAGATCGAATGTCCCGCGCCGAACAGGCGCTCGCCCACGGCTGCAGCATTGGCGTCGTTCTCCACGGTCACCTGCTCGCCGCAGGCCTCGCTCAGAAGACTTGAGGCATCGATGTCGGCCCAGCCGGGCAGAGTGGTCGGGCCGACCGAGGTCATTCCCTCGATCTCGAACGGGCCGGGCATGACGACGCCGATGCCGAGCAGCGGCGCCTTGAAATCCTTGCGAACGGCTTCGAGCTCCGTGCGCAGATGCGCGATCACCTGGCTGGGGCTGGTATCACGCACCGGTGTGATGCGCTTCGAACGCGGCTGGCCGGACAGGTCGAGCACGGTCGCCACCATGTGGTCCGAGGCCATCTCGATACCCATGGTCATGGCGCCGTCGGGATTGACCGCGAACTGGATCGGCGGTTGGCCACGGCCTGAGCGCAGGCGCCCGGTCTCCATCAACAGGTTTTCGCTCACCAGTTCGTCGACGATGTTGGCGATTGCCTGTGCGGTCAGATGGGTCAGCCGGGCGATATGCATCCGCCCCAGTGAGCCGTGACGGCGCACGACATCGAGCACCACGCGTCGGTTGTGATCGCGGCTGCGCTCGGGATTCTTGCCCAATGTGACCTGATGCGTGCTTCCAGGCTGAAAAGCCATTTCGCCCATCCTGACCTTTTCCGCAAAACTGATAACGCGGAAGTCTGTCCAGCCGCAATAGATTAATTCAAGTAGATTATCTTATTGACAAACGGCTGATGAAAGGGAACCGTAGAGGCAGTATGCGGGGAGGATCCGCAGCTCCTTGGTGTCAGTGTTGTCGGGCGTGGACCGCCCGCGTTCGATGACCCATGAATTTAAGCGAGTGGCCCGTTTCTCGATCGAACGAGAAAATTTGGGCCAAGGGGATAATGGTCGCTCGTGGTTCGGGAAATCCGACGGGCGCATTTGGAGGCTAATATGCGTAAAGCAACCTTGTTTGCCGGTCTGATCGCCGGTTTCAGCACACTGGCCATGAACGCGGCCCAGGCCGTCGAGATCGAGTACTGGCAGTATGTCTTCGAGACCCGCGTCAAGGCGATGGATCAGCTGATCGAGAATTTCGAGAAGGCCAATCCCGGTATCACCGTCAAGCAGACGACCTTCCCCTACGCCGATTACCAGACCCGCGTGATCGCGGCGAAGATGGGTGGCCAGGGCCCCGACGTCATGCAGCTGTTCTACGGCTGGCTCGACAAGTTTGTGGCCGGCGGCCTGCTGCAGCCGCTGCCGACCGATGCCTTCCCGCATGACAAGATCGAGAGCGAGTTCTTCCCGATCGTTTCGGCCATGAAGCGCGGCGAGGACTATTACGGCCTGCCGACCGCGGTGCGCTCGCTGGCCCTGTTCTACAACAAGAAGCTGTTCACCGAGGCTGGCCTCGACCCGGCCAACCCGCCGAAGACGCTGGACGAGTTCGTCGCGGCTGCCGAGAAGCTGACCAAGCGTGACGCCAGCGGCAACCTCGTGGTCGCCGGCTCGACCCTCGACATGGGCGGCCAGGATCACCAGTGGTGGCGTGAAGTGCTGGTCCGCCAGTTCGGCGGCGAGCCCTACACGGACGGCGACCGCAAGGTGGCTTACAACACCGAGGCCGGCGAAAAGGCACTGAAGTTCTACACCGACCTGCAGCTCGAGAAGAAGATCGGCCAGGCCGGCTTCATGGATGAAGGCCAGGCGGCCTTCCGCGCCGGCATGGCAGGCATGACCATCGACGGCACCTTCCGTCTCGGCGCCTTCAAGTCGATCGAGGGCTTCGAGTGGGGCGTGACCGAGCTTCCGGCCAATGCCGAGGGCAAGCGTTCGAACTACGCCAGCTACTTCGCCAACGGCATCAGCTCGAAGACCGAGGGCGAGAAGCTCGAGGCCTCCAAGAAGTTCCTGGCCTACATCTCCTCGCCTGAAGCCATGGACGTCTGGTTGAAGACCGTCGGCGAACTGCCGGCGCGCCGTTCGGCCGCGATGACCGACGCCAATCTGGCCGACCCGATCTACGGTCCGTTCCTGAAGGGTCTGGAATACGCCCACACCACGATGTTCGTGGATGAGGCCGCCCAGCGCCAGAACACCATCGACATGACCAACCGCGTTCTGCTCGAAGGCCAGTCGGTGAAGGACTCGCTCGCCGCCGGCGCGACCGCCGAGCAGGCGATCATCGACGGCGCGGCCAAGTAAGGCCGGGGCACCAATGACTGTGGCAGCGGATCGACAGGGGGCGGCGGTGAGCCGCCCCGGCGGAACCTTCTGGGACCGCCGTTCCATGCGGACGAAACGGCTGGTTTGGGTGTGGAGCTTCCTCGCCCTGCCGATCCTGTTCTATTCGGTCATCCGCTTCTATCCCACCATCGAGGCCTTCTGGCTCTCGCTGACCAACTGGGACCTTCTCAAGCCGCCACAGTTCATCGGGCTGGCGAACTACCAGAAGCTGTTCGCCGACCCGCAATTCTGGAAGGTGTTCAAGAACACCTTCGCCTATCTGCTCATCGGTACGCCGATCAGCCTGCTGATATCGTTCGTCATCGCGTTCTATCTCGACCGCGTGCGATTCATGCACGGGCTGATCCGCGGACTGTATTTCCTGCCGTATCTCACCACCGCGGCGGCCATGGCCTGGGTGTGGCGCTGGTTCTACCAGCCGGCTCCCATCGGCGTGATCAACAATGCGCTTGGTGTCATCGGCATCCCGCAGCAGCAGTTCATCCGCTCGGTCGACCAGGCGCTGCCGTCGATCATGGTCACCGCCATCTGGGCCGGTCTCGGCTTCCAGATCATCATCTTCATGGCCGGCCTGCGCGCCATCCCCAACACCTTCTATGAGGCCGCCCGCATCGACGGTCTCGGCGAATGGGCGATCCTGCGCAAGATCACGCTGCCGCTGCTCAAGCCCACCACCGTCTTCCTGGTCGTGTTCTCGTCGATCGGGTTCCTGCGCATTTTCGACCAGGTCTACAACATGACCACCAACGATCCGGGCGGGCCGCTCGGCTCGACCAAGCCGCTGGTGCTGATGATCTACCAGACCGCGTTTTCGTCCTATGCGATGGGCTATGCGGCGGCGCAGACGGTCGTGCTGTTCTCCATCCTGCTCTGCGTATCGCTGCTGCAGCTCTGGATCCTGAGGGAAAAGAAATGAGTGCCGTTACCGAAACCCCGGCGCTCTCCCACGCCAGTCTCCGCCCCGGCCGTATTGTCGTCTGGACGCTTTTGTTCATCGGCGGCCTGATCATGGTCACGCCGTTGGCCTTCATGTTCTCGACGTCGCTGAAGACGGCCGGACAGGTTTATGACCTCAGGCTGATCCCTTCGGCGCCGACGCTGCAGAACTACATCACCATTCTCGCCGACGGGCGCTTCATGCGCTGGTTCATGAACTCGATGATCGTGGCAGTGGCCGTCACCGTCTCCAACGTGTTCTTCGACAGCCTCGTCGGCTATACGCTCGCCAAGTTCGAGTTCCGCGGCCGCTACTTCATCTTCCTCGCCATCCTGTCGACATTGATGATTCCGACCGAGATGCTCGTCATCCCATGGTACCTGATGTCGGCCAATCTCGGCTGGCTGGACAGCTACTGGGGCATCATGTTCCCGGGCATGATGACGGCCTTCGGCACTTTCCTGATGAAGCAGTTCTTCGAAGGCGTGCCCAACGACTTCCTCGAGGCGGCGCGCGTCGACGGCCTCAACGAGTTCCAGATCTGGTGGAAGGTGGCGATGCCGCTGGTGACACCGGCACTGTCGGCGCTCGCAATCTTCACTTTCCTCGGCAACTGGACGGCTTTCTTCTGGCCGCTGATCGTCACCACCAGCCGCGATCTCTACACGCTGCCGGTCGGTCTCTCGAGCTTCGCCGTCGAACAGTCCATCCAGTGGGAGATGATCATGACGGGTGCGGCGATCGCCACCCTGCCGACGCTGATCGTCTTCCTCGTGCTCCAGCGCTACATCGTCCGCGGCGTCATGCTCGCCGGGCTCAAGGGATAAAAAATGCCTGAACTGAACCCGAGGCTCTCCGACAAGAGCGTCTTTCCCGATCCCGTCTACAAGGAGACGGTGCTTCGGCCGCTCTTCGACGGCGCCAAGACCCACCATGTCGACGGCTTCCGTGCCATCGACCGCGCTCATCTGGTGATGCTGACCGAAACCGGCATCCTCGACAAGAAGCAGGCTTCGGCGATTGCCGGCGCCTTGGAGGCGATCGACCGCGAGGTCGATCCGTCGAAGCTCGAATACACCGGTGAGGTCGAGGACTTCTTCTTCCTGATCGAGAAGGAACTGAAGGCGCGTCTCGGACCCGACGTTGCCGGCCGCCTGCATACGTCGCGTTCGCGCAACGACATCGACCACACGCTCTTCAAGCTCGGCCTCAAGCAGCGCATCGACGCGCTGATGGTCAAAGCACGGGCATTGCTGTCGGCGATGATCGACACCGCCGAGCGCGAGAAGGCCACGCTGGTCGTTGCCTACACCCACGGCCAGCCGGCGCAGCCCTCGACCTTCGGCCACTATCTGTCGGCTGCCATCGAGGTTTTGATCCGCGATATCGAGCGTTTCGAGGAAGCGCGGAAAATCGTCGACCTATCGCCGATGGGCGCCGCCGCCATCACCACCTCGGGCTTCCCGATCGACCGCCAGCGCGTCGCCGCGCTGCTTGGCTTTGCAGCGCCGCTGCGCAACTCCTACAGCTGCATTGCTGCGTCCGACTACATCACCTCGACCTACTCGGCGATCGAGCTGATGTTCTTGCATCTCGGCCGCCTGATCCAGGACTTCCAGTTCTGGACCGCCTTCGAGGTCGGACAGATCTACGTGCCAAACGCCTTCGTGCAGATCTCCTCGATCATGCCGCAGAAGCGTAACCCGGTTCCGATCGAGCACATGCGCCTGTTGGCCAGCCAGACCATGGGCCGGGCGCGCACGGTGCTCGGCGTCATCCACAACACGCCGTTCACCGACATGAACGACAGCGAGGGTGAAACCCAGTCGATGGGCTACGAGGCGTTCGTTGCCGCCGGCCGCGTGCTGGACCTGCTCGCTGCCTTCGTCGGTGCGATCAAGATCGATCCGGAGCGGGTGGCAGACAACATCCGCCGCTCCTGCATCACCATCACCGAACTTGCCGACTCGCTCGTCCGCATCGAGGGGCTGTCCTTCCGCGAGGCGCACGAGATCGCCGCTACCGTCGCCAAGGCGGTGGTGGCTGCCGGCGGCGGGCTCGCCAAGGATGGCTATGGGCCGTTCCTCGACGCCTTCAGGCATTCGACCGGGCGCGAGCCGTCCTTCGGTCGCGACAAGTTCGAAGAGATCGTGTCGCCGGAGCATTTCGTTGCCGTACGCGACCGCTTCGGCGGCCCGGCTCCCGAGCCGATGGCAGAGGCGTTGAGCGTCTACAGGAACAAGGCAGCAGCTTTCGAAGCCGCTGCACAAGAGCATGCCGGGCACGAGGCGAAAGCCGCGAAGGAACTCGGCGAGAAATTCAAGGCGTTGGTGGAGGCGCTCTGATGGCGACGATCGAACTCGAAAAGCTGGTCAAGCGCTATGGCAAAGTTGATGTCGTGCGCGGCATCGACCTGCAGATCGCCGATGGCGAATTTGTCGTCTTCGTCGGCCCGTCCGGCTGTGGCAAGTCGACGACGCTGCGCATGATCGCCGGCCTCGAAGACATCTCCGGCGGCACGCTGAGGATCGCCGGCGACGTGGTCAATGAGCGCGAGCCCAAGCAGCGCAACATCGCCATGGTGTTCCAGAACTACGCCATCTATCCGCATATGAGCGTACGCCAGAACATTGGCTTCGGCCTCTACACCTCGAAACTGTCCAAGGCCGAGAAAGACAAGCGTATCGAGGACGCCGCGCGCATCCTCGGTCTCGAAGCCTATCTCGAGCGTCGCCCGGCGGCCCTGTCCGGCGGCCAGCGCCAGCGCGTCGCCATCGGCCGCGCAATGGTGCGCAACCCCTCCGCCTTCCTGTTCGACGAGCCTCTTTCCAACCTCGACGCTCAGCTGCGCTCGCAGATGCGCATCGAGATCAAGCGCCTGCACCAGAGGCTCAAGACCACGACCGTTTACGTCACCCACGACCAGGTCGAGGCCATGACCATGGCCGATCGCATCGTCGTCATGCGCGACGGGCACATTCTGCAGGTGGGCACGCCGACCGATCTCTATGAGAACCCGGTCGATGTGTTCACCGCCCGGTTCATCGGCAGCCCGTCGATGAACCTGGTGCCTGGCCGCAAGAACGGCCATGGCGCAGAGCTGTCGGCCGGCGGCGATCTGCTGATCGGCATTCGCCCGCATGACCTGACCGCGCTCGCTTCGGACGAGAAGGCGGAAGACGGCCTGGTGCTCAACGGCACGGTCACTGCGGTCGAGCCGCTTGGACCCGAGACGCTGGTGCATCTCGACGTCGACGGTGCTGCCGTCATCGCCACTGCACCGGCCAAGTTCATCCCGGCGGCCGGCACCAAGCTTGCCTGTCGCGCGGCTCCGGGCAGCCTTTATCTGTTCGACGCCAAGACCGAGAAAAGCCTGGGCCGGCAATGACTTCGGGAAATGCCAAGCGTCCGGCGGTGCTCAGCATCGGCCGGATCTATTGTGACCTCATCTTCACCGGCCTGGGCTCGTTGCCCGGGCTGGGCAGGGAGGTCTTTGCCCAGGACATGAAGATGGCTGCCGGCGGCGGTGCCTTCATCGCAGCTGCCCATATGGCGCATGCCGGGCGCGAGGTGGCGCTTGTCGCACGCCTTGGCACCGACGCCTTGTCGGCTGGCATCGAGCCCGAACTCAGGGCCAGCGGTGCCGACCTGCAGTTCCTCGAGAAGTCGCCGGGTGCAGGCCCGCAGGTGACCGTCGCCTCGGTCATCGGCAACGATCGCGCCTTCCTGTCGCGCCGTGCCGGCTCCGCATTGCCCGACACGCTCGACGCAGCACTCGCTTGGACGGCGGCAGGTCATCTCCACATCGCCGAATACGCCACGCTGCACGAGATTCCCGATCTGGTGTTGCGCGCCAAGGCGAGGGGTCTTACGGTTTCGCTCGACCCGAGCTGGGACGAGACGCTGATCTACGAGGCCGACCTGCTCGACCGCTGCGCCGGCGTCGACATCTTCCTGCCCAACATGGAAGAGGCGACGGCCATCACCCGCGAGAACGACCCCGTCGCTGCTGTCGAGATGCTGGCCGAGGCCTTCCCGGTTGTTGCGCTCAAGGCGGGCGGCGACGGCGCCTGGCTCAAATCCAAGGGGCAGGTGCTGCATCGCCTTGCGGAAGCAGTGCCCGTCATTGACACGACAGGTGCAGGCGATGCCTTCAACGCCGGCTTCATCGATGCTTGGCTGTCGGGTGAGAACGAGGAAACCTGCCTCGCGGCTGGCATCCACTATGGCAGCCTGGCCGTGCAGGCCGCAGGCGGCTCGGCAATCCTGCGCCGGCCCGAGCATCGCATCGCAAGCTGAGGCTCCGACTTCAGCGCCTGCAACGACCTGTGATTCGGGGCAGTCGAGCCTTTCTTCGCCCGCCAAAAGCCTTCTGGCGGGCGCGAAAGGCGCATGTTTCCCGAGATAGCGGGCCGGCGGCCGCGATTTATTTGCATGCAAAGTTTTTTTGCCGCTGCCGTCGCTAATCTCCGCGACGATTTCAGCATTACTTCAATCTGCTAATAAGCGCGCAGGTTGTGCATCTCAGGGTTGGGGATATCCTTTCCTTCGCCCGAAAACAACACGCGTCAGCCTGTGTTGCGTAATAATTACAATCACTTGTGAAATGCCCATTTTGAACCGTGGTGGCGTTGGCGGCGGCACTTGGTTCTGATTCTCTTTTGTGAGGGGGACGCGGATACCACTTTCAGGAGCGGTCATGATCAGAAACATTGTCTTCGCAAGTGCCGTGCTTTTCACACTCGATACATCTGCCAAGGCTGCCGATGCGGTCACCGTGGCTGCTCCCGCAAACGACTATTGGAGCGGCCTCTATGCGGGCGTTCATGCCGGTTATGGCTGGGGGCGGGCGCGAGACGTCGATGCGTCAGGCCCCGACTCCTACCGGAACATCGACGGCTGGCTCGGTGGCGTTCAGATCGGCGCCAACGCGCGGATGAACAGTTTGGTGTTCGGTGTCGAAGGAGACATCGCCGCCACCGGCATTGGCTTCTCGCAGGCCGGTGACGGCTTTAGCCTCAAGGGCAACGTCGACTGGCTGTCCACCATACGGGGACGCGTCGGCTTCACGCCGACCGATCGTATGCTGGTTTACGGGACCGGAGGCGTCGCCTTCGCGGGGTTCGATCTGGACCTCAACGGCGGCGGGCAATCCTTCGGCGGCAATGGCTTCCACACCGGCTGGGCGGTTGGTGCCGGCGTCGAAGCAATGGTCACCGACAAGATCTCGTTGAAGGCCGAATACCTCTACAGTGACTTCAGCAGCGACAGCTACAAGCTGCCTGATCCGGCCAACATTGCGCTCCGCGTCCACACTGTCAGGGTCGGCGCCAATTTTCACTTCTAGCGCAGAAGACGCGCGCTCGGCACGGCCGGGCGCGCCTCCATTCCCTGCTACGCGTACGTGTCTGCGACAAACATCGGACCGCCCTTGTGAGCGGGGAAGCCGTAGCCATTGATCATCACGAGATCGATGTCGCTCGATCGTGCCGCGATGCCCTCCTCGAGCAGGGACTTGCCCTCATCGGCCATGGCGCGCAGCAGGCGCTCCACGATCTCGCCTGATGTGAAGGTCCGCGGGACAATGCCCTTTGCGGTCCGTGCCGCCTCGATCAGGACAGAGACCGCGGGATCGACGGCCTTTTCGCTCGACGAATAGTCATACCAGCCTTTGCCTGTCTTGCGGCCGAAGCGGCCGGCCTCACACAAGCGATCGGCGATTTCGACATAACGAGCATTGGGATCGCGTGTCGCCGCCTGCCTCTTGCGCCGGGCCCAGGCGATCTCCAGGCCGGCCATGTCGTAGACGTTGAAGATGCCCATCGGGAAGCCATAGGTTTCGAGCGCGGCATCGACCTGATCAGGTGCCGCGCCGTCCTCGATCATGAACTCCGCCTCGCGGCGATAGGCCGAGAAGATACGATTGCCGATGAAGCCTTCGGTCACGCCGGAGACGATGGGCAGCTTGCCCAGCTTCTTGGCAAAGGCCAGCGCGGAAGCGAGCACGTCGGGCGCGGTCGCCCTGCAGTCGACGACCTCGACGAGGCGCATGACATTGGCCGGCGAGAAGAAGTGCAGGCCGACCACGCGTTCGGCGTGGGCGGTCGCCGAGGCGATCTCGTCCGGGTTCAGATAGCTGGTGTTGGTGGCGAGGATCGCACCGGGCCTGACGATGCCGTCGAGCCGCTGAAAGAGTTCCGTCTTGACCGTGAGATCGTCGAACACCGCTTCGACGACGAGGTCGGCGGCGGCCAGTCTGCCGGCGTCGGCTGCGACTTGGAGCCGATCAAGGCAGGCGGTGCGCGCGAGGTCGCTGAGACGGCCCGACTGGACGGCCTTGTCGAGAATGCCTGATATGCGTTCGCGCCCCTTTGCCGCGGCGTCTTCACTCTGCTCGATGCCGACGACGCGATAACCGGCGGTCAAGGCCGCAACCGCGATGCCGGCGCCCATCAGGCCGGTACCGACGATGCCAACCGTCTCGACCATGCGCGGTGCGATGCCCTCGAGCTTGCTGACCTTGCCGGCCTGCCGCTCGGCGAAAAAAACGTGGCGAAGGGCTGCCGCCTCCAGGGAATCGCGCAGGCGCAGGAAGGTGGCGCGCTCGTCGGCGAGACCGTCTTCAAGGCTCGTTTCGGATGCAGCTCTGACCAGCCTTACGGCTTCCGCCGGAGCTGCCTGCCCGCGGGCTTTGGCGAGCACTTTTTTCGCTGCGGCGTCGACCGCCGAGGCATCCGGTGTGGCGATCTGGATGCCGCCGGTGCGCCGCAGCGGACCCGAGGCCATGCCGCGCGCCAGCGCAATCGCCGTGGACATCTGGTCGGTGGCGATACCGTCGACGAGGCCGAGCCTGAGCGCCTCTTCAGGCTTCACGGTGCGGCCGCTGCCGATAAGATCGATGGCAGCTATGGTGCCGGTCAGGCGCGGCAGGCGCTGCGTGCCCCCCGCACCCGGCACGATGCCGAGCTTGACCTCAGGCATGCCGATGGATGCCGCCTCGGCGGCGATGCGGCCATGGCAGGCGAGTGCGATCTCGCAGCCGCCGCCGAGGGCTGCCCCGTTGATGGCCGCAACTACCGGCTTGCGGCAGTTCTCGATGCGGGACATGACCTCGGGGAGCGTCGGCTCGACTGGCGGCATGCCGAACTCCTTGATGTCGGCGCCGCCGACAAAGGTGCGACCGGCGCCGGTGACGACGACGCCGATCACGGTGCCCACCGCGACCGCATGGTCGACGGCCTTGACCAGCCCCTGCCGGACATGCGCCGATGTGGCGTTGACCGGAGCATTGTCGATCGTGATGACCAGCACGCCGTCGCGGATGCTGCCCGAAACGCTCTCCGAAAACCGCGTTGCGCTCATGGCTATGCCGGGATGACCGCGGTGGCCTGGATTTCGATCTTGGCGCGGTCCTCGACCAGCGCCACCACCTGCATGGCGGCCATGGCCGGGAAGTGGCGGCCGATTACGTCGCGATAGGCCTGGCCGAGACCGCGCAGGTTTTCGGTGTATTCCTTCTTGTCGGTGAAGTACCAGGTCATGGTCGTGATGTGGTGCGGCTCGGCGCCGCCGGCCTTCAGCACGGCGACGACGTTTTCCAGCGTCTGGCGCACCTGACCGACGAAGTCGTCGGTCTCGAACTGGCACTGCGCGTTCCAGCCGATCTGGCCGCCGACAAAGATGGTGCGGCCGGTTGCCGCCACGCCGTTGGCATAGCCGACAGGCTTGGCCCAGCCCTCGGGTTGCAGGATCTCATGCATCTGACGTCTCCAGGCGGCTTTCGAGCGCGGCGCGGAGGTCGTCCGGCCAGGCAAGCGATTTGTGGGTGTCGAGCGAGGTCGCGACCACGCTGTGGCGAGCGCTCCAGAGCAGGGTGCCAGCGGCCGAAACCTTGTGTTCGAGGTCGAGCGACGAGCGGCCGATGCGACGGACGAACAGCTCGAAATCGAGTATGTCGCCGTGGTAGCCCGGATGGACGAAGGTGAGGTCCAGCCGCACCGTCGGCGTGCCGATGCGGCGCTCGTCGACGAGCTGTTTCCAGGGCGCGCCGGCATCGCCGAAGAATTCCTCCAGAACACCGACTAGAATGTTCAGATAGGACGGGAAATAGGCGATCCCGGAGGGATCGCAGTCGCCGAAACGCAGCGGCCTGGAGGTGCGGAAGGGCACGGGGCGCTCCTACTTCGCAGCCTTCATCAGCTCGCGGCCGATGATCAGCTTTTGCACTTCGGTGGCGCCTTCATAGATGCGCAGCGCACGGATCTCGCGATAGAGCCGCTCAGTGATCTCGCCGACGCGCACACCGCGGCCGCCGAACATTTGCAGCGCCTGGTCGATGACCCACTGCGCATTTTCGGTGGCGGTCATCTTGGCCATCGCTGCCTCGCGGGTGATCGGCAGCTTCTGCACGTCGCGGCGCCAGGCGGTGCGCACGGTGAGCAGCGACGCAGCGTCGATGGCCGTCGCCATCTCGCCCAACGTGCTCTGCGCTGTCGGCAGGTCGGCCAATGTCGCCCCGAACATCTTTCGCGACTTGGCGTGCGCAACGGCCTCGTCCAGTGCACGGCGGGCGAAGCCGAGTGCCGCGGCAGCCACCGACGGCCGGAAAATATCCAGGGTGCGCATGGCGATCTTGAAACCTTCGCCCGGTTCGCCAAGCAGCTGCGACGCCGGGATGCGGCAATTGTCGAAGCGGATGCGGGCCAGGGGATGCGGCGCGATCGTCTCGATGCGTTCGGCGATCGAGAAGCCGGGCGTGTCGGCATGGACGACGAAGGCCGAGATGCCGCGGGTCCCAGGTGCTTCGCCGGTGCGGGCAAAGACGGTGTAGACGTCGGCGATGCCACCGTTGGAGATGAAGATCTTCTCGCCGTCAAGCACGTATGCATCGCCGTCGCGGCGGGCAGAGGTGCTCATCGCGGCGACGTCGGAGCCGGCCTCCGGCTCGGTCAGCGCGAAAGCAGAGATCAGCTCGCCTCGGGCGACCTTCGGCAAGATGGCCTGCTTGAGCGCGTCCGAGCCCGACAAGCTGATCGCGCCGGTGCCAAGACCCTGCATGGCGAAGGCGAAGTCGGCGAGACCGTCGGCATAGGCAAGTGTTTCGCGGATCAGGCAGAGCGAGCGGCTGTCGATCTGCTCGGACACGCCGCCGAAGGCCGCCGGCACGCAGTTGCGCAAGATGCCGGCAGCGCCGAGTGCTTTCACCAGCTTCTTGCAGGCGCCGTCGGCGTCGGCATGATCGATGTCGCCGAGTCCGCCCTTGGCGATGAAACCGTCGAGTTCGGCTACCAACGTCTTGTGGCTGTCGGCGAAGAACGGCCAGTCCAGATGGTCACGGGCCGGCGCACCGGTCGGCATCAAATGCGCGGCCATGACTCAGTTCCCCTTGAATTCCGGCTTGGACTTGGCGGCGAAAGCCTCGAAGGCACGGCGGAAATCGCCTGTCGCCATGCAGATCGCCTGGGCTTGGGCCTCGGATTCGATCAGCTGGTCGATGCCCATCGCCCATTCCTGGTCGAGCATCTTCTTGGTCATGGTGTGCGCAAACCAGGGGCCGTCGGCGATGTCGCGGGCGAACTTCTGCGCAGCGCCCAGCAACGTGCCGCGCTCATGCAGGGCGTTGTAGAAGCCCCAGGCATGGCCTTCGACCGAGGTCATGACGCGGCCGGTGAACAGCAGTTCTGCGGCGCGGCCCTGGCCGATGATGCGGGGAAGGATGCCGCAAGCGCCCATATCGGCGCCGGCCAGGCCGACGCGGTTGAACAGGAAGGCGGTCTTCGCCTCAGGCGTGGCGATGCGATAATCTGATGACATGGCGAGGATCGCACCGGCGCCGGCGCAGATGCCGTCGACGGCTGCGATGACCGGCTGCGGGCAGGCGCGGATCTGGCGCACCAGGTCGCCGGTCATGCGGGTGAAGTCGATGAGGTCGGGCATCGACATCTTGGTCAGCGGCTCGATGATGTCGAACACGTCGCCGCCGGAGGAGAAGTTGTTCTCAGCGCCTGTCAGCACCACGGCGCGCACGTCGCGGGGGGGGGGCCGCCCCCCCCCCCCCCCCGGGGGGGGGGGGGGGCGCCGCCAGGCCAGAGGGAGGGGCGCAAAGAAATGCGACCTTCCAACATTTCACACTCCTCCATTGCCACCCCCCGTCTGCGG
>NZ_JAMSHL010000108.1:0-270 GCF_026521175.1 Aminobacter sp. MET-1 | reverse complement strand
GGCCCATCATGGGCAAAAGCCTCTTTTAATGCGCCATCTAAATCTTCACTTTTTTCAACACGGATGCCTTTGATACCCGCAGCATTCGCAATCGCTGCAAAGTTAGGGTTCTGTAAATCCGTTCCCGCTGTCAAGAAACCTGCCACTTTCATTTCCATGGCCACAAAACCAAGCACGCCATTGTTATGAATGATAATTTTTACTGGCAATTGCATTTGAGAAAGAGAGATAAAATCCCCCATTAGCATACTGAAACCGCCATCTCCACAC
>NZ_JAMSHL010000107.1:0-270 GCF_026521175.1 Aminobacter sp. MET-1 | reverse complement strand
GATAAAGAAGGTGCCGCCTCTTTTTATGTTGTCGACACTTCTGATTTTGGTAACAGCGGTAACTGGCGTGTGGTCGCTGACCTCTATAAAGCCGATGCTGAAAAAGCAGAAGAAACAAGTAATCGCGTAATTAACGGTGTTGTCGAACTGCCGAAAGATCAGGCTGTTCTGATTGAACCGTTTGACACGGTCACCGTCCAGGGCTTCTATCGTAGCCAGCCAGAAGTCAATGATGCCATCACCAAAGCGGCAAAAGCGAAAGGTGCCTAC
>NZ_JAMSHL010000106.1:0-271 GCF_026521175.1 Aminobacter sp. MET-1 | reverse complement strand
CTCCCGTTCCCAACGATTCCGGAACCCGCACCGGAATCCTGCACCGTCCCAAGCGCTACCACCGACGACTACGACACGTCCTCTTCATGGCGGCCTTCAGCAGTGCGCAAAGAGAAGGACCGTCACGAGAGTTCTACCAACGTAAACGCGCCGAACACCAACGACACGTCCAGGCCACCATCGCACTCGCTCGCAGACTGGTCGACGTTCTCTGGGCATTACTGCGTGACCAACGTGAATGGCGGCCAAGTGGCCCGCTCGGGGTTGCATC
>NZ_JAMSHL010000105.1:0-271 GCF_026521175.1 Aminobacter sp. MET-1 | reverse complement strand
GCGCAGAAGCTGGCCGATATGCAGGTCAACGGCGTCGTCGGTCACCTCAACTCGGGCACCACCATTCCCGCGGCCCGCGTCTACAACGACGCCGGCATCCCGCAGGTCGCGCCGGCCGCGACCAACCCGCAGTACACGCGCGCCGGCTACAGGTTCGCCGCGCGGCTCATGGCCACCGACGTGCAGCAGGCCGACGGCATCGCCGGCTATGTCGCGCGCACGCTGAAGGCGAAGACCGCCGCCGTGATCGACGACCGCACCGCCTACGGCC
>NZ_JAMSHL010000104.1:0-271 GCF_026521175.1 Aminobacter sp. MET-1 | reverse complement strand
CCTTCATGCTCATGCGCCCGGCACCGGTGTCCAGGCTGCCGGCGGCGACCAGGCGGTTGTTGCGGCTGACCAGGTTGAACAGCTCGTTGTAGTCGATGCCGTAGCTGTCGAGCACCTGCGGGTCGACGACGATTTCCAGCAGGTCTTCGCGGTCGCCGCCGATCTCCACCGACAGCACCTCGGCGATGCCTTCGATGTTCTCCTTCAGGCGCCGGGCGATGTAGACCAGTTCGTTTTCGGCGATGGGGCCGGACAGGCCGATCGACAGCAC
>NZ_JAMSHL010000103.1:0-271 GCF_026521175.1 Aminobacter sp. MET-1 | reverse complement strand
CTCGGGGGCCGAGCAGAGCGTCCGCATCGTCGGAACGTGCGCCGAGCTCACCGTCTCGGGGTCGGCCCTCACCGTAGACGCCTCGGGGGCCTCGATCGGTACCCTCCGCATCTCCGGCGACCGCGCCCGCATTGACGCCGGGTCGATCGATGCCCTCATCCTGCAGGGCAATGACGGCTCGGTCCGTTCCTCGGGGGCGATCGGCAGCGCCGATCTGAGCGGCGATCGGTCCTCGATCCAGGCGGGCGGTGCGATCTCGGCCGTCACGGTC
>NZ_JAMSHL010000102.1:0-272 GCF_026521175.1 Aminobacter sp. MET-1 | reverse complement strand
ACGTGACATCGACCCCCGAAAAGTGTCGATGGTCGTTCCGCAGGCTCCACTCCGGACCACCGAACGTGACATTGAGTCCCCTCAGGGTCGGCTTCGGGTTGGTTTGCCGCCGTCGGCTCACTCAGCCGAGGGGTATCGATCGCATTAGGCTCGTCCAGGTGATCGAGGGACTGCATTCCATGGACGGTCGCGGTCTGCGTCGTCGCTCGCCCGGGCAGTACGTCGCGGTCATTGTGGGCGGCGCGGTCGGTGCGGCGTTTCGGTACGAGGTG
>NZ_JAMSHL010000101.1:0-272 GCF_026521175.1 Aminobacter sp. MET-1 | reverse complement strand
GACAGCCACGGTGAAGTCACGTGCGCGATGCAGCCGATTCGGCTCAGGAAGCATCCCGAGCTCCAAGCTTCGGACGAACGGTTATCAGGCTGTGAGTTCTTTGCGGCCCTTGCCGCGACGTGCGGAAACGATTGCACGACCCGCACGGGTACGCATACGAAGACGGAAGCCATGAACGCGCGCGCGGCGGCGATTGTTCGGCTGGAACGTCCGCTTGCCCTTGGCCACGGTCAACACTCCTCGAGATTCGAAGACGCCGATCTGTCGGCGCC
>NZ_JAMSHL010000100.1:0-272 GCF_026521175.1 Aminobacter sp. MET-1 | reverse complement strand
CATCTACCGGCTCGCCGCTACCCGCACAATGGGTAAAATTGACGCCATAACCCAGATGCCCGAGCAGTGCCAGTTCAAAGCGGCGCAGCGCGGGTTCTGGCGTACCAGTGACCCCTGCAAGAGACTGAATGCAGTGCAAGTAATCGAAAAAAAGTTCAGAGAAGCGCGTCTCGTATTCCAGTACGCGGGAGAGAAGTTCGTTGATGTACAGACCGCTGTAAAGCGTGATACCGCTTAATGGCAGCGCCAGCGAGACGGCTTCAGCACTGCGC
>NZ_JAMSHL010000190.1:0-160141 GCF_026521175.1 Aminobacter sp. MET-1 | reverse complement strand
AACGCCTGAATTAAGCCGACTCGCGAAGCGGGTTCGGCTTGAATGAATTGTTAGCGCTCAGTGCGCCAACTTTAACGTCGCTACTCCGGCCACTATCAACGCTACTCCCAGATAGCGAAAGAATGACGTGGGGTCTCCGTAGTACATGACGCCGACTAAGAAGGTTCCCGCGGCGCCGATCCCTGTCCAGATCGCATACGCTGTGCCAATAGGAATTGTTCGCTGGGCTAGAAAGAGAAGCGCGCCACTAATGCCCATGAATACTACGGCGACCCCAATCCCGCTCCAACGAGTGTCAGGCTCTTGGGCCATCTTTAGCCCAACTGGCCAGCCGATCTCAAACAACCCCGCGAGTAATAGATAGATCCAAGCCACGGCAATCTCCCAATTGAGTGCTAACGCCTGAATTAAGCCGACTCGCGAAGCGGGTTCGGCTTGAATGAATTGTTAGCGCTCAGTGCGCCAACTTTAACGTCGCTACTCCGGCCACTATCAACGCTACTCCCAGATAGCGAAAGAATGACGTGGGGTCTCCGTAGTACATGACGCCGACTAAGAAGGTTCCCGCGGCGCCGATCCCTGTCCAGATCGCATACGCTGTGCCAATAGGAATTGTTCGCTGGGCTAGAAAGAGAAGCGCGCCACTAATGCCCATGAATACTACGGCGACCCCAATCCCGCTCCAACGAGTGTCAGGCTCTTGGGCCATCTTTAGCCCAACTGGCCAGCCGATCTCAAACAACCCCGCGAGTAATAGATAGATCCAAGCCACGGCAATCTCCCAATTGAGTGCTAACTTTGTTTTAGGGCGACTGCCCTGCTGCGTAACATCGTTGCTGCTCCATAACATCAAACATCGACCCACGGCGTAACGCGCTTGCTGCTTGGATGCCCGAGGCATAGACTGTACAAAAAAACAGTCATAACAAGCCATGAAAACCGCCACTGCGCCGTTACCACCGCTGCGTTCGGTCAAGGTTCTGGACCAGTTGCGTGAGCGCATACGCTACTTGCATTACAGCTTACGAACCGAACAGGCTTATGTCCACTGGGTTCGTGCCTTCATCCGTTTCCACGGTGTGCGTCACCCGGCAACCTTGGGCAGCAGCGAAGTCGAGGCATTTCTGTCCTGGCTGGCGAACGAGCGCAAGGTTTCGGTCTCCACGCATCGTCAGGCATTGGCGGCCTTGCTGTTCTTCTACGGCAAGGTGCTGTGCACGGATCTGCCCTGGCTTCAGGAGATCGGAAGACCTCGGCCGTCGCGGCGCTTGCCGGTGGTGCTGACCCCGGATGAAGTGGTTCGCATCCTCGGTTTTCTGGAAGGCGAGCATCGTTTGTTCGCCCAGCTTCTGTATGGAACG
This sequence comes from Aminobacter sp. MET-1, assembly GCF_026521175.1. Lineage (NCBI taxonomy): Bacteria > Pseudomonadati > Pseudomonadota > Alphaproteobacteria > Hyphomicrobiales > Phyllobacteriaceae > Aminobacter > Aminobacter sp. MET-1. The sequence goes on along the minus strand of NZ_JAMSHL010000190.1, from coordinate 158,780 downwards.
GGCATGCGGATCAGTGAGGGTTTGCAACTGCGGGTCAAGGATCTGGATTTCGATCACGGCACGATCATCGTGCGGGAGGGCAAGGGCTCCAAGGATCGGGCCTTGATGTTACCCGAGAGCTTGGCACCCAGCCTGCGCGAGCAGCTGTCGCGTGCACGGGCATGGTGGCTGAAGGACCAGGCCGAGGGCCGCAGCGGCGTTGCGCTTCCCGACGCCCTTGAGCGGAAGTATCCGCGCGCCGGGCATTCCTGGCCGTGGTTCTGGGTTTTTGCGCAGCACACGCATTCGACCGATCCACGGAGCGGTGTCGTGCGTCGCCATCACATGTATGACCAGACCTTTCAGCGCGCCTTCAAACGTGCCGTAGAACAAGCAGGCATCACGAAGCCCGCCACACCGCACACCCTCCGCCACTCGTTCGCGACGGCCTTGCTCCGCAGCGGTTACGACATTCGAACCGTGCAGGATCTGCTCGGCCATTCCGACGTCTCTACGACGATGATTTACACGCATGTGCTGAAAGTTGGCGGTGCCGGAGTGCGCTCACCGCTTGATGCGCTGCCGCCCCTCACTAGTGAGAGGTAGGGCAGCGCAAGTCAATCCTGGCGGATTCACTACCCCTGCGCGAAGGCCATCGGTGCCGCATCGAACGGCCGGTTGCGGAAAGTCCTCCCTGCGTCCGCTGATGGCCGGCAGCAGCCCGTCGTTGCCTGATGGATCCAACCCCTCCGCTGCTATAGTGCAGTCGGCTTCTGACGTTCAGTGCAGCCGTCTTCTGAAAACGACACAAATAGACTCGCTCTTTCAATTAATGAGCTAGGCCCGTAAGCTACGCGCATTGAGGTATCTCCTATTTGGCCGGGTAGGTTTCGAGTGATGGCCGAAATCCCAGCTTCGGGCCGACCAGGCCAACTGAGAAAGAAATTTCAGGAGAAAGGCCGTGCTGCCGTCGCCGAACTGAAGTCGCCGCGAGGACAATTTGCGTCCGCACTTCACAGTTTCACGGAGAGCGCTTACGCGGCATCGTCGTGGGACAAGGATTTCGAGGACGAACTTTTCAGGCGCTTCGAGCTTGAAGCGCCCGCTGACTTCATGACGTGGGTGGCGTCGGCCACGGAGGGGCTTTTCCGTTCCGTGGACAAACCACCCATATGGGTTGGCGAGGTCGATTGGTGTTTTCATAACGGCACACCGTTGGCGTTTCTGGCGCAGTTCTCTGATGACGATGATGCCACCTTCTACGTGTTCCGAGGCTACAACGAAGAAAAGCGGACGTTCTTCAAGATGCGCGCATGGCGTGGGGAGGCCCGGATTATTCTGGACGGTAAAATTGGGGGTTAGGCTGCAATAGGAGCGTAGAATAAGCCAGGTTCAATGCCGATTGCGATGCCATTTCAAGCCGTGTGCAGTGGTGCAGCCAGATCAGCGGCGTCATACCAGTCGCCGGCAACGGAGACGCCTCGCAGCCAGGTCTCTTCGGCCGAAGCGGGGGTTTGGCGATAGTTGGCGCAGTAGATGATCATTGGTGACGGCCACTCAGGCGCGGTCATCCGATTGACCAAGGTAAATACTCCCTCCTCTGCCCCGCTGATGCGGATCTCGATCTGGTCGGCCAGGCCGTAATCGTTGAGGCCCTGCAGGTAGGCCATGCCGGCTTCGGCGGAGGCGTGGTAGCGTACGATCAGCGAATATCGGTCGTACCGATCGAGCGTCGCGATGGACTTGATTTCGACCATACCGGGATAGGCGGCCGGGTCGTTGTGCAGTGAATGAGTGGTCTTGGTGCCTGGCTCGACGCCGGCGAGATTGTATCGGCTGATAAGCACGGACGTGACATACTGCTCGATGCGGAAGATGCGGGGGAAAGACAAGCCGAGCGGCTCGCAGACGACGTCGCCGGATTGGCCGTATCTGATCGGAAACTGGATGACGTTCGTCATGCTCTCCCCTGCACTGCGCTACCGGCTGCGATCGCCGCGATCGCGATCCTTGGGCGGTGTGAGCACCACTCGGGTCGGCAGCTCGCGATCGGTCTGTTTCTGCTGTTCGCGCTCCTTGCCCTTGTCGCGGCCGCGTTCGCTGCGATCGTCGGCGGCGCGGCCCTGATTGGCTTGGGCGATACGCGATTCATCGACGGTGCGATTGCTCGAGGTGCGGTCGATCTCGCCTTTTTCGAGCACTGGATCGCGGCCGGCGGCCGACTTGGTCGATGTGGCGTTTGTGGCTTTGTCGTTATCGCGTTCCTTGCCTTTGGCCGCGCGGGCGTCGAGCTGAAGGTTGACGACTTTTCCGATGATCTGGGTCGCCGATTCGAACAGGGCGCGATCGGCGGGATTGGTTATTGCCTTGGCGAACGTTGCGGCTGTGGCGGCGACGGCGTCCTTAGCCGTCTTTGCCTGGCTCGCGGTGATTGGCGAGTTGCGCAGCATGTGGGTATCACCTTTCTCTAGTGCGGGGTCCCTGCCCTGCGATACGGCGGTTTCCAGTCTTTGGTACTCGCGGCGTAACCCGACAGCAAGGTCGCGGGTCAGTTCGCGAGCGGTACTCGGCTGTGTGCGATCTTTAGCGATCGTGTCCAGCATATCAAGAACACGGTTAAGAGAGTTCTTTGTCATGTTGAAGCGATCGAGACCGGCCGGCAATTTCGGCGCTGTTGGCTTGTCGCGGATCTTGCTCATGACCTTGGTCATGACATTGGGCGGCGAGTATGCACCGAGGCGTCGGAACATTTCCCATTCCCAGCGCTTCACCGGCGGCGGGCCGGCGCGTTCGAGGCGGCGCTGGTGATCGATGGCGAGCCCGCGGGCTCTGGCCTTGTCGGCGAAGCGTTCGCGCCATTCGGTGAAATCGCGGATATTGGGGTTGAGGCGGGTCTTGCCGGGGCCTTTCAGACTGACGATGGCATGGACATGAGGATGTTTGTCCATCTCGTTTCGGTTGTGAACGGCATAGGCGTAGCGATGACCATGAAACTGGGTGCGCAGGAATTCGCCTGCGGCCTCGACGAATTTGGCGCGATCGACATTGGCCGGGCCGGAAAGAAGAAGATGCATGAAGTCGCGCGGCTGGCGGCTCTGCAACAGCACGCCGACGGTGCGGCCTTCTGTCGTCAGCTCTTTGTGATTGGCGGTTGTGATGGAGCGACGCTGGTCGCCGTTCTTATAGATCGGCGTCTTGTTCTCACGTTGCTGCAGGTGGGAGTGCGTCGACAGCGTCACTTCATTGTCCTGACGCTGCATGGCATGCAGTGTGGCTGTCAGCCCCTTTTGTCCGGAGGCGAACTTTGCTGGATAGCGAGAGACCGGTTCGATCCCCTGCCCTTTCAGGCGCGATGAGATCCGCAGATCGAGAGCGCGGATGGTGTCGATCGTCGGCGATGCCTGATTGTCGGTGCCGCGGTCGGCGCGGTCGGATTTCTCGTGTGCGAGAACGATCGCGAGGCTGAGACGCGTTTGACCCTTCACGCCAGGGCCGATGCTGTAGGCGTAAGTGCGCTTTGTGTCGTCATCCTGAATGATGCCGTCGCGGGCGAGATCGTCGAGCGCTTTGGTGACGGTTTCGCGATCGGTGGTCGGCAGTTCATAGTTGAGCAGGACAACATCCTTCGACCCTTGGCGCTCGGTGAAATCGCGTTGCCATTGCTCAAGAGCGTCTTGAATGCTGGTGACTTCGCGGCCGTCCTGGTCGAGCGCGCGTTCTTCCTTGGCCTGGTACTCGAGCACGTTGCGAGCCGATTTCGCACCGGCGCCGTAGGAGAGGATTTTGACGACGACGGCATTGTTGCCGGTTGCACGGCTGAAAGGTGTGGTTGGAGCGGCGCTCGGCCGGCGCGAAGGACGACTGCGACGAGATGCCGGGCCGGAGCCCCCTCCCCCACCACCGCCGCGGCGTTCCTCGTCCTCGAGCAGCTCGTGGAAGAAAGGCAGGCGACGCTTAGATTCGGAGCGATTGCTGGACGGGCTTTTCATCGTGGGCGGCAATTAGATCCTGTATAGTTGTCGATGGTCGCACAAAAGCGGAGTCGCGGATAGAGTCGACGGCTCGGCCGAGATGTTCCAGCGTATCGAGGATACGCGTGGATTGTTCGTCGGAGGCGACGACATCGCCGGCGATCAGTTCGCGGAAGACCTGGGCGATGTCGCGGATCGCAAGATGGATATTTTCAAGCTGCTGGTCGTGATCGTCCAGGACGGTGGCCACCTCAGAAAGCGTGCGTGACACGAGCAGCTTCACGATCATGCCGGGCGTGGTCTCGATCCGCGCTGCCAATGCTTCCAGCTCGTCGGCCTGGTGTTGGGGAAGACGGAATGAGTATTTCGGGCTGGGCATGATCAGCCCTTGTGTCGCTCAAGGCCAGCCATGATGTAGTCTTCGATCACCGCGGTGTAGCGTTTGTTCTGCTTCAGCGCGATCGTGAAAAGTTGGGACATGACATCGTTGTGCAGCTGCAGCGCGACTCGGGTGTATTCGGGCGATACGGCGCGGTTGATACGGGCTTCTGGCGTGACCTTTTTTTGCGGCCGCGGCGCTGTGCGTTCGGATGCCGGCGCGCGTGTGGCTGGCGCTGACGGCCGTGTCGGTTCGGGTGATGAGGCAGGCGCCGGCGCATCGACTTTTGCTTCTGGTTCTGCAGACGGCTGATCGGCGATCGCTGGATTGCTCGTCTCGACGTTCGAAGAGGTCAATTCGTCGACTGATGCCAATGGCGGTATGAATGTCAGGGCGGGATCGCTTGGATCCACCGGTTCAGCTTTGCGGAACCCTTTGGCGAGCTCGGCGAGGTTGCCACCGACCTGCACCCGTTCTTTCGGCGCTTTTGCCATGATCATGCTGCCATGCTGATGAGGTTGATGAACTCGTTGTTGAGACTTTTGATCTGGTCGATGGCGTCAAGCACGCTCTCGCGCGCGCGCTTCTTTGCCGATGGAACCAATTTGGGGTTGTTGTCGATCTCGCGAAGCTTTGTGTAGAGCGTGCCGTAGCCTGCGCCGACGTCGCTGAAATGTGTGGTTTTGCGGATGATCGTGTCGAACGTCGGCACCTTGGCGGCATTGAGGAGCTTGATCACTTCCGGAATGGCGCGATTGCTCTTCATCGCGATATGATCGACATGGTTCCAGATAGCAGCGTGCGGAATGACCTCCCTGCCCTCCTGTTTTGCGATCTGGTGCAGGAGGTTCGAGACGCTAGCTGCTTGTGTCGCGCTTGTGGCCTCAAGGATGACCGGGATGATGACTGCCTGGACGCGTTTGAACACATCAACAGCGCGACTATGGGCGAAGCCCCCGACATCAAAGATGTGGATGTCGGCCGGCGGCGCGGATCTCATCTTCTCGTCAAAATCTTCCTTGGGCAGGATCGAGATCGCGTCGATGTTGTCATCGTCAGTGAGAAGCTTGCGGGCGCGAGACGTTTGGTACCAGCGGTAAAGCGATTGCTGCTCGTCGCAGTCGATGAGCAGCGTCTTGATGCCCTGGCTGCCGAATTCGCCTGCCAGGTTGAGGCTGAGCACTGTCTTGCCGCCGCCGCCTTTGAAAGTGGACAGGGCAAGTGAAATGGATGGGGCTGCGGTGGGGGCTTTGGCGGCCATGAGTGGGCGGACCTCTTTGTTGTGTGTGCTGCGAGACGGCAGTCTGTCGAAATTGTGTGAATCACATATTAACTTGTTCACGCATTGCGCTAATCGCCGATTGTGTGATTGATCGAATGCGCTTTTAGCTGATTAGCGTATCATGCGATTACGTGAATACGTCAATAGCGGATTATCCGATTAGCGTATTAACGCATTGCGCAATTAGCGCATTGCACCGTTACGCGATTACTGTAATAACGCTTTACCGCAATGTGGCATTCACGCATTACCCGATTCACGCAATGCCGTATTAACTCAATCGCACAATTGGCGATTAGCGCAATGCGTGATTTGCACCCGTTCCAAGGTCCGAATTTTTAAGCTATATTGCGTCAATGCGCGATTACGTTATTCCGCTTTTCCGCTATTGACGTATTCACGCATTAACGCATTAGCGGATTAACACATTTCGAAGCCAGCTGCAGTACCCGGACAGAGCCTCCAAGCCGTAAGGTTAAACCGAGTCGCTTGCAAAAACCTCCGTAAATCGCGTAGGAGAGGCGTCAGTGCTTCCGCGCTCCACCCACACGGCGATTGCCGTGATGCCGCTCTGGCGGCGCTGCATGGCCGAATAAACGGCAATCTGATCGCGGACCCTCCCCAACGACGTAGTCGGAAAGCGCCCCTCGGGCGCAATGGCTAGCTGTCCCCAGCTAGCCTATCCTGCCATTTTACACTGGGAGACTGGCAGGAGCTGTCGTCACCAAGAAAATTTGGCCGAGACGCTTGCGGGACGGGTGAATTTTTGCAGGTGGCATGCAGACGACGAAGCCAGGATCGCGAAGTGATCCGTCGGGCTGAGGAAGGATGCAGCAGACAGCGTGATGGCAGTCTCCCAGTGTAAAAGTCCGAAGCGAACACCCGAAACAGCGTCACGGCGAGCTATCAAATCGCGGAGCGTTGATAGCGAAGCTGTAGCTAGGTGAGGGGTGTGAGCGCCACGGTAGGGCGAAGCGATGCATCAGATGGCAAAGCAAATCTGATGCGAGTGAAGCCCGGTTTGATTGGCGAATTCGCGGCAGCGTCCGTCAACCGGCCCGAAAGGCCGGCTGCGAAGCAGTCCAGAAGGTGAGGGGGGTGTGGGGGGAGAGGCGGTAGTCTCACCCCCCACGGGCGACGACGGGCTCGATGCCCGGAGACGGCCAGGGAGGGATTGGAGCTTGTGAGGTGGATTACCAAGAGGGCATAACGCCCCCTTGGGAGGATTACCGCACGCAACGCTCTCGGTAGTAGTCGCATTGCTCGCAGTGGATGACAGTGAACGCGTTGATCGAGCCGCCTTCAGCAGATTCGTAGAAACGATGGATGGCGCAGCCTCGGCAGGAAGGGCATTCGACTGTGGTCACGGTCTGCTCCAGTTCGTAGCCTTCGGATTCGATGGTGGTTGAGAAAACAGTGGTCATGGCGATCTCCTGGGTGATGAGGTGATGCGAGAGCGCCGAAGCGCCCTCGCGGATCGTGGATCAGCTGCGAGTGTGCGCAGGGCGGCGGAAGTACTCTTCCGCATATCCGTCATCGGGATCGCAATAGCTGGAAAGAGGGCGATCCGGACGAAACTCGGCGTCGTACTCGACGGGGGTGCGAGCGAAGCCGCGGATGGCGGCGAGCCGCGCGACTGTGACGTGGCCGAGAGTGTGTTCATGATGCTCGGTGCAGTAGACGAGACCGAAGAAGGTCTGCGTGTCGGGATTGTACTCAGTCAGAAGCCATTGAGCGTCATGCAGGGGAACGTGGAAGCGAATGAGGGGCTGATGATCGAAAGGCGCCTGGCCAAGATCGAGGCCGATGGCGTTGGCGAGAGCATTGCGCTCCATAACTGCGAGGAGTGCGGCGGGGATGTTGAAAGGTGTCATGATGATCTTCTCCTTCGTTTCGATGACGAAGGAGGCCCATCGTTTATCGACGAGCGGGTCAGGGACCGCGAAGCGGCCGCCAGAGGCGGGGAGTGGGGGAACCTATTTGCGAACGGCCCGTAGGGACGCGGCCATAGGCCGGCAAATTGGGGGGACCGCTCATCCTTGACGCGCGAGGAGGTGCGATAGAATGGGCCGTCATTGAGAGAGAGAAGAAAGCGCGCGACCAGCGCGCTTTGCCGTTTCGACCGGCAGGTCGAATATACTGACCGAGCAGCTGGTGCCGGCGTTTGTCGATCGACAGGTCGGTCGGATCATTCGGCCGATGAGAAGAAAGAGATTCCCTAGATGGGAATCTCGGTGTCCTCCGCGAACAGATCAGCAAGTAGCGCGTCACGCTCGATAATCGCCTTTTCGAGTTCAACCTCGATCCAGCGACGCTCGTCGGGATACACGGCGTTCCGCAGCTCGGCGCGTTATCCTGACAGTCAAGCGCTCATTTGAGGAAGGGGGGATTGCGCCCTTCCTCTTTCTTTCTCACGCGAGGTCCGCGAGAAAGATGTCGATATAGCGCGCGAAGTGCTCATCCTCGGCCTGCGCCTTTGCAATCAGAGCCGCCAGTTGGGCTTTGGCCGCAGCACGCTCTTTCTTCGTGAAATAGCAGTTCCGAAGCTCGGCGCGTAATTCGATGATCTCGTCCATAGTGGTCATGTCGATCGTCTCCTTTTTTATGACGTCAACGGAGCCACGTGCGCACGAAGCGCGTGTCAGGGATCGCGGAACGCGACCGGCAGCGCCGGCGAGTGGGGTGCCGGTTTTGTCGGAGCGCAGGGAACCGGAGCGGAGAGAAAATCGGGGGCCCACACTCGTCCTTGACGCGGGCTGAGCAGCCGTAGAATGGGACGGCAGAAAGAAGAGACCCCGCGACCCCGACCAGGGGTCGCGACCGTATTCCTTTGGGGTCAGCCGCTCACGACTTTGCTATAGGATAAGATCTTCTCGATCCGTCGCAGGTCCCCGCCGACGGCAAGCCGCTGCAGTTCCGTCAGCTTCTTCTCCTTGAGGATCGCCTTGGCGTTCTCCGCAGCGCCCGCCCATGCGGGACGATGACGTGCTGTGATACAGGCGTTCGGGCATCGCGTCGGTTCGCACAACGAGATCATAGGAGCAGTCTTATCGCCTGATGAGACGTGGCGGAGGCAGACGGCGGTGGCAGGGTCAAAGAAGCAGTCGGCCAGCACGCCGATGTGAAGTGTGCGGGCCGTATCCGCCAACAGGACACGAAGGCGAGCGCGGTCGGCGATCATGCCTGGAAAAGGTTGAAGCTCAGCGGCGATGCTATCCAGTGATCTGCCAATCCGTGTTGCGGCGGGGCCGGCAAGACCCGCTCCGAGCTGACGCTCATCGAAATAGCTCAGTATGTCATCCATCTGCCCGAGGCGACGCTCTGTCTCGACCTCGGCGGTGAAGCCCGAGCGGCTCGAACCCGCATAGCCTTCGAAGGTCGCGACGGAAACGTGCTTGTACTGGATCATGCCGGCGATCGTCCCGAAGGGTCGATTGGCGATATGCCAGGCAATCGTCCTGCGAAACTGACGCGTCGTCAGTTGCCACGGATACCCATTGGGGCCGGTCGGAATGACAGGTTCGCCTGCGGTTCCGAAACGTTCATTGAGATGGTCGCGGAACTGGTTCAGGCGAGATACAATATCGGTCGCGAGAGCTTGCTTACGGGCCCGTGCGACGTAGAGAACTGGCCAGAGCGTCTGCGTACCACGCCGCTCGACGGATCGGATGATAAGCTGTTCGAGCACCGAGATGGCGACCGCGACGGGTGCGATCGTAGTCCACTCGGCCTCCTCACCACGCGTTTGCTTTCCCTTGTAGGCGACTGACTTCACCCGGTGCCTGTCGATCAGGCCGTCCTCGCTCCTGGTGACGGACAGACAGCCGGGTCGCATGGCCTGGACCTCGCTATCGCGCATGCCGGTGAGATAGGCGCAGACGATGTAGCAGGCGGCTTGCAACATCCGCTCCTCCGCCGCGAGCGCTTTCACGTCGAACCGGGAGCGCCATGGACCGCCGGTGTCTGGATCGACTGAAATCTGCGTATCCATTCCGCCGACCTCGGTTCCCAGTTCCCGGCCAGCAGCCTGAACGGTCCGTCGCATGTTATTGTTGGGTTGGCCCACGGCGGGTCGTTGGAGATTGGCGTCGGCGCCTATATGCAGATAGATCAGATGCCAGTTCCAAGGTGGCTCTGGCTCTACAGATGATGCCGGCCCACCGATCCTGACCGGCCATACCGGAATGCCGCGGCCTTGCCGTCGGCGTTCGTCGAGATAGGCATTCAGACGCGCCTGGCGGCGGGCCCGCCGTGCATTGCGAGGCGCCAGCGCGTCCTCGGCAACAAACAGCCTATGACCATCTTCGAGCGTCCGCAGTTCGTTGCGCGCCGCGAGAATATCATGCGCAAATACCGTGACGTATTTGAGCGACCATGCAAGCAGTGGCCGGATGATGTCCTCGGGAATGCGGGGCGTCCGGTTCTCTTCGACGGAGAAACGATAACCCGCAATGTCGGCCGGCTTACGACCGCGCCACGGCTCGAAGGACAGCTTCGCCACGGATAAATGGTTACGAAAGGCATAGAGGTCGAAAACGATCCCCAGCCACTGGGAGACGATGACCGGCCTCCGGCCGGCGCGGAGAAACTTGGCAAATCGGTCAAGCAACGCCTGATCGACATGGTGCAGATCACAGACCCTGCACTCGGCCTTGACGAAATTGAAGAAGGTCAGCGCGAAACGAAAGAGGCGACGAACGCTCACCGGTGACGCTCGCATCTTGTATCCGGGTAAATCCGTGTTCAGGCGCACATAAAGGTAGTCGCGAATGGCTGCCGCGATGGCAGGGTCGCCAACGGCATCGACGTCTACCCTGGTGTCGGAGCGGCGCGCATTCTCACGAAAAACCGCCGGACCCAAATCCCAGTAAGCATCGCTGTAACGCGACAGGGAGGATCTGTCGAAACCAGCATGCAGCGGCGCTGTTGCCAGAACCGGGCGATCGTCGGCAACCGCGATGGCGGCGTAGGAGGAAAGCGCGGCCTTCACAGTGATACCTCCGGCGGCAAGTAGACCGAAACCGGTTCGTGAGCGAGCAGGCGACGTGCCTCGTCGACGGTCGCCGCGCTGAAAGCAGGAAGAATATGTCTGGTGATGCGGGTATGCGCGGCTGCGAACTTGGTCGCCCAATGGTTGGAGGAAAGCGATAGGCGCTGCTCCTCGAGGAAATCAAGGAAGGACAGGATTGCGGGAAGCTTGCGAGCGGTGATCACCGCGTTCGGGCATTCGAGACAGCCCCAGAACGGCAACGAGCAGGGTGAACCGCGTTCGCCATAGGGACTGGAAAAGAAGCCGCCACAGCTCGCAAGCCAGATATCTTGTTCGCCGTCGAGGAGGGCGATTGGATCGCTTCCCGCGGGAGCGACGGCTGAAGCGGCGACCGGGTCATTGCGCCAGGCATCCTCATTCTCCGGCGTCAGGATGATCGGCGACAGGGCCGATGTGACCGCCTCGTTAAAAGCGTCGGCGATCGTAGTCTCGTGAAGCGGTCTGAGTGCAGGGATATCAGCGTAATGCCGCGCAGCCACTTCCCGCGTATGGCCAACGGCAAAACGCGTCATGTGCCCTTCGGTCTTCAGATACCAGAGTGCCTTGTGCGTTTTGCGGAGGCGCGAAAGCTCCAGATGGAGCGGATGTCCACCATCATCGAGAATATTGTGCTCTTTTGTCCACGCGTCGACGAGATACTGCGTATCTTTTAGCCCGGACTTTAGCCCACCGAATCCGTAGTGCAGCCAAAGACGATCGCTTGGCCGGTGCTTGCGAGCGGCGGCCGTCATGGCGATGACCCACCGGATTAGTCCACCCGGCGTGCGCGAGCTGCCATCGCGCACGCGAAGCGTCTTGTGCTCGGCGCCGTGCGCCCGGCGTTTGACATAGGCGATCTCGACCGTACCGTTTGCAGGGTTCTGGAGACATTCGACGGTCAAGGTCTTGCAGCACTCGATCTCCAGACCGGTCTCGAGCGCCAGGAACACCAAAAGTGGTATTACATGGTGCGAGGTCAGATAGTGCCATTCGTGAAGCTGGTGACAAAAGTTCCCCGACGAGAGACCTCGCACCCTTCGGGCATGCAGAAGAGCTTTATATTTGCGATCGGTATGAAAGAGAACGCCTCTCGCATCGATGTGCGCATGCGCGCTGTCTTCCAGGATCTTTAGATCAGAGTCTGCGGCAACCGGCCTGGGCTTGCGAAATCTCCGGAAGATCCGCCCAATATCCGCACGAGCCGCATCGCGAAGCTGGCGCGCAATGTATGGGCTGTATGCATCCCGGGGATGCGACGACGGTATCGACCGCAACGTCGTATAGGCCAACCGGTCGTGCAGCGTGTCGGAAAAGGTGGTCGTTCCTTCAGCGGCAATCTCTCGCAAAGCCACGATGACCTTCGTCAGGATGGTCATCAGGTGGATTGGCGACTTGCCGTTTGCCGCCAGCCAGGCTTCGAAGCCATCAATGTGGCGCGCTTGAAGGAGTCCCGGGGCATCAGGCACGTCGCCGGTCTCTGCCATGTAGGTGAGAAATAGCGACAGGGTGCGGGCGTAAGCCGCCACAGTCGATCTGACGGACAGACGCCCGCCAAGACCGGCCAGCCGCCTCAGTGCACGGGCGAACGCAAGTGCGAGCCAACGCGGCGTCAGGCGAGCATAGTCAACCAGAACCTCACCGCCGTCCTGCGTCTGAATGTTGAATCGCAGACCCGATATCGCCTTTATCGGCTCCTGTGGTTGAACAGCGAGTTCGCGACCGAACGCGACAGGTTGGCCTTTGCGGGGGCGGAGGCTCATAGCCTGCTCCCGCTTGGCAGCAGCGCGAGCAGTTCGGCGACGGCGGTATCGACGGTGTCGGCGCGCGTGGCGATATGATCGAGATACAGGGAGGTGGTCTCCAGGCTCGCATGCCCGAGAAGCCGCTGCACCTGCTGAAGAGGATCACCGAGCAGCCTGCGGTAACCTTCTGCGGGTCCGGCGGAGATTGCCGAAGCTGCGCCTTCGAGCTGGCGCTGGATGAGCATCGCGAGCATATGGACGGCAAAAGTGTGACGAAGCTGATGTGGGCTGATGTCGATCGGAAATCCGTTCGCCCGGCAGCGACGGCAGGCACGAGCGAACGCCACCTCCCAGGAGTTTGGGCGCACCGGCTGACCGACCTCGGTTAGCCACAGCACTGCCGGCTCGGCGGGTGCATTGTCCAGATCACAGACGATGAGACGCTGCCGTTCATCCGGCGAGAAGACCTCCAGAGGAACGGCTCGACCGTCGACAAGCACAAGGCTGGCCGGGCCTGAGACTGGTCGGCGGACAAAGATCGGGTGCTCTATCGACTGCCAACCTTGACGTGCTTTGAACTTCGACGCGGCATGCGCGCGTTCCACACGAATGTAGGTCCGGAGCCGCTGAAGTAACCCGTCAGGAAAAAGAATCGCCCGGCCACGCTCGCCTTTGGTAAGGCCTGCGGGCAGATTGAACCATGTCTGCCGGATCGCGGAACCGAACGCCGGCAGGGCGCCGACTTCGAACGCCAGGAGAAACGATGCTTCCTCGAGCCTCAAGCCGGTTACCACCAGCATCTCCGCAAACAGCGCGTTGCGAAGTCCATTCCTGTCACGAGCTCCGGGTCGCTCGACTCCATCCGGAGCAAGGCCACGCAGCCCTGTATCCCGAAATCTTCGGAAATCCTCAAGCGTGACGAAACGAATATCCGATCGCTTTACCCGTCGTTCGAAAGCATCGTTGCGAGCAACAATCCGACCTTGGCCCCGCGTCCGATTGCGGCGCCAGACCTCCCGATGCGAAAATGGGCTGGAAGACAGAAGCCCCTCGTGCACTCCCCACTCATAAAGCTTGTCTATTGCCGCGACGGACCGATTCCATGATGCCGCCGAGATCCGGCTTCCGGGTTCGCCTCTTCTACGGATGCGATGGAAATCCTCGACGTCTTTCCGATTAGCCTCCCAGACCGTCTTGTCGCGGGCATCGGCAAGGAACCGCAACCAAACGGTGATGTCGTAGCCGTAGGCACGGAGAGAATGACGTGAGCGGACGCCATTAAGGGGCAGATCGAGGAAAAAGCGATCGACATCAGGATCGTAGAGCGCACCGCCTCGTAGGAATCTCGGCACATAAGCATCGAGGCCGTCAGCAGACCGCCGCTCCTCAATCGTAATGCTCGAAGGCGCAACGACAGTATCCACAGGTTATCCACCCCTCCCCCGGACCCCCACCCGGGAGCCTGTGTCAACGGGAGATGCTAAAGCTGCCCGGCACTCTCCAGGCCGGCCTCCGCCAGCTATGTGGGAGCGCTGCGGCCGGCCTGGAAAGCGCCTCCCTCAGCATGTGCATCGACGTAGGCAAGGTCGCGGGTGTCGGTGCAGACTGTCAAGATAAGGCGCGCAGTTCTTCGATGTGCTGTTCAATGGTCATCATCATCTCCTTCGTTTCAATGACGAAGGAGGCTCATCGGTAATCGACGAGCGGGTCAGGGACCGCGAAGCGGCCGCCAGAGGCGGGGAGTGGGGGAACCGATTTGCGAACGGCCCGTAGGGACGCGGCCATAGGCCGGCAAATTGGGGGGACCGCTCATCCTTGACGCGCGAGGAGGTGCGATAGAATGGGCCGTCATTGAGAGAGAGAAATAAGCGCGCGACCAGCGCGCTTGCCGTATTCGACCGGCAGGTCGGATTGGAGACCGTTCAGCTGGTGAAAATGCTCGCTCCTGGTCCTCCTGTCCGAGCTTTGTGGGCGATGCCGGAGGGCAATGAGGATGCGGGGCGAAGCACGAGAAGACCCCCCGCCCGGAGGCGGAGGGTCTTGGACGGTGGCGGCTTCAATTGCCGTCGCGTGGGTTCCAGATCAGGACGTACTTGCCTTCCTCGTCGCCCGGCGCCGGAGCCATGTTGGCGTAGATCGTGCCGAACTCGGGGGCGCGCAGCGTCACGGAGACATACTCGTTGCCGGTGTTCTGGGAGACGCGCTTCCAGCCAGCGCCGAGTTCGAAGCCGTTGCGGGTCGCGATGACGCGAAAGTCCGGCTCGCGGCCGTCGTCGCTCTTCTTCTTGTTCTCGACCAGAGCGATTGGGGTGCGGATGGCGAGGGTGGTGAGGGTGCCGGCGTAGCCGTTCTTGTTGGAGGTGAGCTGGGCGATGGTTGCAGACATTTCAGTTCTCCTTGGCGATCGGGATAATTCCCGTTGACGCCCTATGAGTTGCCGGCAGGTGAGACCGCGATCAGCCGAAGCGTAGCGAGGCCTTGACTGCCCCGAGAAGAAAAAGGGGGAGGGGTATCGCCCACCCGTAGGGCGGCGAGCGCAGCGAAGCCGTGATCGCGTAGCGATTATGGGGATGCCGCCTTTTTCTGGCCCGAAGGGCGCGGGGCGGTTGATCCCGGTCGAGACGCCGGTACGAATTAAAGGGCGTAGGGAATTATTTCGTCTTCGTCGCCAAGGAGGCGGCATGGAGTCTGCACTGCCCAGCTGATGGCGACATTCGGCGGCCATGCCGTCATGCTGACGATCGAGTATCTCGTCCAGTGCCGCCTGGTCGAGACGCAGACGCAAGGTCGACTGTGCCGGCGGCGATCAGCTGCTCCATCGTGGTCCGGCGTATCGAACCGGATGGCATGGCGGCGTGTTTGCCTGTTGTCGCTGGCGGGGGTGTCGCCGCCATGATGCTGCGTTCCGGGCAACCGGCGCGGTTTGCCCGATCTGGCCGGGCCATCCGGGGCAGGGGAGGGCGGAGAGCAGTGTGATCAGGATTGCCGGTGGGTAACTGCTGACGCGACCAAAGAGATAGTGCCAGCATGGGCGGGGGGGCTTCGGGCGAGCGGCCACAGCAACGAAATATGCGCTGGTTGGCCGCACAAAGCAGAAGAATCTTGGCCTTGTGGAGAGGAGGACAGGAGTTGATGCAATGATTCAAGTGAAACTGCGATTGACCATGCTGCAGGCCGAAGCCCTGCTGACGCTTGCGCAGGAAGCGGAGCCGGACACGCTGGAATATTCCAGGCGCGCGCAGCGCGCTGGAGAGGTGGCGGCGGAAAAATTGATGATGGCCATCGTTGAGGCCAGAGAGGCGAACGGCGAGCAAAAAAAGAGCCCGTGCCGAAGCACGGGCGAGGTGGGCCGTTTGGCCTTGGGAGGTCAGTGATAGGCGACGCCGACGTAATCCAGGATCAGGTAAGGATCGTGGTAGCAGGCGTCCTGCAGGTCAGGACGGGCGGCGCAGGTGGCGGCGTAGACGGCCAGGTCGGCCGAAGAGAGATCGGCGATATCGTTGCCGTGGGCCATCCAGGCCTTTTCGAGGTCGGAGGCGCAGCCGCGGCCGGCTGCACCGCACTGGCCGGGATCCATGGCAGCGATGTCCTGTTGAGGCGCCGGCTCCTGCGTGAAGGACGGCAGGGTGATGTAGATGTTGATCGAGAGGGCGATTGAAGCTGCGGAGAGAAGGCGTTTCATGTCGGTCTCCTGCGGTTCGGGTGAAGGGAGAGCCCCCGCCACTGCGGCGGGGGCTCCTGCGAGGCCTCAGTTGGCGTCGCGGGGGTTCCAGATGAGGACGAACTTGCCGTCTTCGTCGCCCGGCG
The DNA here is from genome assembly GCF_026521175.1 of Aminobacter sp. MET-1. Lineage (NCBI taxonomy): Bacteria > Pseudomonadati > Pseudomonadota > Alphaproteobacteria > Hyphomicrobiales > Phyllobacteriaceae > Aminobacter > Aminobacter sp. MET-1. Next base: position 142,591 of record NZ_JAMSHL010000190.1, on the reverse strand, counting down.
CCGGAGCCATGTTGGCGTAGATCGTGCCGAACTCGGGGGCGCGCAGCGTCACGGAGACGTACTCGTTGCCGGTGTTCTGGGAGACGCGGTTCCAGCCTGCGCCGAGTTCGAAGCCGTTGCGGGTCGCGATGACGCGGAAGTCGGGTTCGCGGCTGTCGTCGCTCTTCTTCTTGTTCTCGACCAGTGCGATCGGTGCGCGGATGGCGAGGGTGGTGAGGGTGCCGGCAAAGCCGTTCTTGTTGGCGGTAAGCTGGGCGATGGTTGCAGACATTTCAGTTCTCCTTGGCGAGCGGGGTAATTCCCGATGACGCCCATGAAAATCGGCAAGCGAGAGCGGGGTCAGCCGTAGCGCAGCGAGGCCTTGACCGGACCGGCAGGAAAAATGGGGGAGGGGTATCTCTCACCCGTAGGGCGGCGAGCGCAGCGAAGCCGTGATCGCGTAGCGATTATGGGGAAACCCCCATTTTTCCGCCCCGTAGGGGCCGGTTCGGTTGATCCGGATCGAGACGCCGATCGAATAAGGGCGTTAGGGAATTAATCCGTCTTCGTCGCCAAGGAGACGGCAAGGCGTCTGCACTGCCCGGCTGATGGCGACGTACGGCGGTCCTGCCGGCATGCTGATGATCGAGCCTGCGGCTTGATGCTTCCTGGTCGTGACGCAGATGCGGCGACGATATGCCGGAAGACGCCAGTTGCTCCATCGTGATCGGTTGCGTGGAACCGGGTTTGCAAGGCGGCGTTTTGTCCTCCCTGTCTTCACCGGCAGAGTTGTCAGGTCCATGAGTTGCGTGCCGAGTTGATGGATAATCAGCCGAACTGGCCATGTCCGGGCAGCAGCGAAGGGCTTTTGTTCGTCTCAACTGGGACTTTACGTGAATCAGCGGCTTGTCAGTGCGCTGATGGATGGCTGGCCGGGCCTTCATTGCTCGGGCAGATGTGTCAGGTTGCGGCCTCTTGCATCGCGACCTATCGATCGCTGACAACGGCAGCAGGTGGAGCGCTAATGGCACCTAGTGGGTACCGCATGTGCGGGCCTACGGCTCCGGCACCAAGCGTCAGATTTCGACCACTAGATGCCGAACAGGTCGCATTGCACCGGTTCGGCGGCTTTGCGGGCAGCACCGCATCGCCCGCTTGGGCAGACGCCATATTGGCCGGCGGCGTCTGCGGCGAGGTCGCGGGCGCCGTGGACGCCATGCGCGAAGAGCGGATGTCCGGACGGGCGCTTGCAGGGGGCGCCGATTTTTGCTCGACAGTCAGGGCATGCGACCTCAAGGGCGGGATCGCGCGGCCAGGAACGGTCACAGCCGGGTTTACGGCAGTACATGGCCCGGTCGGTCATGTTTGCCGCCCGGCTTTGTCTGCGCGCGGCGTATAGATGACCTCGAAACTGTCGGGTGACATTTTGATGATCAGGTCCGAGCCGGCGGCAACGGCGTTGCGAATATAATCGGCTTCGATGAAATCGACGCCGTCATCGCCGCCGAAGGTGGCGTGTTTGACGTTCCACCAGGCGTCGAAACACATGATTTTCGGATTGCATTCGGCGGCGTAGACGACGGATGCTTTCTGATCGCCGACGACGCCGTTGTGCAATAGGTAGACGCCTTCGTCGCCGACCAGCCAGAAGCCGGCGGGGTCGCAGACGTGGTAACGACGGCGGATGCCGTGCGGCCAACGCGCCTCGGCCTCCTGGAGCAGCGATTGCAACTCAGCGTGCTTGAAGGTGAGCGATGTCATATCGTGTTTCTCCGGAGCGGGGGTTCGGTGGTGACGGCACGGCGCAGCGCGTCGAGACATTCGAGGCGCTGCATGGCTGGGCTGGAGAACTCACCGATCTCGGGGATCGGATCGTACGAGAAGTAGAATCGGCCGTTTCCGAACCGCACCATGCGGTAAAGGACGCCGTGTTCGCTGATTGCGCCGATGACGGCGCCGTCGGCGTCGTAGAGGCGAAGCGAGCGCGCGAGCACCTGGTAATACCCGAAACATTCGTTTCGGATTCCTGCGAGCGGAACGAATGACTTGCCGTTGAGGTGGATGATGGTCATTTGCGTTCACCGCAAATGACGCGACCGTCATTGGAGATGATGGGCTTGGAGCAAAGTGCTCCAGGCGGTGGAGAGACCGCGATACGGTCTATGTCGGCTGGCCGGCTGGCCGGCGCCGTGCAGGCGGCGGTGAGGCCGGCCAAGGCGAGTGCCGAGAGGCGCGAGGCGATGTTCATCGAAGAGCTCCGTCAGGAGCGGGTGAGGCGGAGCCTCTCTCTGCCTCTTGCCCGGTCCATCAGGGACCGGGTTGTCTCTCGCTCTGGATGGCGTGCGCGTGTCGGCTGACAGGCGGTGGCGGCGGTGAAGCGGGAAGCCCCCGCCGTTAGGGCGGGGGCGAAGGCGGCTACGCCGCCGGTTCTTCTGCCTTTTCGATGCTGGCTTCATAGCTGGCTTCGACCTTGGCGAAGAAGGGAATGGAGAACGATACGGTCAGCTTCAGTTTGCCCTTCTGGGTCAGGCGGGCCATGAGACGGTTGACGAACTTGCGGATACGGCGGCCGGTGTGCTGGCAGTAGGTTACGAGCGTTTTCATTTAGGCGACTCCTTGAGAGCGGTTGTTTGCAATCTGCGTAGCTCGAAGACCTGGAGCACGCGCCGGCGCACCCGAAGGGCCGCAACGCAGTGGAGGACGGCGAAGCCGTTGCGCTGGTGAAAAGTGCGGAAGGTATCGTGCGCAGCATAAAGATTGCAGACAGCTGCTCGGAGATCGCCGGTGACGCGCGGCTTGCGTCAGGACAGAACTTGGTGCCGTGGAAGTGCGGGCGACCGTGGGAAGGCAGAGAGAGATCCAGGGCGAATTGAAGCTGACCGTATCGTTCGTGCGGACCGAGCGAGGTCAGCTATTAGCGAGTTTCTGGCCGAAAGCGGGGCGTAGCTTGTCGTAGCTAAGTTGGCGTCGGCGCATTATTCTCGATAATCACTGTGAGGCCCGCGCGTCGCGCCCTGTCGAGCAGGTTCTTGACCGATGAGGGAGACCATTTCGAGCCACCCCGCGGGGTTCGTTCGTGCAAGCGCTCAAGCTGGCCAGCGATCTCGCGGAGTGTGAGGTCCGGGTTCGAGGCATGGATGCCAGCCACCAGCGTCATCAGCCGGTCTTCCGGCAGACGGGGAGGGGACTTCTTGAGCAGCCCAGGGTCGGCGAGATGCTCGGCGACGAGCCATTTGACCGCCCGGCGCAAGCGCTCCGGAGTCCAGTTGAGCCCTCGCTGCTTGAGCACGCGGGCAATGTCGTCCCAGGTATGGTCCGGCCGCATGCGGCGCACCGTCGGCAGCCATTGGTTTGCCGAAACCTGAATCCGGGACCCATAGGCTGCCTTCTGCGCGGCCGTCATCTTAGCGAGCGTCTCGGGTCGCCGTTCACGGATCCCGGGATTGCCGGGAAGCCGGCCTTTCGCCTTGGCGGCTTTGATACCGGCCTTCGTTCGCTCGGAAATCAGCGCCCGCTCGAGCTGGGCGACGGCACCGAGCACCTGCAGAGAGAACATGCCCTGTGGCGTCGACGTGTCGATCGGATCGCGCAGTGATCGGAAATGTGCACCTTTCTCGCCGAGATCCTCGATCACCTCCAGTAGATGACTGACCGAACGCGCCAGGCGGTCGAGGCGAACCACGATGAGGGTGTCGCCGGCGTCGATCTCGCGGAGCAGCTTCGCAAGGGCAGGGCGGGTGCGCGAGGCACCGGAGCCGTGCTCCTGGACGATCCGGTCACAGCCTGCTGCGCGCAGCTCCATTTCCTGCGCTTCAGTCGTCTGCTCGTCCGTGGAGACGCGCGCATAGCCGATTTGCCGGCCCTGTGGTCGACGGGAAGCGCGATTTTGCGTGTCAGCGGCCATCCGGAGCGCCTGATAGAGGTATTGAGGGCGGTTTTCCAAATACAGAAGATACGGATAACCGATCGGTTGTAAACGTCTTTAGCAACCCTTTGCATCGGCCCTACGGCCTCGGTGAGCTTGAAAAGCACCGTTTTTCAGGCTCCAGAGAGCCCTAGGGCGTGGTGCTGTACAGTCCCGATATGGGCCAATTATCGATAGTGAAAGTTGCCCCCCAGGAGAGCCGGTGTGAGTGAAGCAAAGTGCAAGATAGCTTCAGCAAGTCGAATCGGCTAAAGCGATATCAATGGCTTACGACGTCACCACTTTGCATCAAGAGAGGCTGTAGACGGGCCGCAAGCGGGTGCGCCGATTTTTGCCTAAGGATTTCAATTGGCAGCGCCAGAACGAAGGGCGGAACGACACCCGATGACTGTTTTTGACTTTGACCGTACCGATGCAATCCCGTGGCGCGAGCTCGCGGGACCGCTCGTCTCCGCAGAGGATTCTTTGGCGCGCCTCGATGAGCGGCTGGCCAGAAGTCCGGTGCGCGAAGGTTCTGTCGCGCGCGCTCACTTCTTCGACGCCGCCGCCGCGCTGTGGCTCGAGGGCGAGCTTGTCCATGTCGAGGATCTGGTCCTGCACGACACCCACATGGACATCCGCACGCCGACTCACGAGCTCACCCGTGCCCATGCGGTGCTGCGGGCACGGCGGTTGATTGTTGCCAACAGGCCGGACTGGGCGCTGAGCCCGAACGGCCTAAGACAATTGCGCGGGCGTGGCGCTAGCACCCCGGACGCTCTGCCACCGGAGATTCATGCGACGGCAGCGGAGGGCGCAGGCGATGAAGAGGCGGATGAGCCGGCCAACGACGATCTGAACGATGGCCTCGGCGCCGAATTTGCCGCCATCGATGCGCTGCTCGATCGCACGCGGAATGTGCTCGACGGGCTCTCCGCCGCGCCGGTGTCGCGACCGCAACAGGTACCGACGGGCGAAAAAAGTCCGCTCGTCTACGATCCCGACTGGGACGAGGAGGAACGGCTGTCGGACTGGCGGGCCGTGTTGAACCGGACCACGGGCCAGCCGCCCGTGCTCAGCGCCGCCCTGCTATGGGATGCGTGGGAAACACAAGAACCGCTGCAGCATCTGCCCTGGCTCGGACACTTGCTCGTGGGCGCCATGCTCAGGCAGGCCCGAAAAACGAGCGCTCACCTCGTCTGTCTTAACACCGGGCTGCGCGCCATTCCGCGCGAAAGGCGGCGCGCCCGCGACAGGACGGCGCGACTGATCGGGTTTCTGGAGGGCGTCACTGAAGCGGCCGTCGCCGGGCTGAAGGAACACGATCGGCTGATGCTCGCCCGGGAACAGATGGGGCGCCGCCTGCGCGGCCGGCGGGGACATTCGAAGCTGCCGCAACTCGTCGACCTCGTTCTTGCGCGGCCGCTCGTCTCCAGCGCGATGATCGAAAAGGACCTGAAGGTGACGACGCGTGGGGCGCTTAATCTCGTCGCCGAACTCGGCCTGCGCGAGATCACGGGCAGGGGGCGTTACCGGGCGTGGGGGATCCTCTGATAGCTCCTATGCGCTCGGAAAGAGCGTCTGGCACGCCGGCGTGCGACCGGCACTACCGTGCTATTGCGAGCCGCTTCGTCTTGGCAGCGGGACAGGCTTCCCACTTCTTGGGTCAGACGTTACCGCGAGACCTTGCGCCCGCGCGCTGCTTGCGCCATATCTGGACCATGGCGAAACATGCAACTACCGCTCGGCGCTCGGCGTCATCAGGCCAGTTTGTCACTACGAAGGGCGCCAATTCGGTTGGACGGACCAGTGACGGGGTTGTGATCCTGAAGCCTGCCACCAAGCCGACGCATTTCACGCAAAGTGAGATACGAGGCACGATTAAGGAAGTGAAGGGGAGCGACGGCCGCTTATCGAGTAGTAAGAATCTTTGATGGCTGCGCATCCGCGCAATGTGTTCATCAATTGTGCCTTCGACGCCGAATTTGAACCCCTATTCCACGCGATAGTTTTTACTGTGATTCGGTCAGGATTCCGTGCGCGGTGCGCGACCGAATCTGACGACGCGGGAGAGAACCGCTTCTCGAAGATTCAGCAAATCGTGGAGGAATGCCGCTACGGCATCCATGATATTTCGCGAACTGAAACCAGCGGCAATCCTCCTCTGCCTCGTTTCAATATGCCGCTCGAACTCGGCCTTTTTCTTGGTGCCAGACGCTTTGGCGATGGCGATCAAAAGAAGAAAAAGACCCTAATCCTTGACCGTGAGCAATATCGATTTCAGAGGTTTGTTTCGGACCTCGCCGGCCAAGATATTCACTCGCACAATGGCGACGTTTCGACCGCGGTGCGTGAAGTGGCAACTTGGTTGCGCACTCAATCGAGGTCGACCACTGTACCGGGCGGAATGAAGATCGCCGACGAGTTCGCCTTATTCCAAGAAGCCTTGCCCGCGATCTTAGGGCAACAAGGACTTGTAAGAGCCGAGATGACATTCGGCGACTACACGGCTATTGCCGTGGCATACATCAAGGAAAACGCCTGAACGTTGTGAGCGGTCAGAGGACCAGCTCGCCCGCCTCGACGAAACTGTGCGACGAAGCTCGATCGGAGAGGGTTACATTGAACGCGGACATTTTTTCGATTCAGCGGCCAGCATGTGGATCGCTGGGGAGCTCGTGCATATGTGACGCGTCGCGGCGCGCTGAACCTCGTTGATACACCGGTCGTCCGCGAGATGACGGGCAGGGGACGGTATCGCGCCTGGGGTGTGCTGTGACCCCAAGCCCGCCGGTGCGACCTTGGGAAAAGAGATCGTCAAGGTCGACGTCCTGCGGGTTGACTTATCCCAGATGAAACAGCGAAAAGAGCATCGCTCTTTTACGAGGGCGTGCGCCAGCAGTCTAACCCCAAGCCCCCCGCCCAGGCTGCTGGCGCATCTGTTCTCCGCTTCGCTAGCTGTTCTCCGTCGATTTCATTCAACATAGCAGTGCGCACACTCGCGACACTCTTTTTGGCGCCATTTTGCCGTTTGGATGGTGGGTGGCGGGCGATGATGATATCGTAGTGGCCGGGAAGTATTTGGGGAGGGGGATGCTGAAACGTATTCTGATATGGGTCGCGATCATCCTCGCGGGACTGATTGGCTATGCCGTCAAGAACACCTTCGGCATCGCAGATCAAACCATCTGGCTGGCGATGACGGCTCTCATGCTGGTCGTGGTCAGTTTTCAGTTCGACGGACGGCTGAATGCTCTTGAAGAACGTGTGATCCATAAGGATTACAGCGGGATCAAGGCGCTGATCGGGGAAGGAAAGCGGCACAAACCTCAGCACCAGCGGCCGAAGTCACTGGTCGAAGGAGGGGCGGTCAAATCCTTCATCACTGCCGCCCACGAGATTCTCTTCGAGGATTTCAGATGGTTCGGTGCCATGCTTAATCAGCATATTGCGGAGCCGTGGGCGATCGAGGAACTGAATGACACCGATGTCCGAGGCATCGACGGGCCCGAGGTTGGACGGCGCTATCAGGTCTATTACTACGCCTGCCAGATGGGCACCATGCAAGTCACTGCAGGCGGGCATGAATGGATTTTTCGACCGGAAACATTCGCCGAAAATCGACAAGCGCGAGTGGAGGTCGATCTTAACTACCTTCGGTTCGTGCCTTACGACGATACTCACAGCCTGATCAGCACGGTCGCACTTTTCATCGGCAAATTTGGTGATGATGGAGACGTGGCGCGCACCAAAGCATCGGCCGTTGCGACCGCTGCTTTGACTGGACACCTTTGGGAGTCCGTCAGAAATCCCGACATCGACATGTCGTTTGAATTTAGGACGGAAGGACCGTACGAGCTTCTGAGGGACGCGACCGATCACTGGAAGGCAAACGGCATCGATCCGTTTGAAAAATGGGACGGGGATAGGTCGTGGGCAGATCAAAATGCTGATGCATGACTCCGTGGGAGGGGATTAAATGAAATGGCTAAGAACCCTGTTTGGGGAAAAAGCGCTTTAGTTGGAATTGGGCGCCGCCGGGGGTTGGCCTTCATGGCCGCATGACTCATGGATGCGGCCGCCGAAAATTGCGATCAGGCACAGGAGCAGAAAGAAGGTCGAATTTGAGTTCATCGACGAGCCTCCCTGCGATTATTGGAAGTCGGACCTATCGTTTGACCGATCGCAGCGTTTGAACGCTGCCCATGCATCGGACGCTTTTGCGCTGCAGGCGATGTCTAGCCAATGACGGCGTTCCTTTTCGCTGAGTGCGTTCCACCATGCCATTCCGAGCTTCTCGTCCTCGGTCGGTAAGGGTTCGGTCGTCATGATCGATCTCCGGCGTTAGATGGAATTTCCGGCGGGCCTCGCAATCGGCATCGAACCTGGCTAGCATTCTATGCTCCTATTGCCTCAGAGGAGCTGCTGCGATTCCCATTCTCAAAGCGGTCATTGTGGGTAGCCTGGCCCACTTCGCCATTACGTTCGTCATAGGGTTCCTGTTCTCTTTCTCAGAAGCCCTGTTTAATCTGCAATTCTCCATACCCAGCTGGCTCGGTATGACCGTGGCCCAACTTGAGGTCGCCGGCGCAATTGCGGTGGCACTGCTTTTCTACCGCGACAGATCACGCGCAGAAGAAGAGCATAGCGGATTGCTCCGGTCAGAAGAAGACTAGGATGAGGGGATCCATCCCGGCCGACCTTCCCGCTCCGCATCAGTGGGGACGCTCCTTCTGCTGGATGTTCTTGGAGCGCCGAAGGATGCCACACCCCCGCGGCTCGCCCATATCATCTGAAACAGGCATTCACTTCCGGTACAGATAGGCCGGCTCGTCGGATTCCGGATCAGGTTCACACCTGCCGCCTCCAGACCAGCTGCTATCGTAGCAACGGCGCAGCGCGCGGTCTCTCAATCGCTCCAGACGCTGCTCAGCTATGGCGCGCCACCAACGTGCTTCAAGGACTGGCCATCGGTCGCCGGGGATCGTGCAGACCTGCGCCAGCTGGTCACCATTGCAGCGAAGGGGAATCGGTTCAGGCCCGTGTCGAACGATCCCGACCAGTGCTCGCGCGCTGCGCTGATCTGCGGGCGGCGGAGCATCGTTTCGCTCGGTCTCGCCCCAGCGTGCCATCGTCCGTGTCGGCTCGTCCTGTCCGGTGAGTTCCGCCAGGGGAGGCACGCGAATGATTTGGCCACCGTCCGAATAGGCATTTTCGAAGCCCGCCGTCATCTGCGGGCCCCTGTCTTCCATGTCGGTCCCGATGACCGACAACACCTGTGTGGCGTGCGCATGTGCATCTGGCGTTCCTTCGACAGGTCGGAACCGGTACGCAAACCTGCCGCCTTTGGGGTATCGCAGTTGCACTTCGGCATACCGGCCATCGAGGCGGATATTGGTGGCCGGACTGTCGCCCACGGTCTTGGTCCATGCATCGGGAGGGACCGGGATTGTGTACACCACCACAACGCCCCCGTGATTCAGAAGATCGCCGTTGAGATCTATCGTCAGGTCCGGCAGGGGCTCGCCTGCGCTATCGCTGACAGCGATCAACAAACTTGCTGCCGCCAGTAAGGCCTTGAATGACATCGACGGGTTTGCCCTTCATGGCGGGATCGCATCGCTGGATGTAGTCGACAGCGCCGGCGAGATTGTTGGGATCGATGCGCGCTTTCATGCACGCGGTCTCATATGCGGGGCTTGTGACGCAGGCCGCGCGGGTCGAGCATGTCGGGGCCGAGCAGAATTTCGAAGCGGTGGATTTCGGCGGGAGCGACGTTCATGCGGTGTCGCACGGTTGCGTAGCCGACAAGGAAGAAGATGAGCCAGGTGCCGATCGCGGCGGATTCGTTGAGGATGAAGGGCAGGAAGCTGGTGAACAGGACGAAGTAAAAGACGTTTGTCGGGATCCCAAAGAGGAGGTCATCGGCTTTGAACATGGTCATTCGCGGTTCTCCTGTTTGAAACGGCGCTGATGCTGGCGAAGCGCGGTGCGGATAACGAGATAGAGGAAGGCTACGGCGGCGCCGAAGGCAGACATCTCGACGAGGAAGATCTTCGCCAGGTCAAAGAAGGGCAGGATGACGGCGTACTGATCGTGGACGCGATAGGCGATCCAGACGCCGGCGGCGATCATCAGCAGGGCTATGAAGAGGTGGAGCGGAAACATCCCACCAGCCCGCGATGCGGCGCGGACTGGCGGGCGTTTTGCGTCGGCTGTCTCCTGGCGCGACGCAAGGAGAATGTCTGTTTGGCTCGTATCCACGCTGCGCAAGGTAAGTGCGAAGCGTTTATGAGGCAACTAAGAATTATACGATCGGCTAAGATTTGGATTGGGATTTGGTCGGCCGCGATGGGAGCAGGGCGGCTTCTGCCGGGGGCAGATGGCTGGCGATGGCGTTGACGATTCGCTTTGAGTAGATGTCGCCGCGGGCGTTCATGACGACGATGTGGTAGGGCGTACCGATTTCGCGGGCGATCTGGCCGAATCCGGACCCGGCGGATTTGAGCGCCAGCAATATCCGCTGAAACCGGTCGCGATCATAATTGTAGTGGGTTGGCTTCATCGCGATCGGTACTGTTCGGACGATTTTGGCGGGGTGAGCACTGCATGGCTCGGCGAATCTTGCGGTTTGTCGTCACTGCGGTCCGCAACGGCTTTTGCGCCAGATCTGCTATCGGTTTTGTCGGGTGTTTTGATCGGGGTTTCGCGCTCGACGGCCTTTGATTTGGAGAGTGGTTCGAGCGCCTGGCCGATGGTTGTGGAGACGCGATCGTTGGGGAAGGGGCGCTTTTCGAAGTTCGCGCCGGCGACGGCGTTGACGGCACGGCCGTTGCTGACAAGCACGGTCGAGTAGGAGACATCGAGGACCTGGCCGGAGACTTTGTCGCCTTTCTTTGGGAAGGAGATTTCCGGTTTTCCCATGAAGCGCAGCACATGGGCTGTCTGCGATGTGATGCGGCCGAGATCGGGGTGATTGCGGTCCTTGCCGATCTGGTGCGCGGTGAGGATGGTCTTGATCAGGTCCTTGGGCTGGCCGACGGTCGCCTTGGCCAGCGCATCGCGGGTTTCGGAGGCGCGTTCCCAAAGCGTATCGTGGTCGAGCTCGAAGCCGCGTTCTTGCGAGAATTGGCGCACGAGCGCGCCGACAGTACGGGTATTGCCTTCGCGGAAGGCGTGGACTTTCCAGATTGCGGCCATGTGACTGGCGAATTTCGAGGCTGAGGTCAGCTTGTCCTTATCGTTCCATTCGAATTTGGAGAGAGCGGACATTTCGCGATCGAGATCGGTAGTGATGGTCTTGTGGTGGCCATATTTGACCGAATCGCCCTGCAGGACGGGTTCGGGCTTATCCATATCATAGATTCGCGGCTTTCCGGCCCATTCATAGAACTGGCTGAAGATGCGGCGATTGATCTCGAGGAAATGCGAGGTGTCGTATTTGCCTTCGACCGGATTTCTGGCGAGGTCGATGATGGCATCGTTGGTGATGGCCCGTTCGGCGGTCGAATGGGCGACAGGATCGGTGATCCCGGGACGGTTCCTGAGAACACTCGTCCCGGGATAGCAGTAGGGGTCGTCGGCGCTCATGCGGCGCTTTGCTTGAGCGAGTTGCTGTAGCGAGTGGCGTAGGAGACGACATCATCGATCGTGATGATCTTGCGATTGAGCGTCAGTGACAGGAACTCGTCGAGGGGGGCGAGTTCGTTGCCCGAACCGCGCATGATGGCGCGGCTGGAACGGCTTGCTTCATCGGACATGGCCTCGATGTGGCGGGTGAAGATCGATCCGTCGCCGATCGCCAGGAAGGCGTCGAAGATGGTGTCGACCTGCGCCTTGGTGTCGATGATGTCGGGGATGCGGGCCATGTCGGAGATCCTCGTTGATGGCCTAATATAGGCATTCCGAGGCGATTTTGCCAGCGTCTGGAGAGGGTTGGTCGTCATGGTGATGCTCCTTTCGTGAGGTGATTGAGAGGTGGGGTGACGGCTCACGCCGCCACCTCCTGGCCGATGCGCTTGACCGGAATTCCGAGCCGGCGCGCTTTGTCGATCATGTTCTCGTGGATGCCGGTGCCGGGGGCGGCGATGAGCCCGATCGGCATCTGGTCGAGCAGTTCGTCGTTGCGCTTGAAGGGCGCTGCGTTGCGGTGCTTTTTCCAGTTGGGCTGGAAGCGAACCTGGTGGACGCCGCGGGCTTCGGCCCATTTCGAGGCGATCAGTTCCGCGCCGTGCGGGGTGCCGCCATGTAGCAGGATCATGTCGGGGTGTTTTTCGAGCGTCTTGTCGAGCGTTTCCCAGATCAGATTGTGGTCCTGATAGTCGCCGCCGGTGAAGGCGATGCGGGTTCCGGACGGGCAGTGCGTTTCGGCTTCCTGTCGGCGCTTGGCCGAGATGAAGTCGCGGCCTGCGATGACTGCGGCCGTCAGGGTGCGGTGGCTGACCTTGGAGCCTGTGCGCGGCAACCAGGCGGAGCCGGTTTCGACGCGATAGTGATCGGCGGCCAGATCGCGTATGGCCTCGAAGGCGTTGCGGCTTTCGGTGAGGGTGAGGCCTTCAGTGGTGAGCCGTTCAAGCTCGACGGATTTGACTTCCGAACCATCCTGTTCGGTGAGGCTTGCGCGCTGCCGGCCCTCGTTGTCGTCAAGGCGCTTCTGGATTGAGCCGAGGCGGCGATGGAAGATGTTGGTGAGCGACCAGAGCATTTCCTCGGTTTCGTCTTCGAGGCGCGTCTCGGCGAACATGTCGGTCATGGTCGAGACCAGGGCGGCGACGGCATGTTCGACGGTTTCGAGTTCGGGCAGCGGCCTGAAGTCTGCTTCGTCGGAGAGTGGCTTGACACCGTAGAGCGCCAGTTCGTCGAGCAGTGGGGCGATGTTGCTGGTGGTTGTGGGAGGTGCGGCGTGTAGCATCGTGCTTTCCTCGTTTGGTGGTGGGCGCCAGGCCCGGAATAGCGATGGGTTAAGCGGCAGGGGCCGGCCTTTGGTCAGCCGAAGCGCAGCGAGGCCTTGACTGTGCCGCGAGGAAAAAGCGGGAGGGGTATCGCCCACCCGTAGGGCGGCGAGCGCAGCGCTGCCGTGATCGCGCTTAGCGCGATTATGGGGAGACCCGCTTTTTCTGGCCCGCAGGGAGCGGCGCAGTTGACCGAGCCGGGCACGCCGCTTCTCTCCATCGCGACCGGGTCTGGCGTCTAGCGCCGGCGTGGCAAGTCAGGCGAAGGTAGGCCGCTTCTCCCTTGAGGCGGCACTCAGCCGCTCGAAGGTGGCGTGATCGAGTTGGCGGGCAAGCGCATCGCGCAGGGCTGGCAGGCCGTGTGCGCGAAGATCGTCGTTGAAATCGTTAGCGCGCGGGGTGAGCGGTGCGATCTGAAGTCCGCGCGGTGAGAGACGTTCGCGCAGGAGGCCAAGGGCGCGCGCACCGGCCTCGTCATTGTCGAGTGCAACAAAGAGCCGGCGGACATGGGCCGGTGGTTCGAAGGCTGCGAGATGGTTTGCGGTCAGGCAAGCGGCGAGTGAAGCGGCTGGAAGGGCCGTGCCGACAGAAAGGATGGTTTCGAGGCCTTCGCCAGCGATCATGTCTGGGTCCGATGTTGAAGCGAACCGCACCGCGTTGCCGTGCAGCGCTCCCAGCACGCGCTTCGGTTCGTCGATCGCGGCAAGTGACGATGACCTAGCAGGCTGTCGGGCCTGATCGACTTCTATTTCGCCTGCAACGACCTCTACGCCTACGACCTCGCCACCTGCCTCAACGCCTGGTGCTTCGAGAAGGACTTTTCCTTCAACCTGACCAAGGGCACGGCACTGCTGGACGGCTACCAGAGCGTCCGGCCGCTGAGCGAAGCCGAGAAGGCGGCCCTGCCTATCCTGGCGCGCGGCTCGGCCCTGCGCTTCATGCTGACCAGGCTCTATGACTGGCTGACGGTACCGGATGGCGGGTTGGTCATGAAGCGCGACCCGTCGGAGTACATACGCCGCATGCGCTTCCACAGGACGATCAAGTCCGCCCAGGAATACGGCCTGAAATGACAAAGCAAATCGAGATCTTCACTGACGGAGCCTGTTCGGGCAATCCGGGCCCTGGCGGCTGGGGCGCCATCCTGCGCTACAACGGCAAGATCAAGGAACTCTCCGGCGGAGAGGCCGAGACGACCAACAACCGCATGGAACTGCTCGCGGCGATCTCGGCGCTGAACGCGCTGAAGGAGCCGTGCACCGTCGACCTGCATACCGACAGCAAATACGTCATGGACGGCATTTCCAAGTGGATCCACGGCTGGAAGCGTAACGGCTGGAAGACGGCCGACAAGAAGCCGGTGAAGAACGGCGAGTTGTGGCAGGCGCTGGATGAAGCCAACAAGCGTCACCAGGTGACCTGGCATTGGGTCAAGGGCCATGCCGGGCATGAAGAGAACGAGCGCGCCGACGAACTGGCGCGCGAAGGCATGGCACCCTTCAAGGCCGGACGCAGTGCGCCGGCAGGATTGCGCGCCGCCAAGAGCTGACGGCGTGCCCCGCGTTTATCTCAAAGCTGTTCGAGGATACGGGCTGCGCCTGAATCGATCGCCTGACCAGCTGCGCCTTCGACGTTGAGCTGGGCGACCTTGCCGTCCTCGACAACCATCGAGAAACGCTTCGAGCGCAGGCCCATGCCGGCGGCCGAGAGGTCGAGGTCGAGGCCGGTTGCGCGGGCGAAATCGCCGCTGCCGTCGGCGAGGAACAGGACCTTGCCTTCACCGCCGCTGAAGCGCGCCCAGGCGCCCATGACGTGTACGTCGTTGACCGAGACCACCGCGATGGTGTCGACGCCGCGCGCGACGATGGCGTCATGGTTCTCGACATAGCCGGGCAGGTGATTGTTGCTGCAGGTGGGCGTGAAGGCGCCTGGCACCGCAAACAGCACGACCTTCTTGCCGGCGAAGACTTCTTCGGTGGTGAGGTTCTTGGCGCCGTCGGCGGTCATCGTCTTGAAGGTGGCGCTGGGCAGCTTGTCGCCAATGGAAATGGTCATGGAGGTCCTCGTGGCAATGAGATTGAAATCGGGTGGGCCGCTGCGATCCACTAGCGCAGATGCGTGGGTTATCCAATGGGTGGCGGATTGGCTCAGGGGTAGGGTAGATATCCTTCGACCGCGCCGGCTGAGCTGATCAGGGTGTAGGGAATGCCCTTGCCGGCAGGCTTTGACGTGGGCCGTTCGAGCACCTTGAGCGAGAAGGTGAGCTTGCCCGCTGCCTCGTTCCGCTCGGGCGTGCCGAACTGATACCCATCCACGCCGGCGACGAAAATATCGATGCCCTCGGGATCTCCGGGGGCGGTCGTCGCAATCGAGATCGTCTCGCCCTCTGCTGGCGCCAGCGTGGCGCCGAAGTCCGGCTGGGCGGCAGAGGGGAGGGCGGCGAGCGCTGCCGCTACCAGCGCGGCATCACTGGCATTGCCTGGGTCGGCGGCGGGGTCGACTTCCAGCCGCGCCTGCACCGGAACGCAGATGGTCTCGCAGATGCCGAGGAACACGTCGGCGGCAATCGCCGTCGGCTCGCCGGGGGCGGGTACGGTGAAGCTGACCGGCAGGCGGACGGGGAAGTCGTAGCCCGCCCATTTGGCATAGCCGTCGTCGTGCCGCTGCGGTGCGGGATAGGAGATTTCGGCGGCCGAGACGTTGCGGCTGGCCGAGATGTCGACCTGCGGCGGCACGCCGGAATTGCCGGGGTCGCGCCAATAGGTCTTCCAGCCGGGCTTGAGCTCGATGTCGAGCACCCCCTGGAGCTTGCCTGAGGCGTCGGGCTGGCCGGCCGTCACCAGCCGAAACCGGCCGCCGTCGGTTTCGAACCAGGCAGACGACGATGCATGGGCGGGTGCTGCGGCCAAAAAGGCGGTGCCGAGGCAGACGGCGATCGGGAGCGTGAATTTCATGGCGGTGATTTGATAGTCTCCGGCGGCGTGCGCAACCTGCCTTACGTCACGTTGCCATCATTTTTGCGTGACGCCACGGGCCAAAGGTGAACACGTAGTCCCCTTGAGCCATCTTTCAAGACGGCAGGAAACGCGTTACCTTTGGCTATGGACCTCTTACGCCAGAAGAAGGGCGCCTCGCAGCGCGGTTTTCTCGACGATCAGTTCCTCATCGCCATGCCGGGGATGAAGGACGACAGGTTCTCGCGCGCCGTCATCTACATCTGCGCCCATAGCGACGAAGGCGCCATGGGCCTGATCATCAACCAGGTCCAGCCGCTGCTCTTTCCCGATCTCCTGGTCCAGCTTGGCATCCTCGACGAGCAGGAGGCGATCCGGTTGCCGATGAAGGCCAAGGACTTCATCGTCCGCAATGGCGGGCCGGTCGACCGCAGCCGCGGCTTCGTGCTGCACACAGACGACTACAAGGTCGAATCCTCGCTGCCGGTTTCGGACGAGATATGCCTGACGGCAACCGTCGACATCCTGCGCGCGATTTCGGCCGGCCGTGGGCCGCGCCATGCGCTGATGGCACTTGGCTATTCGGGTTGGGGTGCAGGCCAGCTCGAAAGCGAGATCGCCGAGAATGGCTGGCTGACCTGCCCGGCGACGTCCGAGCTGCTGTTTGACGCCGACATCGACCGCAAATACGACCGCATCCTCGCTGCGCTCGGGATCGACCTGGCGCGATTGAGCACGGCAGCCGGTCACGCCTGAGCGAGCGGGTACTGTTCCTTCAGCATCTTGAGCGCCTGGTCGCCGGGAATCGGCGCGCCGAACATGAAGCTCTGCACATATTCGCAGCCCATCTGGCGCAGTTCGAGGGCGTCGCTCTCGTCCGAGATGCCTTCGGCGACCACCGACAGCCCCAGTTCGTGAGCCATGTTGACCATCGACTTGATCAGCACCGCGCGCTTGGGCGAGGTGTCGTCGACGAAGCTCTTGTCGATCTTGATGGTGTCGAAGGGGAAGCGGGTCAGGTAGGACAGCGACGAATAGCCGGTGCCGAAATCGTCGAGCGACAGGCCGATGCCAAGCTGCTTCAGCTTGGTCAGCACATGGTTGGTCTGCTCGGGATTGTCCATGACAAGCGATTCGGTGAGCTCGAGGCGGAAGCAACGCGGCTTGAGATTGGCCCGCGCGATGACCGAACGGACGTCGCTGACGAGGTCTCGGCGGATCAGCTGGCGGCTCGACAGGTTGACCGAAACGGACAGCGGGGCGTCGTTGATCTGCTTTTGCCAGTCGGCCAGGTCGTCGGCCGCGCGCTGCATGGCAAACAGGCCAAGCTGGACGATCAGGCCGCAGCTTTCGGCGACCGGAATGAAGTCGCCCGGCGGGATCATGCCGCGGCGCGGGTGGTCCCACCGGAGCAACGCTTCGAAGCCGGCGACAGTGCCATCCTCAAGCCGCACGATCGGCTGGTAGGCAAGCGTGAACTCCTTGCGCTCGATGGCGCGGCGGAGATCCGATTCGAGCTGCAGGCGATCGGTGCCCACGGTGCGGAAGGCCGGGCGGAACGGTTCGATGCGATCGCCGCCGAAGCGCTTGGCCTGGTGCATGGCAAGCTCGGCGTCCTTGACCATGTCTTCGGCCGAGGCCTGGGCCGTGGTCCAGGTGATCAGGCCGACGGATGCGGTGAGCACGATCTCGCGCTTGGCGAAGGTGATCGGCGCCTTGATCGCCTGCTTGATGGCGTCGGCCACGGCCGCTATGCGCGTGGGGTCCTGCTCCGACAGAAGCATCAGGGCGAACTGATCGCCGGCGAAGCGCGACAGCGAGTCCTTCGGCTTGAGCAGGCGGTGCAGGCGCCGCGCAATGGTCAACAGGATCGTATCGCCGGCGGAAATGCCGAGACCGTCATTGACCAGCTTGAAGCGGTCGATGTCGATGACGAAGACCGAAGGCCGCACTTTCTCCTCGGTGCGGGCGATCGAGATGATCGCCTCCAGCCGGTTCATGAACAGTTCGCGATTGGGCAGGCCGGTCAGATTGTCGTGCACGGCGTCGTGCAAGAGGCGTTCTTCCGACTTCTTCTGCTCGGTGACGTCGACCATCGTGCCGACGCAGCGGATCACTTCGCCGTCGGAGCCGATCACCGGCCGGGCCCTGAGCGAGAACCAGTGATAGTGGCCGTCGGCGCCACGCAGGCGGAAGCTTTGCGACACCCGGCCACGGCGGTGCTCCAGCACGACGTCGAGCGTCGTCCGGAACGTGTCGCGGTCGTCGGAATGCAGCACGGGCAGCCAGTTGCGCGCGGCCCCGCCAAGGCTGTTGGGAGCAAGGCCCAGCTGGATCGACACGTCGGGGCGGGTGACGACGCGGTCGCGCAGCACGTCCCAGTCCCAGACGATGTCGCCGGAGCCGGAAATCGCCAGCGCCTGGCGCTCCATGTCGCTGAACAGCCCCTGATGGGCCCCGCCGCCGGCGAAGGCATGCTGCATGACGGTGAAGCCGATGAGCAGGATGATGAGGATCAGGCCGCCGCCGAGGGCAGGCTGGACGATGTCGTTGTCGAGCACGCCGGTGATCGCCATCCACGAGCCGCTCAGCCAGATCAGCACCATCGCCCAACTGGGAACCAGCATGATGGCGCGGTCGTAGCCGCGGATGCTGAGATAGACGATAAGCCCAAGGCCGGTGAGTGCGGTCGCGGCGAAAGAAATACGCGCGATGCCGGCGGCAACGGCGGGATCGATGATCGCGACGCCGGCGATCAGCAGCAGGCCGATGATCCAGACGAAGGCACCGTAGCTGAAATGGCCGTGCCATCGGTTGAGGTTGAGATAGGCGAACAGGAAGACGACGAACGTTCCTGCCAGCGCCACCTCAGTCCCGGCCCGCCATATCTGCTCGTTGCCGGGCGAGACCTCGATGACCTTGTTGAGGAAGCCGAAGTCGACGCAGATATAGGCGAGTACCGCCCATGCCAGAGCGGCCGTTGCCGGGAACATCGAGGTTCCCTTGACCACGAACAGGATGGTCAGAAACAGCGCCAAAAGGCCGGCGATGCCGATGACGATGCCGCGGAACAGAGTGTAGGAATTGACCGTGTCCTTGTAGGCTTCCGGTTCCCACAGATAGACCTGCGGCAGCTTGGGGGAGGCGAGCTCGGCGATGAAGGTCACCACCGAGTTCGGATTGAGGGTGACCAGGAACACGTCGGCGTCGGGGCTGGCCTGGCGGTCGAGGGCAAAGCCTTCGCTTGGCGTGATGGCGGCGATGCGGCTCGAGCCGAGGTCGGGCCAGAAAAGGCCGGAGCCAACCAGCCGGAAATGCGGCGCGACGATCAGGCGGTCGATCACCTGGTCGGTGGTATTGGCCAGCGCGAACACTGCCCAGTCGCCGGACGAGCGCTTGTCGTTGGCCTCGACCTCGATGCGGCGCACGATGCCGTCGAGGCCCGGCGCTGTCGAAACCTGAAAGTTCTCGCCCTGATTCCGGTAGATTTCGACGGCGCCCGAGAGATTGAGCGCGACGTCGTCGCGGGAGATCTTGATCGGTTCCACGGCGAGTGCCGGCGACACCGCGCAGACACTAGCGATCATGGACACGATGAGCGCAAACAGGGGCGCCAGCAGGAGATGCTTCGACAAGTTCAGGCCTTCATGGTGACAGCTTGCGGGTCGTCCGCGATCAGTGCGTAAAGATAGTGGTCGTGCCATTCGCCGTTGATCCTGAGATAGGATCGCAAAAGTCCTTCGCGCCGGAATCCGGCTTTTTCAAGCACGCGGACAGAGCGCGCATTGTCGGGGATACAGGCAGCCTCGATCCGGTGCAACCGGAGCGTATCGAAAGCATGCCGCGCCACCAGCCTGACGGCATCGACCATGAAGCCCTGGCCGGCATAACGTTCGCCGATCCAGTAGCCGATATGCCCGGTCTGGGCGACGCCGTAGCGAATGTTGCCGAGGGTGATGCCGCCGACGAGCTTGCCGCTCGAGTTTTCGTAGATGAAGAAGGCGACAGCCGTGCCCTGGATGAACTCGTCCTTGTAGCGCGAGAGGCGGATGCGCCAGGCCGAGCGATCCAACTCGTCGGGTGCCCAGCGCGGCTCCCAGGGTTCCAGGAACGAACGGCTTTCAGCCCGGAGCGCCACCCACTCGTGATAGTCGCGCCAGTTCGGCAGCCGCAGGCTGACGCGTTCGCCTTTCAGTGCCGGGGTGTCGCGGCGAAAGAGCGAGAACGACAACATGCGTGTTTGGGCTGGTCAGACGGCGAGCTTGCGCGCGGTCGTATGTGCGCCCGGCAGCGCGTCAAGGATCGATTCGTAAGGCGCCAGGGTGCCGATCGGGCCAACCGCGGTGATCGTCGGTTGGGTAGAGAACAGGCGCGCCGACAGGTCGGTCAGGCGCTCGACAGTCAGCGCCGACAGCCGCTCCATCAGCTCTTCCTTGGCGATCGGGCGGCCGAACAGCAGAAGCTGGCGCGCGATCTGCGAAGCGCGGCTGGAGCAGCTCTCGGCCGACATGATCAGGCCGGCGCGATACTGGGCGCGGGCGCGGTCGAGTTCTTCCAGCAGGATGCTGTCGCCGGCCTTCTGCAATTCGCCGATGATGACGGGCAGCAGTTCGGCGATGTCGCTTTGACCCGTCGCGGCGTGGACGCCGAAGATGCCGGTGTCGGAAAAGCCCCAGTGGAAGGCATAGACCGAGTAGCAAAGGCCGCGCTTTTCGCGCACTTCCTGGAACAGGCGTGACGACATGCCGCCGCCGAGGATCATCGACAGCACCTGCGAGGCGTAGAAGTCGCGGACGTGATAGGCGCGGCCCTCGAAACCGAGCACGATCTGCGCGTCCATCAGGTCGCGGTCTTCGCGGAAATCGCCGCCGACATATTGCGCGTATTGCGGAATGGCGCTTTCGGCCTTGGAGCGGAAGTTGCCGAGCCGTTTTTCGACGTGGCGGATGAATTCGTCATGCTTGACGTCGCCGGCAGCCACCACGACCATGCGTTCGGCGCCGTATTGGCGGGTCATGAAATCGTGAAGCTGAGCCGAGGTGAAAGACTGCACCGTCTCGGGCGTGCCGAGGATCGAACGGCCGATCGTCTGGTGGCGGAACGCGGTTTCGGTGAAGCGGTCGAAGACGATGTCGTCGGGCGTGTCGTGCGCTGCCCCGATTTCCTGCAGGATGACATGCTGCTCGCGCTCGAGCTCGTTCGGATCGAATTCGGAATCCTGGAGGATGTCGGACAGGATGTCGACCGCCAGCGGCACGTCGTCGGCCAGCACGCGGGCATAGAAGGACGTCGTCTCGACCGATGTGGCGGCGTTGATTTCGCCGCCGACGTTCTCGATCTGCGATGCGATCTCGAAGGCGGAGCGGTTCTTGGTGCCCTTGAACGCCATGTGTTCGAGCAGGTGAGCCATGCCGTGCTCGTCGTCGCGCTCGTTGCGCGCGCCCGACTTGACCCATGTGCCGAGAGCTACGGTCTCTACGCTTGGAAGTGCTTCAGTGGCCACTGTCAGGCCGTTCGACAGACGGCTTACCTCAACACCCATATTAAGCGTACTCCCTAACCCGCCGCTCGTGTACGGCGGCTAATGTAATCTTCCACCATTTTTATCTCTGATGGAAGTACCGTGAACTTTTCCTTACGTTCCATCAGCCCCGACAGCCATTTTGGCAAAGCGGGTTCGATGCCGCAGGCAGCATTCACCGCAGCCGGGAATTTTGCCGGATGCGCGGTGGCAAGCACCACCATCGGCACGTCGCTCCCGGGAAGTCCGGCGGCGACGTGGACAGCGGTCGCGGTATGCGGATCGAGCAGGTAGCCGCTGCCTTCGAGCGTCGAGCGAATGGCCGCGGCGGTCTCGTCCATGCTGGCGCGACCGGCGCCGAATTCGCTGCGGATGCCGGCCAAGGCCTTTGCCTCGATGGTGAAGGCGCCGGACTGCTTGAGGCTGGCCATGTAGCGCCGGACCACGGCCGGGTCGCGGTCGGAGGCCTCGAACAGCAGCCGTTCGAAGTTCGACGAAACCTGGATGTCCATCGACGGCGAGGTCGTGGCAACCACGCCGGTCTGGCGATATTCGCCGCTCTTCAGCGTGCGGGCCAGGATGTCGTTGTCGTTGGTGGCGATGACCAGCTGGTCGATCGGCAGGCCCATGCGCTTGGCGGCGTAACCGGCGAAGATGTCGCCGAAATTGCCGGTCGGCACGGTGAAGGACACCGGCCGGTCAGGCGCGCCGAGCGAGATGGCGGACGAGAAGTAGTAGACGATCTGGGCCATGATGCGCGCCCAGTTGATCGAGTTCACGCCCGACAGCTGCACCCGATCGCGGAAGCCGTGGTCGTTGAACATGTCCTTCACCAGGCCCTGGCAGTCGTCGAAGTTTCCTTCGATCGACAGCGCATGAACGTTCGAGGCCGACGAGGTGGTCATCTGGCGCTGCTGCACCGGCGAGACACGGCCATGCGGGAACATGATGAAGATGTCGGTGCGTTCGCGTCCGGCAAAGGCCTCGATCGCGGCGCCGCCGGTGTCGCCGGAGGTCGCGCCGACGATGGTCGCGTGCTGGCCGCGTTCGGCAAGCACGTGGTCCATCAGGCGCGCCAGAAGCTGCATGGCGACGTCCTTGAAGGCGAGCGTCGGGCCGTGGAACAGTTCGAGCACGAAGCTGTTGGCGCCGGTCTGGACGAGCGGGCAAACGGCGTCGTGCCGGAAGGTGGCATAGGCCTCGCGCACCAGGCGCTCGAAGACGTCTTGTTTGATCTCGCCGCCAAGGAATGGCGTCAGGATACGGATCGCCAGGTCGGCGTAGCCGAGCCCGCGCATGGCGCGAATTTCGGCGGCGCTGAAGGTTGGCCATTGCGCCGGGAGATAGAGGCCGCCGTCGCGGGCCAGGCCGGCCAGAACTGCATCGGAAAATCCGAGCGTGGGCGCTTCCCCACGGGTACTCACATAGTGCATATCTATCCGTTCCAACGCGCAGCGACCTGCCGGTAATCGGCGGGACGGGGAAAACTGCGCTCCATCAGTCGCATTTTTGCCGCGCGGTTGATATAGAACGACTGCTTTGCGAGAGGGAAGTGCAGTTCATGGTGTTTCGTTTGATCGACGGCCGTTTTCTGACGGCTTTGGCGACCGCAGGCTTTATGCTCGCCGTCACGGGCTGCCAATCAGGCGGCAGCGGCGGCTTTTTCAGCCCTCCCGCGCCGAAAGACCCCAAGGTGATTGCGGCCGAAGAGGGCAAGATCCTGGCCAGCGAGTTGCTTGCCTACTGCCCGAATGTCACGCTGCGCGACGGCACGGCCTTCTTCAACAGCTATGCAAAGGGCGGCCAGGACGATCCGGCCAAGCTGGTCCACCAGTCGGCGATCACCGACGTCACCCGCAGCTGCACGCGCGCCGACGGCCAGATGGCGATCAAGGTCGGCGTCGCCGGCAAGGTCGTGGTCGGTCCGGCGGGCGGTGCCGGAACGGTCAACATGCCGATCCGCATCGCAGTGATCCGTGGCGAAGAGGTGCTCTATTCGCAGCTCCACAAGAACGTGGTGCAGGTTTCCGACCCGTCGACCGCGACGCAGTTCGTCTTCACCGACGCCAATGTCGTGATTCCGGTTCCGACCGCGCGCGACATCCAGATCTTTGCCGGTTTCGACGAGGGCCCGGCCAAGAAGAAGGCCCAGTAGGCAAGTTCTTCCTGCATGCATTCAAGCGCCGGCGTATCGCCGGCGCTTTTGCGTTCAGGCGTGTTCGGACCACATGCTGAGTGCCTGGAGCACGCCGCCGAGGTCGGCCCAGCGGCGAATCACCGTCTCGGCACCTGCCTCTGTCAGCATGTCGGCATGCCCGGGATAGCTGTGCGCCCCGCCGGTGAAGCCGATGACGCGCATGCCGGCCGAAACCGCGCCCGATATGCCGTGCACCGAATCCTCGATCACGAAGGTCTTGGCCGGATCGGCGCCATAGGTGCTTGCGGCGTGCAGGAAGACGTCCGGCGAAGGCTTCGGCTTCTTGCTCGGGGTTTCCAGCGCCGAGAAGATGCGGCCCTTGAACAGCGGCAGGATGCGCGTGCGCTCGAGCATCATTTCGATGCGCTCTGTGGTCGAGTTGGAGCAGATGCACCGCGGCGCCGTCACCGCAGCGACCGCCTCGTGCACGCCGTCGATGGCGCGCACGTCGGACTTGAGGCGACGGTCCACCAGTTCCTCGGCCTGGGTGATGAGCGAGGCCTGGAAGGGGATGGCCGCCTTCTCCTCGATCTTCAGCATGATGTCCTTGAAGGTCAGCCCGGCATAGGCCTCGGCGATCTCCTCGGCGGTGATTTCGAAGCCGGCTGCGGTCAGCAGTTCCGCTTCGATGCGGGCGGCGATGATCTCGGAATCGACGAGCACGCCGTCGCAATCGAATATCACTAGTTCTGGCTGGGTCATGACGGTCCGGGAAACTGGGGCGGCGCCGGGCGCAGGCCGAAAAGATCAAGCCGCGGCGATTACACCATTCTGCCCCGATCTGCAAATTGCGAGGGCCGCTTCACCAATTGTTTACGCTGATCGGTAACCATAACGGTGAGTAAACAGTAACGCGTCATCCCGGGTATCAGAATGTCAGCAGTGCGTCCTCTCGACCAGCTTTCCCGCACTCCCCAGCAGTCGGAATGGCTCGACACCATCATCAAGGGCGATTGCGTTGCGGCGCTCGACAAGCTGCCGGCCAACTCCGTCGACATCATCTTTGCCGACCCGCCCTACAACCTGCAGCTCGATGGCGATTTGCATCGCCCGGACCAGTCGAAGGTCGACGCGGTTGACGATCACTGGGACCAGTTCGAGAGCTTCGCCGCCTATGACGCCTTCACCCGCGCCTGGCTGCTTGCCGCCCGCCGCGTGCTGAAGCCGAACGGCACCATCTGGGTCATCGGCTCGTATCACAACATCTTCCGCGTCGGCGCGACGATGCAGGATCTCGGCTTCTGGATCCTCAACGATGTCGTCTGGCGCAAGACCAACCCGATGCCGAATTTCCGCGGCCGCCGCTTCCAGAACGCCCATGAGACCATGATCTGGGCCTCGCGCGACCAGAAGGGCAAGAACTACACCTTCAACTACGATGCGCTGAAGGCGTCGAACGACGACGTCCAGATGCGCTCGGACTGGCTGTTCCCGATCTGCACCGGCGGCGAGCGCCTGAAGGACGAGGACGGCAACAAGCTGCACCCGACGCAGAAGCCGGAGGCGCTGCTTGCCCGCATCATGATGGCCTCGACCAAGCCGGGCGACGTGGTTCTCGACCCGTTCTTCGGCTCCGGCACGACAGGTGCCGTCGCCAAGCGACTCGGCCGCCATTTCGTCGGCATCGAGCGCGAACAGGCCTATATCGACGCCGCCAACGAGCGCATCGCCGCTGTGCGTCCGCTCGAAGGTCCGGCGCTCACCGTGCTCACCGGCAAGCGCGCCGAGCCGCGTGTCGCCTTCGGCAGCCTGCTCGACATGGGCCTGCTGGCGCCTGGGGCGACGCTGTATGATGCGAAGAAGCGCTGGGCGGCAAAGGTTCGCGCCGACGGTACGCTGGCGATCGGCGACACCGCAGGTTCGATCCACCGCGTCGGCGCCTCGGTCCAGGGGCTCGACGCCTGCAACGGCTGGACCTTCTGGCACTACGAGCGTGCCGGCGGCCTGACCCAGATCGACGAATTGCGCCGTATCGTGCGCGTCGGCATGGAAAAGGCGGGGGCCTGAAGATTCACTCGCGCCGGCCTGTCCGGCGCGACGGCACAGGCTTCATCGATAACCCGTTCTGGACCTTCAGAGCCCGTTTCGAGCCTGCCATAGAGATCGAATTCCGGCAGCCAATCTAGCCAGTCCGGATTCGTCGATCGGCCGGTTTCCAGTCACCGTCCGATCCCGAGACGCTCGAGGTCCGCCTCGAGCGTTTTCGCATTTGTGAACAGCACCGCCTGCCAGCCGGCCTCGATGGCGGCATTCACGTTCTTCTGGCTGTCGTCGATGAACAGCGCAGCCTTCGGGTCGAGACCGAAGGAGGCGACGTGGAGATCGTAGATGCGCCGGTCGGGCTTGATCAGCCCGACATCGCCGGAAACGGTGACGCCGCGCGGCCTTTCGAGGAACGGGAAGCGACCGCGCGCCTCGCGGAACGTGTCCGACGCCCAGTTGGTCAGCATGGTGACGTCATGGCCGGCATCGACCAGTCCCTCCATCAGGGCGACGCTGTCGTCATAGGCGTGCGGCACCATCTCATGCCAGTGCTGGCGGAAGGCGCGGATGCTGTTTTCGTGCTCGGGGAAGTCGGCGATCAGCAGCGCCTCGGCTTCTTCCCAGTTCCGGCCGCGATCCTGCTCGATGTTCCACTCGCTGGTGCAGACATTGTCGAAGAACCAGCGGCGCTCGACCGGATCGGGGATGATGCGGCTGAAGGGAATGTCGGGGTCGTAATGGATCAGCACCTTGCCGATGTCGTAGACGATGTGGCGGATATCGCTCATGGTTTCGCTAACGTCCTCGTTTCGTTACGCCCGGTATGGCAGCTTCGATGACTTTTTTCATGACGCTTGGCAAGGCTTCGCCGGCGAGGTCTGCGGGTAGCGACCAGAAGTGGTCGGTCGGAGCCTGGTCCATCGTGACGTCGGTGCGAAACACGTCCAGATCGAGTGCGAAATGGGTGAAAACGTGGGTAATATTTCCCGCTCGCTGCCATTTCGCGGCAAAGGGCGCGCTGTCGGGTCCGGTGGCGCCGTCGACGCGTGCGGTCCAGTCGGTCGTCGGCACCTCCGTCATGCCGCCGAGCAGACCCTTGCCCGGCCGCTTGCGCAACAGCACCGCGCCATCGCCCCTGACAGCCACGAACGCCGCGCCGCGCCGCTGTGGTCGTTCCGCCTTGGCCGGCTTGACGGGATAGTATTCGGGATCGCCCGAGACGACGGCGCTGCAGTCCGAACGCAACGGGCACAGCATGCAGCGCGGCCGGCGCGGCGTGCAGATGGTGGCGCCCAGATCCATCATCGCCTGGGCGAAATCGCCGGGCCTCGCCGCAGCCAGCATCCGCTCGACATGGGCGCGGATTTCCACCTTGGCCTGGGGCAGGGGCGTTGCGATGGAAAAAAGCCGCGTGACGACACGTTCGACATTGCCGTCGACAACCGCCGCCGGCCGGTTGAAGGCGATGGAGGCTATCGCCGCAGCCGTATAGGGGCCGATGCCGGGCAAGTCGCGCAGGCCGTCTTCGCTGTCGGGGAAACGCCCGCCCGGCAGGTGCGCCACCTTCTCCGCGCAGGCCTTGAGGTTCCTGGCGCGAGAGTAGTAGCCGAGCCCGGCCCAGGCCTTCATGACGTCTTCGGTCTCGGCGGCGGCCAGTGCCGCAACGTCCGGCCACTTTTCCAGAAACGCCCGAAAATAGGGCTTCACCGCCTCGACGGTGGTCTGCTGCAGCATGATTTCGGACAGCCAGACACGGTATGGCTCAGGGCGGATGCCACGCTTCAGGTCGCTGGGCGGCGTGCGCCAAGGCAATTCGCGATGGTGAAGGTCGTACCATTCGAGCAGCAGTGTCGCGATCCTGCCGTCCACATCGGTGGCGTGCTTGCGGCTATCGGTCGGGGATGCCATTGATGGTCTGACTGCCTTCGGCGTTGCGTGTCGACAGGGGTATTTCTGGAGAACGACATGGCAGGGAAAAGGTGGACGGGCAATCCCGTTCCGGTCAGCGATCTGGCAAGTGCCATCCTCGATCCCGTCCTGCGCAAGCGCACCGGTATCTCGGTCGGGCTCGTGCAGTCGTGGGAAGAGATCGTCGGCCCGCGTCTTGCCCACAATACCCGACCCGAAAAGATCCAGTGGCCGCGGCGCATGCAGGAGGACGATCCGTTCGAGCCGGCGGTCCTGATCGTCGCCTGTTCGGGGCCGGCAGCACTCCATCTCCAGCACGAGACCGGCGAGATCATCGGTCGGGTCAATTCCTATCTCGGCTTCAACGCCATCGGCCGCATCCGCATCGTCCAGAAGCCGGTGTCGGGGGCGGCAACCAGGCCGCGGCCACGCCTTCGCAAGCTTACCGACGCCGAACAAGTCAAGGTGGCGGGCGCAGTGCGCTACATCGAGGACGAGGGCCTGAAGGCGTCGCTCGAGAAGCTTGGCGCGAACATATTGGGCAGTCGAAAGTAGAATTGGCCATCGTTCTCGCGCATTCGTGATCGAATGTGCGGCAAATCGCGATTGGTTTGGGGACAGCCATGCCTTAATTCGCGCCAACTCTCGCTTTCACGTAACCGCACATTGCAAAATCCAACCATCGTCAGGTGATTCGTATGCTTCGTTCGATTTCTCGCAGGACCGCACTTACCGGGCTCGCAGCCGTTTCGGCCGCGGCCCTGCTTTCAGCTTGCAGCGATTCCGGCGAGCAGGCCAACGCAGCAACGCCCAAGCCTGCCGAGCCGGCTACGCCGGCCGCCACCCCGGCTGCCCCGGCGACGCCAGTCCAGGCGGTGAAGGCGCCTGAGGCACAGGGCACCGTCGACATGGCCAAGCTGCTGGAAGCCGGCAGCCTGCCCGAGATGGTTCTGGGCAAGGCGGACGCTCCCGTCACCATCGTCGAATACGCCTCGATGACCTGCCCGCACTGCGCCACCTTCCATGAAAAGACGCTGCCGGCGATCCAGACCAAATACATCGACACCGGCAAGGTGCGCCTGATCTATCGCGAATTCCCCTTCGACCCGCTGGCCGAGGCGGGCTTCATGCTTGCGCGCTGCTCGAAGGATAACTACTTCCCGATGGTCGACGTGCTGTTCAAGCAGCAGTCGAACTGGGCAGCGTCGCAGAACCCGAAGGACGCGCTGCTGCAAATTTCCAAGCTGGCCGGCTTTTCACAGGAGTCGTTCGAGGCCTGCTTGACTGACCAGAAGCTTCTGGACGATATCAGGGCGGTGCGTGCCCGCGGCGAGAAGGATTTCAAGGTCGACTCCACGCCGACCTTCTTCATCAACGGGAATGTCTACAAAGGGGCGATGTCCATTGAGGAAATGTCGGCGGTTATCGACGGCATGCTCTGACAGGTTCGTAGCGCCGGGGCCACGCGGCTTCGGCGTACCCTTGCGTGCGGACTGGCGCGAATGAAGTTTTCGCGCCTCCGCCTTCTCGGTTTCAAGTCTTTTGTCGAGCCGGGCGAGTTCGTGATCGAACGCGGCCTCACCGGCATTGTCGGGCCGAATGGCTGCGGCAAATCCAATCTGGTCGAAGCGTTGCGCTGGGTGATGGGCGAAAGCTCGTACAAGAACATGCGCGCTTCCGGCATGGACGACGTCATCTTCTCGGGTTCGGGCACCCGGCCGGCGCGCAACACCGCCGAAGTGACGCTGTTCCTCGACAATTCCGACCGCACAGCCCCGCCTTCCTTCAACGATGCCGACGAGTTGCAGGTGTCGCGCCGGATCGAGCGCGAGGCAGGCTCCGTCTATCGCATCAACGGCAAGGAAGCGCGTGCCAAGGACGTGCAGCTTCTGTTCGCCGACCAGTCGACCGGTGCCCGGTCGCCGTCGATGGTGGGGCAGGGGCGCATCGGCGAACTGATCCAGGCCAAGCCGCAGGCGCGCCGTGCGCTGCTGGAAGAAGCGGCCGGCATCTCCGGCCTTCATACACGTCGCCACGAAGCCGAGTTGCGTCTGCGCGCGGCAGAACAGAACCTCGAACGCCTCGACGATGTCGTCGGCGAACTCGAAAGCCAGATCGAAAGCTTGAAGCGCCAGGCGCGCCAGGCCTCCCGCTTCAAGAACCTGTCCGCCGACATCCGCAAGGCGGAAGCGACGCTGCTGCATCTGCGCTGGACGCTGGCCAAGACCCAGGAAGGCGAAGCGCAGTCGGCACTGGCGACGGCGACGGCACTGGTCGGTGACCGTGCCGCGGCCCAGATGGCGGCGGCGAGGGACCAGGCGGTCGGCGCACACAAGTTGCCGGAAATGCGCGATGCCGCTGCTGCGGCGGCCGCGACCTTCCAACGGCTCTCCATTGCCCGTTCGCAGCTCGAGGAAGAAGCTGGGCGCATCAACTCGCGCCAGAGCGAACTCGACCGCCGTCTGCAGCAGCTCGACGCCGACATTGCCCGCGAGCAGCGCATGATCGGCGACAACGCCGCGATCCTGTCGCGCCTCGACGCCGAGGAAAAGTCGCTCAACGACGAGAACGCCGGCGCGACCGACCGCGAGACGGCGACACGCGCTGCCTTCGAAGAGGCGATGGCGACGTTGGCGCTGACCGAGGCGGAACTGGGCCGGGTGACCGCCGAACGCGCCGACGCCGCCGCCGGACGCACCCAGGCCGAGCGCGCGATGCGCGATGCCGCCGAACGCCGCGACCGTTTCGCCCGCCAGTTGGCCGAGCTCGACCGCGAGGCAAGCGAGATTGCCGCCCGCATCTCTGCACTCGCCGATCCGGCGGAAAAGCAGATGCTTGCCGAAGCAGCGCAGGAAGCGCTCGAAGAGGCAGAATTTGCTGCCACCGAGGCCGAACGTGCGGTCACCGAGGCACGGCAGGCGGAAGCTTCGTCGCGCGCGCCGCTGCAAGAAGCCAAGGCCGAACTGGCGCGTATCGAGACCGAAGCGCGCACGCTGGCCAAGATCATCAATGCTGCCTCGGGCGACCTTTTCCCGGCTGTGCTGGAACAGATCGGCGTCGAACGCGGGTTCGAGACGGCTCTCGGCGCTGCCCTTGGCGACGATCTCGAAGCAGCGCTCGACCGTGCTGCGCCCGTCCATTGGGGCGATGCCGAACCGGCGCCGGGCGATCCGAAGCTGCCCGATGGCGCGCGCAGCCTTGCCGAGGTTGTCCGCGCACCGCGCCAGCTGGCGCGACGCCTCGCACAGGTCGGCGTGGTCGATGCCGCCGAGGGCGCAAAGCTGCAGCGGCTTCTGATGCCCGGCCAGCGCCTTGTGAGCCGCGAAGGCGCGCTGTGGCGCTGGGACGGATTGACCGCCAGCGCCGATGCCCCGACCGCGGCAGCACAACGGCTTGCGCAGAAGAACCGGCTTGCCGAACTCGACGCCGAGGCGGTCGAGGCGACACTTTTGGTGCGCAAGGCCGAAGAAGCGCTGGCACGTGCCGAAAATGCGCTACGCGAAAGCACCGAGGCAGAGCGTCAGGCCCGGCAGGCTTGGCGCGAAGCGCAGCACGAGGTGGGGGCGGCCCGCGATGCGCTGGCCCAGGCCGAAAAGGCTGCGGGCGAATTGACCAGCCGCCGTGCCGCGCTCGACGAGGCCCGGGCGCGTGTCGCCGATGCGCATGAAGAGGCGCAAGCGACCTATGTCGAGGCCGAGGAACTGCTTGGCTCGGCACCTGATCTCGCCGACCTGCAGATGCGCCTCGAACAGCTTTCGGGCGCCGTCGCGCGCGATCGCTCGGCGGTGGCCGATGCGCGCGCCGTGCATGACGGGCTCAGCCGCGAGGCCGAGGCCAGGGCGCGCCGGCTTGCGGCGATCGCCGCCGAGCGCCAGAGCTGGGTGCTGCGTGCCGAAAGTGCTGGCGAGCAGATCGAGGCGCTCGCCGAGCGGCGCGAGGAAGCTGCAGCCGAGCGCGAAACGCTGGCCGAAGCGCCGGACGAACTCGACGTCCGCCGCAGGGCGCTGATGTCGGAGCTCGGCCGCGCCGAGGTCTCGCGCAAGGAAGTCTCCGATCGCCTGCAGGAGGCCGAGGCCAGGCAGGCCGTTCTCGACAAGGCGGCGACCGCCGCGATCCAGGGGCTGGCCGAAGCCCGGGAGGCCCGTGCGCGGGCCGAGGAGCGCCTGACCGCCGCCGACGAACGTCGCCGCGAGGTCGAGGCACGCATCCAGGAAGTGCTTGCGACACCGCCCCATCTGGTCCTTCGGCATACCGGTCTCGAAGCCGACAGCCCGATGCCGGACCCGGTTGAGGTCGAGCGCACGCTGGAGCGCCTCAAGATCGAGCGCGAGCGGCTCGGTGCGGTCAACCTGCGGGCCGAGGAAGAGCAGAAGGAACTGTCCGAGCGGCTCGAGGCGATCGTCTCCGAGCGTGAGGATATCATCGAGGCCATCCGCAAGCTGCGCCAGGGTATCCAAGGGCTGAACCGGGAAGGGCGCGAGCGCCTGCTGGCCGCTTTCGATCTCGTCAACGGCCATTTCAAGCGCTTGTTCACCCACCTGTTCGGCGGCGGCACGGCGGAGCTTCAGCTCATCGAATCCGAGGACCCACTCGAAGCCGGTCTCGAAATCCTTGCCCGCCCGCCCGGCAAGAAGCCGCAGACGATGACGCTGTTGTCCGGCGGCGAGCAGGCGCTGACGGCGATGGCCCTGATCTTCGCGGTGTTCCTGACCAATCCGGCGCCGATCTGCGTGCTCGACGAGGTCGATGCGCCGCTCGACGACCACAATGTCGAGCGTTTCTGCAACCTGATGGACGAGATGGCGGCATCGACCGAAACGCGATTTGTCGTCATCACGCACAACCCGATCACCATGGCGCGGATGAATCGCCTGTTCGGCGTGACCATGGCCGAGCAGGGCGTCAGTCAGCTTGTCTCAGTCGACCTCCAGGCCGCCGAGGCCCTGCGCGAGGCGAGCTGACCCGCAACCGGTTCGCGGCCAGCCCATGCGAGCCAATGAGGCTTTCCGGCGCTCCGGGACCGGCTCGGCGAGGCGCGCCTACTGCACTGCAGCTTGCTCGAGCAGATAGGCGATCGCCATGTTGCGTTCATCCTCGTGGAGTATGTCCATGTCGAAGAGCTTCATGCTGCGCAGCCCTTCGATGACGAGGAAAGCCACGAGCAGCTTGGCCGTATCGGGATTTTCGGCCTTGAGGCGGTCGAGCAGATGGCGTTTGAAGTCCCTGACCGGATTGAGGAAATCGGGGTCTTCGGCGAGGGCGGCAAGGACGCCGGCCGCAGAGTGCTGCTTTTGACTGCACTCCTGGGCCGACAGCTCGACATAGGCAGCCAGGCTGCTATTGGCTTCGTCGTCGGACGATTTGGCGCTGAGCGCTTCCTCGAAGGTCTTGAGGTAATCCTGGACCAGGGCCTGCATCAGCTTGGCTTTGGTGGGGAAATTATAGAGCAGCCCGCCCTTCGACACCCCGGCGCGCTGGGCCACCGCATCGAGCGACAGGTTGCCCGGGCCGACAATGTCGGCAAGTTCGGCGGCGGCAGCGAGAATTTTGTCGCGTGAACTAGGTCTGTGGCCCGACATGATGGCGTCTCCGTGAAACTTCACATTATCGTCGATTGACATTACCGTCCAGACGGTACAGTAAGCGCCCCGCACTTGGGTTTTCATATAAACAGGTTCAATGTGCATCGCGGCCCGCCCGGATGCCGATTGGGGATCTCCTTTGATCAAGCGTCTCATCATCGCTCTCGTATTGCTCGTTCTCGTCTGCGGCGGCATCGTTGGATTCAACGTCTTCCGCGACAACGCGATCCAGCAATTCTTCGCCAACATGCCGGTCGCCTCGGTGACCGTGGCGACCGCCAAGGTCGAGCCCGCACCGTGGACGCCCGGCATCGAAACCATCGGCACGGTCAACGCCTCCCAGGGCGTCGATCTGACGGTCGAACAGGCCGGCATCATCAAGGACATCAAGTTCGCGGCCAACCAGCGCGTCAACCAGGGCGACGTGCTGATCCAGCTCGACGATACAGTTCAGCAGGCGGACCTGGCGGCCGCCAAGACCCAGGCGGCGCTCGACCAGCAGTCGCTCGACCGCGCCATCGAGCTGCAGCGTCGCGGCGTCGGCTCCGAAGTCGCTCTCGATGCTGCAAGGGCAGCCGCCTCGACATCGGCATCACAGGTGCAGAAGCTGCAGGCCGTGGTCGACCAGAAGCAGCTGCGTGCGCCGTTCTCCGGCACCATCGGCATTCCGAAGGTGGATGACGGCCAGTATCTGGCGCCGGGCACGATCGTCGCCACGCTCCAGGATCTCGAAACGATGCGCGCCGATTTTTCCGTTCCCGAGCAGCAGCTTGGCCTGTTGAAGATCGGCCAGCCGGTAGGCTTCGGCATTGCCGCCGACGACATGCCGTTCAAGGGCTCGGTGGTTGGTATCGACCCCAAGGTCGATCCGCAGAGCCGCCTGGTCTCGGTCCGCGCCGAAATCACCAATCCGGAAGGCAATCTGAGCCCCGGCCAGTTCGTGCGCGTCCGCGTCGAGCTGCCCGAGGAAGACGGCGTGCTGGCCGTGCCGCAGACCGCGCTGACCACCAGCCTCTATGGCGACTACGTCTATGTCGTTCGTCCGGCCGAGGCCAAGGCGGCCGCAGGCACTGCAGCTTCCGCCGCCGCATCTGCCGCACCCGCCCAGCCGGCGGCGGCTGAGCCGGCTCTTGCCGTCAGGCAGGTGTTCGTCAAGGTCGGCCGCCGCTCCGAAGGCCGCGTCGAGATCACCGAAGGCGTGTCGGCGGGCGACGAACTGGTCATTGCCGGACAGAACAGGCTGACCAACGGCACGCCGGTGAAGATCGACAACACCGTTTCGCCGACAGCCTCGGCCAATGCGAAGGCAACCGCGAAATGAGTTTTTCCGACATCTTCATTCGCCGCCCCGTCCTGTCGACGGTGGTCGCCTTCATGATCCTGCTCCTGGGCTTCCAGGGACTGTTCAACCTGTCGGTTCGGCAGTACCCCGAGGTCGAGGAGACGGTCATTACCATCTCCACCGTCTATCCCGGCGCCAGTGCCGACCTGATCCAGGGCTTCATCACCGCGCCGATCGCCGCCGCGGTGGCGACGACGGAGAACATCGACTACGTCACCTCGCAGAGCCGCCCGTCGTCGAGCACGGTGACCGTGCAGATGGAACTCGGTTCAAACCCTGATACCGCGCTGACCGAGGTCATGTCCAAGGTCCAGCAGGTGCGCGGTCAGCTGCCGAGCGACGCCAAGGACCCGACCATCGTCAAGGGCACGGGTATGCAGTTCGCCATCATGTATCTGGCGATGCAGAACCCGAACATGAGCTCGGAAGAGCTGACCGAATACATCGAGCGCGTCATCCGTCCGCGCATGTCGACCATCGAAGGCGTTGCCGAAGTCCAGGTCCTGGGCGCTGCCAACTATTCGATGCGCGTCTGGATCGACCCCGTGAAGCTCGCCGCGCGCGGCCTCACCGCCGCCGAAGTGCTGCAGGCCATCAACGCCTCCAACTTCCTGTCGGCGCCGGGCAAGACCAAGAACGAATACGTCGCTTACTCGATCACCATGAAGTCGACGCTGCAGACACCGGAGTCTTTCGCCGAACTGCCGCTCAAGTCCGCGAACGGCAACGTCGTCCGGCTGCGCGATGTCGCGCATGTCGAGTTGGCCGCCGAAAGCACCGACACCGTCGTCAATTTCAACGGCGAGCCGGGCACCTTCATCGGCATCTTCCCGACACCTTCGGCCAACCCGCTGAACACGGCAGCAGCCGTCATCGCCGAGCTGCCGGCCATCAGCGCCAGCCTGCCCGAAGGCATGACCATCACCATGGTCTATGATTCGACCGAGACCATCAGCGCCTCGATCGAAGAGGTGTTCAAGACCATCGCCGAAGCCGTCGCCATCGTCATCGTCGTCATCCTGTTGTTCCTCGGCTCGTTCCGTTCGGTGCTGATGCCGGTGGTGACCATTCCGCTGTCGCTGATCGGTGTCTGCTTCATCCTTCTGATGATGGGATATTCGATCAACCTCTTGTCCCTGCTGGCCATGGTGCTGGCGATCGGACTGGTCGTCGACGACGCCATCGTGGTGGTCGAAAATATCCACCGCCACATGGAAGAGGGCATGACGCCGATGCAGGCGGCGTTCAAGGGCATGCGCGAGATCTTCGCGCCGGTGGTCGCCATGACCATCACGCTCGCCGCCGTCTTCGCCCCGCTCGCCTTCACCGGCGGTCTCACCGGTTCGCTGTTCCGCGAATTCGCGGTGACGCTGGCAGGTGCCGTCGTCATCTCCGGCTTTATCGCGGTGACCATCACCCCGATGATGTCGGCGCGTCTGCTGAAGGCCGGCAACCACAGCCGTTTCGCGCAGTTCGTCGACCGCACCTTCGAACGGGTCGCCAACCGTTATGAGCGGTTGGTGGCCGGCTCGCTCAAGTACCGGCCGGTGACGCTGCTGATCGTCATCGCACTGGTTTCGGTGACGGGCTTCATGTTCTTCAAGACGTCGAGCGAACTGGCGCCTGAAGAAGATTCGGGCGCGCTGTTCTCGCTGATCACCGCACCCCGCTATGCGACGACGGAGTACACCAGCCTCTACGCCGACCAGATCCGCGACCTGACCAAGGACCTGCCGGAGCTCAAGGCCAACTTCTCCATCGTTGGCATGGGCGGCGAGACCAATTCGGGCTTCTCGGTCTGGGCGTTCAAGGACTGGGCCGATCGCGACCGGTCGCAGGCCGAGTTGCAGGCCGATATCCAGGGTCGGCTGTCAAAGGTCAGCGGCGTGCAGGCGCTGGTCTTCGCACCACCGTCGCTTCCGGGCGCCGGCGGCGGCTTGCCGATCTCGATGGTCATCCAGTCGACCGGCGATCCGAGCCAGGTCTATGAGGTGGCCGAGCAGATCAAGGAAAAGGCGCAGGCCTCGGGACGCTTCATCGTCGTGCAGAACTCGCTGTCCTTTGACGCGCCGCAGGTCACCGTGACCATCGACCGCGATCGTGCCGCAGCGCTCAACCTGTCCGTCAGCGATGTCGGATCGACGCTGAGCCTCCTGGTCGGCGGCGGCGCGATCGCCGAGTTCGACCGCGATTCCAACAGCTACGACATCATCATGCAGGTGCCGGAGGAGTACCGGAACAATCCGGAGAAGCTCGGCGAGTTCTTCGTTCGCAGCGTCAACGGGCAAATGGTGCCGCTGTCGGCCGTCGTGACGATCAAGACCAACTCGTCGCCGGCTTCTATCGAGCAGTTCAACCAGCTCAATTCGGCGACGATCTCGGCACTGCCGGTGCCCGGTGTGACCACCGGCGACGGCCTGAAGACGATCGAGGACATAGCGCGGCCGTTGCTGCCGGGTGGCTTCTTCGTCGACTACTCCGGCCAGTCGCGCCTGGAAAGCGAGCAGGGCAGCACGATCCTGATCGCCTTCGCACTTGCCATCGTCGTGATCTACCTGGTGCTGGCGGCACAGTTCGAAAGCTTCCGCGACCCGTTCATCATCATGATGTCGGTGCCGCTTTCGATCTTCGGCGCCATCGTACCGCTCAACCTCGGCCTCGGTACGCTCAACATCTACACCCAGGTCGGCCTGATCACGCTGATAGGACTGATCACCAAGCACGGCATCCTGCTGGTCGAATTCGCCAACCAGCAGCGCGAGGAGCATGGCTTGTCGCGCAGCGAGGCGATCATCGCCTCGGCCAAGGTTCGCCTGCGGCCGATCCTGATGACCACGGCCGCGATGGCGCTCGGCGTCGTGCCGCTGATCGTTGCCTCGGGTGCGGGTGCTGCCGCACGCTACTCGATGGGCCTGGTGATCTTCTCGGGCGTGATCGTCGGCACGGTGTTCACGCTGTTCGTGGTGCCGATGTTCTACACCTTCATCTCGCGCAAGGACCTGGCAGCACATGCCGAGTTGCCTGATGCCAAGCAGATGGCCGAAACGGCTCATCACTGAACTGGTGGATGAGACATGCGAAAGGCCCCGGAGCGATCCGGGGCCTTTTCTTATGAGCCCTACGCCGTAGCCGACTTCGTCGAGCAGCAGCGCACGAGCGATGGCTCCGAGACCTTCACCGACTGGGAGCTTCGTATCATCGGTCCCGACGGCGGGTCATGATGGACAAGCAGCGGACGGGCAGTTGGGCCGGTTTCTCGGCACCATGTTGGATCGTCGCGTCGAAGAACAGGCTATCCCCTGGAGACATTCGATAAATACTGGCCCCGTGACGGTACGAGATCTCGCCTTGCAGCAGGTAGAGGAAGACGGTGCCTTGATGGCCGGCCGCCGGAAAGACGTCTGTCTCACAGGTGAGGGAGATCAGATGGGGCTCGACGAGCAGTCCATTGGCGTTGACGTCTGTATGGCCGAGGGGCTTGCACTGCTGTCTGGCAGCCTTGCTGTTCGGAACAGCGTCGCTACCGGCTTTGACGAAGACGGCGGTACATTCAGTTTCGAATCGGCTCACCAGCCAGGTAATGGGCACAGCCAAGCCGCGCGATATCGCCTGCAACGTCGTCAGTGAGGGCGAAATGCCCCCGTTCTCGATCTTGGAGAGCATTCCCACCGACAGGTTCGTGGCCGCCGCCAGGTCGCTCACCTTCATACCGTGCCTGGTTCGGAAGGCGCGAACCTCACGACCGATTGCCGTATGCAACAGTGGTTCCCTGGCTCGCTTCACTTTGGGATCTGGATCGATGGTGCTGGGGATTGCGTGAGGCGGGTGATCCGTCATGTGAACGGACCACCCGAGGCCCGGGATCAATATCCTCCGCGCCGTGCCGGCATCACTATCGTCTTGGTTAGAACGTAGTGAAGGATCGCTGCCACCAGACAGGCAGGAACGGACGCACTGATCCAGACGAATGGACCATGCGCGGCAAGCGACTGGGGATCGAACAACGCGTAGTAGACGAGGCCTCCGCCCACCAGAGCCAGGAACGAAGCCGGATTGATGCCGCGCCAGAAGGCGTAGTCGGAATCGGCACCGTCGTTGAAGACGTCGCACTGCTTGATCCGGCCTCGCCGCAGGACCAGATAGTCCATCGCCGTCACGCCGGAGAGTGGCGCAAAGCCAAGGGCTGTCCAGGCGAGGAAAATGAAAAAGTTGTCGTAGAACTCGCCCGGGAAGAAGGTGATGACGATCGCCGGCACAAACAGCGCACCGGTCAGCAGTCCCCATGGCAGGGCTTCGAAATAGCGTCCGCCAGCCTGCCGCATGGCGAGGCACATGCCGTAGAAGATGCTGGCGATGGCGGTGATGTTTGCCAGTCCGACGAACAGCAGCGCGGTCACTCCGACAAAGGCTCCGCCGAGCGGGATCATCCAGGCGGTCGGGTCAGATGACCCGAGGCTGAGCGCGGCAAACAACCCGACAGTTTCGCCGAGAACAGTAGCAGCAAAGACGCCGATCAGATTGGGCCAAAGTGCTGCGCGGGGTGTACGCGTGAAGCGCGTGATGTTGCCCAGAACCGGCCACCAGCCAAAACCGGCAGCCAGATTGAACTCGACCGCGATCATGAAGTTGAGCCTGTGGTCGTCAAACGGTGCAAGAGGAGCGGCACTGCTGATGTCGCTCCAGCTCTTGTGGCTGAAGATGAGAAACAGGATGCCGAAGCACAAGATGAGCTTGCCAGGGCCGACAAAGCGGTTGAGCCATTTGACGGCAGTCGGGCCTTTCCACAGCAATAGCCACGAGATTGCGATCGCGAGGATCGCGAACAGCGTGACCCCGAGGTCGTTTTCGCCGATATGCGTGCCGCCGACCTGGTTCATGGCGCCGCTGATCGCGCGCCCGAACATGATCGACAGGATTGCCGACCAGCCGACGCCGAATGCCAGGAAAAGCCCGACCGGGATCAGGATGCCGATAGGCCCGAAGACGCTGCGCATCAGTGTGAATTGTTCGATCCCGAACTTTCCGGTCGATATGCAGACGCTGACGGCCATGATCGACACGCCGATGACGTTGCCGATGATGATGGCGTAGATGCCGTCGCGGGCACCTACAAGCAGGGCTGTGGTGCCGCCAAACAAGAATGCCCAAGTGGCGATGGCGAGGCCGATACTGATCCAGGAATGATCGAGGAAGCCGATCTCGCGTTCTTCTTTCAGCACTGGTAGCGTGCCGAAGGCGGAGCTTGCGCCGGTGAAATTGGGTTGGGACGCCATCAGTTACCCCCGATCCACATGGCGATCGCGACGACGAGGATAAAGGAAGTGACGGCGAACCACATGCCGATTTCGCGGCCCGATATGTCGGTTCGCGCCGGATCCTCATAGTTCGGATCGGCAATGATGTTCAGTCGCCTGTTCAATTCCCGACGTATTTCATTGTCGGGGCTCGTTGCAGCTATAGTCATTTCATCCTCCTCCAAAGATTAAATGAACACCGATCGGGGCGTTGATTGTCCTTCAACGCCCCGGGGTTGGCATCGTCCTGTTTTCCTGGCAGTCCGGAATCATCGCGGCTTCCCCCGCGGGCAAAAGTTTCGCCCGACGCATTGGTTCTGTTGAGGACCGGGAAGCTCGCAAGGGGTTCTCCTGTCTGATCGACCCCAGGTTCCATCGGATTGTCGGATGTGCGGCGCGCTCGTTGTCTTGTCGCATAGGGTCGCTGCCCATCACGCCATAACGTTGCGGCAGTTTGAATTCCGTGTCAAACAATTTTCCTGACACAATTGTAAAAATAGTAGCGAGTTCGCACGTATCAAGACGAAAGGCATATGCCCTTGAACGCTCTAATGCGGGCAGGATACTTTAAAAAATCTGAAAATAAATACATATATAACAATTAGTTAAAGGAAGATTGTGCGTGTTTTCGCCGCTGCGGATGAGGCGATTGGCGGCCGCGTGTAGCAGGTGTGATTTTCGAACGGAGTTGCAAAGTGGTTGAAAACTGATGTTGACAGTGATATCAAAGCTACGTAGCGTCAAGCTCGAAAGTGCAGTCGAGTACCAGTGCCCTCGACACCTGAAGCGGCAGTCTGGCCTTACTTCAGGTGCTGAACCGACGCAGTCGCGTCGCGCTTCTCCGGCAGTGCTCAAGTCAGGAAATCATCCATGGAATCTGCCGCTCTCATCCATCTCAAAGATCGCGTGAAATCAGTCAAACGGGCCACGACCCGCCTCTACCGCAATCCAGGCGTCCGGGCAGAGTCGTTGCTGGAGGCGGCGCTGGAATGCTTCGCCGATGAAGATTACGGGAGAGTAACGATCCCGCTAATCGCTAAGAAGATGGGTGTTGCTCACTCGCTCATCTATTATTACTTCAAGAACAAGGAATCGCTGTACCAGTCTTCCGTGCTTCACGTGCTTCACGCGCTTGACCGAATGATGACCCGCTATAGCGAGCTCGTCGCGCAACATGAAAGTCCGGCCGAACGGCTGAGCGCCTGTCTGGACCTCAATGTCGAGATGTCGGAGACGCTGCGTAGCCTCGCGCGCATCATGTTCGTCAATGCCTGTGGCCCCAAGGACTCCGGTCCCAAGTTCATCGACAGCTTCGTCGAGGATTACTACGAGTCTGAGAAGAGGCTTTTCGCCGATTGCATCCACACAGGCGTCGAGGCGGGCATTTTTTCCTGCCCGGATCCTGATGAGATGGCGGCGTTCATTTCGCGCAACATCGACGGTATCTACTTCGGCTGCTTCATGCCGCATGGAACTCCGATCCCGGCTGCGATGCGTTACCTCAAGGGGGTGATCTGGGGGTTGCTTGATTATGCCGGCGACCCGTCCGCCAAAAGCCCCTCCACAAGCAAGAGCGGGAGATAGCCATGTGCCAGGTATGCGGCTGCGGGCCTGAGAACATTCGCATTGACGGCAAGAGCGGCGGGGGTGACCACGAGCACCTGCATGCCCATCACCATGATGATGACGATCATCATCATCACCATGATGGGCACCATCACCACGACCACGATGACGGACATCATCACCACCACCACGGCGACGCCCACGGTCACGTTCATGGCGACGGCGACATGCATGAGCACCGGCATTCCGTTGCTGGGGCGGGTCCTGGTGATCTGCATTTCGGCAAGGATGCCGCCAAGACCCATGTTCCGGGCATGAGCCAGAAGCGGCTGGTGCAGATCGAGCAGGATATCCTGGCCAAGAACGGCATGTTTGCCGACGACGTCCGCGACGAACTCAGCGCGCATGGCGTGCTTGCGCTCAACCTGATCGCCAGCCCCGGGGCGGGCAAGACCACTTTGCTGGTCGAGACCTTGCAGCGGTTGAAGGGCACCTTCCCGACCTGGGTGATCGAAGGCGATCAGGAGACGACCAATGATGCCGATCGCATTCGTGCGACGGACACCCAGGCGGTGCAGATCAATACCGGCAAGGGCTGCCACCTCGATGCCGACATGATCCAGCGTGCGCTCGCTTCGCTTTCGCTACGGCAGGGCGGCGTTCTGTTCATCGAAAATGTCGGTAATCTTGCCTGCCCGGCCGGCTTCGACCTTGGCGAAGCCCACAAGGTGGTCATTCTGTCTGTCACCGAAGGCGATGACAAACCGGTCAAATATCCCGAGGCGTTCGCCGCGGCCGACCTTCTGGTCATCTCGAAGTCGGACCTGGCACCCTACTGCGATTTCGACATCGAGGCCTGTGTTGCCCGTGCCCGCGAGGTGAACCCGGCGATCGAAAGCATCGTCGTTTCGGCGCGTGATGGCACCGGGATGACGGAATGGCTGGAGTGGATCGTCCGCGCCCGTCAGCAGCAGCTGCAGGACCTCGCACGAGACCTGCAGGCACGGGTGGACTCCATCTGCAACACGCTGCACGCATGAGGTTGTGTCATGCATGAGCTCACCATCGCCTCAAGCCTGATCGACCTTGCCAGCGATCACGCCGCGCGCAACGGCCGGGCCCGGGTCATCGGAATGCATGTGCGCCTCGGAGTCATGTGCGGCATCGCCCGCTCGCTCTATTTCTGCTTCGGCCCGGCGACGCGCGGCACGCTTTGTGAAGGTGCCAAGCTGCACATCGAGGAAGTGCCGCTGACCATATTCTGCGAGCACTGCGCCGAGGTGCGGTCGCCGCTCTCGCTTTCCAATCTTCGTTGCCCCGACTGCGGGAGGCCTTCACGCAAGGTGCTGTCCGGGCGCGAGATGGAGCTTATCCACATCGAGCTTGAGGAAGAAGCGCAGCACCCTGCGGCCCAGGCTCGGCAAGCACTTCAGTAGTTATCTGTTGGGAGGAACAGCATGCTTGATCGAAAAACAGAGACAGCAAAGTGGCAATTCACGCCACATCAACATCGCGGCCCCGCCGAGCAGTTCGGCGAGAATGACCACATCTACTCGCCGAAGCTGCACAATGGTTCGTTCAAATCCAGGGGGCTCGCCACCTTTATGGGCGCGCCCTATTGCCCGCCGGATCGCCACAAGATCCGCGAGATGGGTGCCAAGATATGCTTCCTGGCCGTGCCGTGGGACCAGGGCCAGATCGTGCGCGCCGGCGCCTCGCAAGGCGCCGCGGGGCTGCGCGACGCGACGACGCAGTATTTTCCCTACATGTTCGAATACGACGTCGACCTGCTGAGCTTTTTCCGTGTCGTCGACTGCGGCGACGTGCCGACCGTGCCGGGCAACAACATCAAGTCGCAGGAATATACCGCCGACTACGTCACCGAGTGCCTCGAAGGCGGCGCCAAGGTGATCCTGTTCGGCGGCGATCACTCCCTGCCGATCCCCGGCGCCAAGGCGCTGTCGCGTTTCACCGGCAGCGGCAAGATGGGCTATCTGCATGTCGATTGCCATCTCGACGCCGGACCCGACTGGGCCGGCAACCTGATCACCAACTGCTCCGGCGCGCCGCGCGCGCTCGACCTGCCCAATTGCAACGCCAGGAACATGGCGCATATGGGGTCGCGCAACAGCCTCAATCCCAAGGACTGGTGGGACTTCTACGTCGACAACGAGATCCGCGTTGTGACCATGCCCGAGATGATCGAGCGCGGGCTGGAAGTGTGCGCCAACGAGATCTTCGAACGGGTGAAGAAGGACACCGACTCGCTGTACTTCACCTGGGACACGGACTCG
Source organism: Aminobacter sp. MET-1 (assembly GCF_026521175.1). NCBI lineage: Bacteria > Pseudomonadati > Pseudomonadota > Alphaproteobacteria > Hyphomicrobiales > Phyllobacteriaceae > Aminobacter > Aminobacter sp. MET-1. The sequence continues at coordinate 99,116 of NZ_JAMSHL010000190.1, read as the reverse complement.
ATCGACATCAGTTGCATGCCCGCCAACTCCGCGCCGGAATGCTACGGCCTGAAAGGGCGCGAAGTGATCCAGCTTGCGCGCATCGCTGGCCGCCACGGCTGCGACATTCTCGATATCGTCGAGCTCTGCCCGGACTTCGATCCGAGCCAGATCAGCGCCAAGATGACGGTCAACATGATCTACCACTATCTCGGCTCGCGTGCCCAGACCCTGCGCCAGCAGGGCAAGCAACCGTAAGAATTCTCAGGGAGGAGATTAAGTCATGAACCCAGCAAAATCCTATGCCCATCTGTTCTCGCCGCTTGGCGGCGACGCCGGCGACAACTACCGGGCGCCCGGCCTGATCACGTTCCTGCGTTCGGCTCACGTGCCGCTGAATGCCGAAGCGCTGAAGGCCTGCGGTGCGAAATACGCCTTCGTCGGCGTGCCGTTCGACGAGGGTAACATCGGCAAGCCCGGCTCGGAGGATGCTCCGCGCGAGTTCCGCCTCATCACGCAGGAGTATTTTTCCTACTGGTTCGAATACAATGTCGACCTGCATGGCAAGGCTGTCGATTGCGGCGACGTTTCGATGCCGAAGGTCAGCCCCGAGGTGGCCCATGAGCGCATCTATCGTGCGGTCCGCGAAGTGCTGAAGTCCGGGCTCATCCCGATCATCTGCGGCGGCGACCGCTCGATTTCGATCACTGCGGCGCGGGCGCTGTCCGACCATATCGGCCCGCAAAAGAAGATGGGCTACATGCATTTCGGCGCGCAGCTCGACATGGCCGACAGCTGGGCCGGCGAGCGCAATCTCGCCCCGTGCGCCATGGCGCGCATCACCGAACTGCCCAATCTCGACATCAGGAATGTCGCGCATCTGGGCGCCCGCAACGCCATGAACCCGAAGGACCATATCGACCTCTCGAAGGAGAGAGGCCTTCAGTACGACTCGATGTTCGACCTGTTCGACGCGGGCATCTACCCGCTGGTCGAGCGTTCGATCGACCGGGTCTGGAGCGGCACCGACGCGCAGTACCTCGGCTTCAATTTCAACGTCATGGATTCGTCGACGGCACCCGGCGTCACTTCGACGGAACCGGGCGGCCTCGAGTCGCGTGAGATGATGCGGATTGTCGACATGATCGCCAAGCGTGGCGGTGTCAGCGTCATCGATCTCACCGAGCTATGCCCGATCTTCGACATCAGCGGCACGGCGGCCCGCCTGGCGGCGTGCGTGATCATGCGCCTGATGGCTTCGCTGGCAGCACAGGATGGCGACGTCATCGACGACAAGCTGCGCCGCACCGATCTGGTCGCCGCCGAATAGACAGCCACTTGGACAAGGCCGGCTGCCGCCGGCCACAGGAGTTGATGGTGAACACGACAACGAACACAACAAAGATCACGCGGTTCGCTGCGGCGGTTGCCGTTGCATATGCCGCGTCGACGATGCCGAGCTACGCGCATTTTCTGCCCGAGGCCGGCGGCCTCGGGGCTGGACTATCTCACCCGCTCTCCGGGCTTGATCATATCCTGGCCATGGCTGGGGTAGGCATCTGGGCCGGGCAGAATGCCGACAACGAGCCGTATTTTCGCTGGCTGCCGCTCGGCTTCGTCATCGGAATGATCGCGGGCGCGGTCTTTGGCATGACCGGGCTGTCGCTTCCCTTTGTCGAACTGGGCATCGCCGGATCGGTGGTGTTGCTGGGCGCGATCGTGGCGCTGGGCAGCCGGGTGCCGTTCGGTGCGGCCTTTGCGATGACGGTTGCCTTCGGCGGCCTGCACGGTTTCGCCCACGGCCAGGAATTGCCGATTGCCAGCAATGCCTTCCTCTATGGGCTGGGGTTTGTCGCTTCGACAGTTGTCCTGCATGCGCTGGGCTTCTCGCTTGCCAGCTTCGTCGCCCGCTTGTCCTGGCGTAGCGCGCTCAAGGTGGGCGGTGGCGGCATCGCCGCCGCAGGCGTCGTCCTGGCAGCCGGTCTGGCCGGCTGATCGGTCGAGCCTATCGATCGGCGGAGCCGGCGCCCAGCCGCCTCCGCCCGGCCTGAGCGTTGGAGGGCGCTCAGGCACATCGCTTCGGCCATACGGCTGAAACCTCCGCATCCTGATCTGTCGCATGCCCTGCAAATGGGAAGCGACGAACGATTGAACTCCCTGGCGCGCGATGCCGCGCCGGTACGAAACCTGTTTGCCAAAATGACCGGAGGAACAAGATGACCTTGAGCTGGCGTTTTACCGCCCTTGGCGATCGTCACCGAGCACTCGGCTCCAATCTCGAGGATTGGAGCGGCATGGGAACAGCCTGGACCTACGACGCCGATCCGTTCGACCAGCACGTCGCGATCCGCACCAGGGCCGGCCTGATGGACGTTTCAGGATTGCGGAAGATGCACCTGATCGGGCCGCACGCGATTGCGATCCTCGAGTACATCACGACCCGCAGTGTGGCCAAGATCCAGCCGGGCCGTTCGGTCTATGCCGCTATCCTCAACGAGCGCGGCCACCTGACCGACGATTGCGTGCTGTATCGCAACGGACCCAACGCCTGGATGCTGGTCAGCGGAACCGGCACGGCGCATGAGGAGATCATCAAGCAGGCCGCCGGGCGCAATTGTGCCGTGCTGTTCGACGACGACCTTCACGATCTATCGCTGCAGGGACCTCTGGCAGTCGATTTCTTGGCCAAACACGTGCCCGGAATCCGCGACCTCAATTATTTCAACCACATCCACACCACGCTGTTCGGCGCTCCGGTGACGATCTCGCGCACGGGCTACACCGGCGAGCGCGGCTACGAGATTTTCGTGCGCGGCCAGGATGCGCGGCTTGTCTGGGATACGATCCTTTCCGAAGGCAAGGATATGGGTATCATCCCGTGCTGCTTCAGCACGCTCGACCTGCTGCGGGTCGAGAGCTACCTGCTGTTTTATCCCTACGACAATTCCCAGATGTACCCGATTGCAGGAGAGCCGGTTGGAGACAGCCTGTGGGAACTCGGCCTCGATTTCACGGTATCGCCTGGCAAGACCGGCTTCCGGGGGGCGGAAGAGCATTATCGCCAGAAGGGCAAGGAGCGGTTCAAGATCTTCGGCATGCTGATCGAGGGCGACCAGATGGCCGATCTCGGCGACGAGGTCTGGGCCGACGGCAAGAAGGTCGGCGTCATCACCTGCCCGTCCTATTCGAAGCTGACCAAGCGATCGATGGCGATCGCCCGTCTCGATGTGCCCTATGCCAAGCAAGGCGTAAAGCTGGAAGTCCGCGGCAAGTCGCTGCGGGCTAACGCGATCGCTCACACGCTGACCTTCGACGATCCGGAAAAGAAAAAACGGACCGCAAAGGGGTAATATCCGAAGATGGTAGCGGGGGATCGATGTGAGCCTGGTGTTGGCAACGCTGGCAACCTCAGGCGGATCCCCCTCGCGAACGCTTCACCAGACGTTGCGGATTGATTGCAGATCCATGTGAGGCTTGGGCTGTGAGGCAAGCAGGACCATCAGTCGAAGGGGCTGGAGCCGTGTGCTCAGGCGACCCGACGGGCAGTGCCGGTTTGGATTGACGGTCCTGACACGTAACGCTGCCCAAGCGCGTTGCCTTTCTTCGGCCGGCAGGATATTTCTATGACACCGGAAACAGTGGCGTTTCCCAAATCTCCCCAAGCAGAATCTGTCCGGCTCACGCTGATGACCGGAGTACTTTGTTTCGGCCTGCTCAATTGGTGGCATAGATCGCATGGCAAATGTCGACTGGCGTATTGGCGTCTTGTTCTCCAGCAGCGGGGTAACTGCTGCGGCCGAGATGGCGGAAGCGAATGCGACACGCCTGGCAACAGAAGAGATCAACGCAGCCGGCGGCGTTCGGGGGCGACCGATCAAGCCTGTTTTTTATGACCCGGAATGTTCTGCCAAGAAATATCAGGAACTCGCCGTTCGTCTTCTCGCCGAGGATGGCATCAAGATCATTTTCGGATGCTATATGTCGTCGGCGCGAAAGGCTGTCCTCCCGGAAATAGAATCCTACCGAGGACTGCTGTTCTACCCAACTTTCTACGAGGGGTTCGAGTACTCGACACGTTGTTTCTACACGGGTTCCTCATCGAACCAGAATGCGGTCCAGCTCGCGCGGTATCTGATAGAGAATTACGGCAAGCGGTTCCTCCTGGTCGGCTCGAACTACGTGTTCCCCTACGAGTACAACCGTGTCGTCATGGATCTTGTGACGAGGGCCAACGGGACCATTCTCGACGAGATCTATGTCCCTGTCGAAGCCGTCCGCAAGGATTTCGACCGGGTCATCAAGCAGATCAAGAAGCTGAAGCCGGACATCGTGGTGTCGACGGTGGTGGGCACCGGCGCGGTCATGCTTTACGAGGCCTACAAAGAGGCCGGCTTTGACGTCGAGACCATGCCGATCGCGAGCCTGACGACAACCGAAGCCGAAGTTGCCGAGATGGCGCCCGAGGTTGCTGCGGGGCATCTGACTTCGGCGTCGTTCTTCGAAACTCTGGACACGCCACAGGCGCGGCGGTTTGTTTCCGCCTACAAAAAACGCTTCGGCCCCAATGCTCCTGTCACGGCAGGCGCCGAGGCCGCCTATTTTCAGGTTCATCTCTACGCCAATGCTCTGGAATTGGCCGGTACGGATGAGCCTGAGGCTTTGGCCAAACACTTGGCCGGGCTGGAATTCGATGCGCCGCAAGGCCGCATACGGATTGACCCCGATAATCACCACACAGAACTCTGGTCACGGATCGGGCGTGTCAATTCGGAGGGCAAGTTCGACGTCATCTGGCAATCCGAAACGAGAGTCAGGCCGGATCCTTACTTCGTCACCGCGTCATTCGATGATTGGATGAGCAAACCACATCAGCTGCAACGCAAAGCATAGTGGATCGTTCGGTGCCAGCCAGGATACTCCAGGACCTGAAAGGCTTGCGCGTTCAAGTCATCCATCCGCCGGACTCGGAGGGATTGGCATTGATCGAGCATCTTCGCCGCATTGGCTGCAGCTGTGAGACGACCTGGCCTCTGCCTGATGCCATAAGCCCCTCGGCGGTGGTGGTCCTGGTTTCGATCGAGCAGGAGAACCGGGAAAAGATCCTGCGCCTGTTTCGACCGGTGCAGCCGTCCGACCCCGCCTTGCTGGCGGTGGTCACCTACGAAGACCCAAGCACACTTCAGGTGGTCCTGGAATGCGGTGCGCTGGCAGTCATCGAGCGGCCGATCCGCCCGTTCGGCTTACTGACCAACCTGACGATCGCACGCGCGCTTTGGCTGGAGCGACAGAATGCGGGCAAGAGAATCCGCAAGCTCGAACGAAAGCTGGCCGGAAACAATCGGATCTTGCGGGCCAAGAGTATTCTGATGGAAACACAAGGGCTTAGCGAGCATGATGCCTACGAAAACATTCGTCGGCAGGCGATGGCAAAGCGCGTTCCGATGGACGATCTGGCGAGTGCGATCATCAATGCACATGAGCTCTTGACCTTCAAAGAGATGCGTGACTAGAATGAAAAATAATTGACGCCGGGTGAAGCCTGAGCGTCGATCCGGTGCGAGACAAGGTCGTCAGCACTGACAGGCTGTGTAGCCCGCAAGACTCCTGAACGGAGTTGGCGGGTTTTTTTGTTTTCGGCTGTTCCCGACAGGGCCGTTGGCAGCCGTTGGTTCAGTTTACAGCTATTCCCGACGCTCATTGGTCAGCGCGTGCGAACGCGTGCGCGGCATTGCTTTGGCCAAAGTCGGATACCTGTTTCGGCGTCATGCGTGCCGGATCGTCAGTCAAGCGTTCGTTCGTCTGAAAAGGGATGTCTGTAGTAATAGTAAATAACAAGAAAATAAAACCAAATTCTTATCGCGTGTGTTCCGCAACTATTTCGGAGAAGTGAATGGTATGATTTGGAGTTAAGCTTTCTAAATATCAGGAGGAGCGAAAAAATACTGAATAAGTTTTGATTATTACATCGTTCTAATACACGTTCTGCACGGCCGCGAATGGGGCGGCTTCCTAAAAATAAATCGCACATAGATGCGAACAGGAGGAACAATGAAGAACCAAGATCGACGTACGTTTCTTAAAGCATCGGGTCTTGCGGCTGTCGGACTGGCAGCTCCGGCGATCCTGCGTCTCGGGGGCAAGGCCTGGGCGGCAAATGAGATTCCCGTCGGCATCATGTATTCGCTGACGGGCACCACGGCGATCGTCGAGAAATCGATGAACCAATGCGCCCAGATGGCGATTGCCGAAATCAACGCCAAGGGTGGCGTTCTTGGCCGCCAGCTGCGTGCCATCATCGAAGACCCGGCATCCGAGCCGCGCATATACAGCGAAAAGGCGCGCAAGCTCACGATCGAAGACCAGGTTCCCGTGATCTTCGGCTGCTACACCACAGCCAGCCGCAAGGCTGTCCTGCCGGTCGTGGAGCGGCGCAAGGGCCTGCTGGTCTGGCCGACCTGGTACGAGGGCGAGGAGTGCTCCAAAAACGTGCTCTACGCCGGCTCGGCAGTGCCCAACCAGCAGCTGGAAAATTCCCTGCCGTGGCTGAAAAAGAGCCTCGGCAAGAACAAGGTCTTCATCGTTGGCTCCGACTATGCCTTTCCCCGCGGGATGGCAAAGACCTCGAAGACGATCTGCCAAAGGATCGGCATGGAGGTTGTCGGCGACGAATACCTCCCGCTCGGGCATACCGAATGGGCGTCCATGGTCTCGAAGATCGGTTCGAGCGGCGCAGACGTCATCTTCTCCAACGTCGTGGGCGACTCCATCGTTGCCTTCTACCGGGAGCTGCGCAACCAGGGCTACGACTTCGACAAGCTGCCTTTGTGTTCTTCGACGACAACCGAAGTCGAGATCAAGGCGATGGGTCCTGAATACGCGCTGGGAAGCTATGTTTCGCTGCCCTATTTCCAGACCGTCGACACACCGCAGAACAAGGTTTTCGTCGAGGCATTCAAGGCCTACGCCGGAGCCGACGCTGTAACCCACGCGGCGATGGAGGCGGTGTATATCGGCGTCAACATGTGGGCAATGGCGGCAGAAAAGGCCGGTGATCTCGCGCCGGAGGCCATTGTTGCCAGTGTTGGCGGCCTGTCCTTCGACGCGCCGCAGGGCAAGGTCACGGTCGATCCCGACAACCTGCACAGCTACCTGACGCCGCGCATCGGCAAGACCCGTGCGGACGGCCTGCTCGACGTAGTCGATCAGTATGCCGAGCCGCTTGTGCCGCTGCCGTACTCGAGTGTCGGCGAGACGGCCGAGAAGCGGGTCTGCGCGACAAGCGGGGCGACCCTCTAGTCCTCGATCAGCCAGCTTTGCCGGCGCGGATGCTCGCGCCGGCACGATCCCTCGACAGACGCGGATGAAAGCGGCATGGAAACATTTGTCATCGGCCTGAGTATCGCATCGATACTTTTCATGGTCGCCCTTGGCCTGGCGATAATCTACGGCACCATGAACGTCATCAACCTGGCCCATGGCGAGATGGTGATGATCGGGGCCTACACCACGGTCCTGGCGACCAAGCACCTTGGCTTCAACATCTATCTCTGCCTGCCGCTGGCGTTCCTGGTGACAGCGACCTTCGGGCTGATCATCGAGCGAACAGTCGTTCGCAGGCTCTACGGGCGGCTGCTCGACACCTTGCTGGCAACCTGGGGCATTGCGCTCATACTGCAGCAACTCATCCGAATTCACTTTGGGCTCGGGCTCTTCGGCATCGAGATCGATGGCCTCGGCTCGGACCTTCAGAACGTCCCTGTTCCAGCCGAACTGCAGCAGGCCATACGTGTCTTCGGCGCCAACATACCGGTCTACCGAGCCTTCGTGTTCGTGGCCGCCCTGGCGTTGGGCGCTATCAGTTGGCTGCTGATCTTCAGGACGCGATTTGGCAGCCAGCTTCGGGCCGTTTCGGTTGCCAGGAATACTGCGGCGGCCTGCGGTATCAACGACAAGCGCGTCAATATGCTGGCGTTCGCCTATGGCTCCGGACTTGCGGGCATTGCGGGCGTGCTGGTGTCGGGTTTCAAGACCGTGTCACCCGACATGGGAACGCCTTATGTCGTCGATGCCTTTCTCGTTGTCGTCGCCGGCGGCGTTGGCCATCTGCTCGGCACCTTCGCCTCGGCAGGCATTCTCGGCGAAGTCCAGAGCTTCGTCGCCACCTGGGCAAACGACGTCTACGGGCGAACGGTCCTGTTCACCGTCGTGATCCTCATTCTCCTCTTCAAGCCTCAGGGCCTCTTCGTCACCAAGAGCCGCTGAGCTTGGCTGCAACATGGACGAGCGCATGACATACCGCACCGCTTCCATAATCGCATACATAGTGTTCTTCGCCGTTGTGCTTGCGCTTCCGCTCGTGCTCAACAGCTTCTGGACCAACCGTGTCGCGACTTACCTTGTCTATTCGATCTGTGCGATCGGCATCAGCATGTCGTGGGGCTATGCCGGCATCCTGAGCCTCGGCCAGGGACTTTTTTTCGGCATGGGCGCTTACATGCTGGCGATGTCGCTGACCCTGGCCGTACCGGAAAACAATCCGGTACCGCAACTCATGCTTCTCAACATGGAGCCGGATGCTGTCCGCGATCTATGTTGCGTCACCACCGGATCGTTCCTGTGGATTCCATTTCGATCCATCACGGTCGGCATGATTGCTGCGATCGTCGTGCCGTGCGTACTGGCTGCCGCGATCGGCTATGTCATGTTCAAGCGACGGACGACCGGCGTCTATGTCAGCATCATCACGCTGGCCTTCGCCTTGATCGGCCAGTTGCTGATCATCAACAACCAGCCGCTCACCGGCGGCTTCAACGGCCTCGCCAACCTTGCGCTGCTGGAAATTGGCGGCTTTGAATTCGACCCCTACGGCCCAAGCGCGTACTACACCGTCGCGCTCACGCTCCTCGCGGTGATCCTCCTGGCCCGCTACATGCTGTCGGGGCGGATAGGCCAGGTCCTCAAGGCCATTCGCGAGGACGAAGCGCGCGCCCGCTACCTCGGCTACGACGTCGAGAATTACAAGCTCTTCATCTTCTGCGTTTCGGCCGGTGTCGCCGGCCTGGCGGGAATGCTGTTCACCCTGACCTCCGAATTCGCCACGCCGTCGCTGATGGCGACGTCATTGAGCATCTCGATGGTGATCTGGGCTGCGACAGGTGGCCGTGCATCCCTGCTCGGCGCCTGTATCGGCGCTCTGATCGTCAATTTCGTCGGCTCCCTTGCCAGCGAAAGCGCCACCTTCCAGCCGGTCTGGCCGATCATTTTGGGTCTGCTTTTTGTCTTCGTCGTTCTGTTCATGCCGAACGGGATTGCCGGGATATTCAAGGCTTTGGTCGAACGCTCCGGCAAGGCCGAGCGCTTTGCCGAGGCCGAACTGTCCGCAAGGGAGGCATGATTGATGAATGCCCTTCACAGGCCATCTCGAACTGCGGCACTGGCATCAGCTGCCCCCATCCTGCGGACGCAGAATCTGACGGTGAGGTTCGACGAATTTCCCGCCGTTCGCGACGTCGATCTGTCGATCGCCGATGGCGAACTCAGGGTGATCATCGGCGCCAATGGTGCCGGGAAGTCGACCTTGCTCGACCTCCTTTGCGGCAAGACGCTGCCGTCCGAGGGCGAGATCTGGCTGCATGACCGCAACATCACCGGCATCGGCGAGGCTGCCATTGCAAGGAGCGGCGTCGGCCGCAAGTTCCAGACGCCAACGGTTTTCAAGGACATGACCGTGCTGGAAAACCTGCAGGTTGCCAGCAACCGCAGGGTCCGTGTTTTCCAGAACCTGTTCGAACGGGTGAAGCCCAGGCCAAGCGACAGGGAGGTCGCCGTCGCAGAAAGGACCGGGTTGCTCGGTTCGATGAAGCGCAAGGCATCGGAACTGTCGCACGGTCAACTGCAATGGCTCGAACTGGCAATGGTCCTGAGCCAGGACCCCAAGATCATTCTCCTCGACGAGCCCGCCGCAGGGATGACCTCGGCCGAAACCGACAAGACGGCCGAGTTGCTGCTCGACCTTGCGGGCCAACACACGGTGCTGGTGATCGAACACGACATGGCATTCGTCCGCCGCATCTGCCGGACCATTACCGTGATGCACCAGGGATCAGTACTTGCCGAGGGAACCGCGGAGGAGATCGAACGCAACCCCGCGGTCATCGAGGCCTATCTTGGATCGGCGACGCTCAGCCATGCTTAAATTCAAAGACCTCAACGTGTTCTACGGAACCAGCCACATCATCCACGATCTCAATCTTGAAATCCGCAAGGGCGAGGTTTTCTGCATCATGGGGCGCAACGGTGTGGGCAAGACGACCCTGTTGCGCAGCCTGCTCGGCATCACCGTGCAGACCAAGGGCGCGATCGAATTCGAAGGTACCGAGATCAGCCGGGACCTTACCTATGAACGTGCGCGGCGCGGCATCGGTTATGTGCCCCAGGGGCGTGAAATCGTGCCAGGGCTCAGCGTGCTCGACAATATCCTGCTTGGCTGCAACGCGCGGGCGGATCGCCAGATGTCGGTCCCTCCCTTGGTCTGGACCCTGTTTCCCTTCTTGAAAGATCATCTGAACCGACGTGGCACCAACCTTTCCGGCGGCCAGCAGCAGCAACTGGCGATTGCCCGGGCACTCGCCACGGATCCAAGCATTCTTGTCCTTGATGAACCGACTGAGGGCATCCAGCCAAACATAGTCGAGCATATCGAAAAAGCGATCATGTCGCTCAACCGGGATCATGGGCTGACCATCATCCTCGTCGAGCAGAAGATACGCTTTGCGCGTACCGCTGCGCATCGATTTGCCATCCTCGAAAAGGGACAAATCGCGGCAGCCGGCGAAACTGCCGACCTCAGCAACGAGCTGATCCACAAGCATATGAGCCTGTAGAGCCGAAGTGGCTTTGGTGGTCGGGATATCCGATGGCACCGACGAGTGGTCTAGCGCAGAAAGGATTTTGAGATGCTGCGAGTTGAAAGCGTTGTAGGCAGCCGAAGCGATCCGGGCTTGCACGAGGCCATCCACCATCTCGAACATCACCATGCGGTCGAGTTCGTGACGGTTGCGGCCGGCGATCTCGACCGGCGGCGGCTGATGGCGCGGACGGACAAGGGCGAGGAGGTGGCGATCACCTTGCCGCGCGACCAGAAGCTGCACGATGGTGCCGTGCTTGTGCTCGACGACCATCGCGCGGTGATAGTCAGGGCCGGCGAGCAGCGCTGGCTGAGGATCACGCCGCACTCGGCCAGCGATGCGCTGGAACTCGGCTATCACGCCGGCAATCTCCACTGGCGGGTGCGTTTCGACGGTGAGGATCTTCTGGTGGCGCAGGACGGGCCCGCCTCGGCCTATGCCGCGCGCATCGAGCCGTTGATTTCCGGCGGTCGGGTCAAGCTGAGCGAGGAGGCCGAATGAGCCTTTCCGCAACGAACCTGCTCGTCGCCCTGCAGCATGCCGACGGGCAATTCCCATCAGGCGGCTTTGCCTTTTCGCAAGGGCTCGAGGCATCGTCATCGCTGGCCGACCGGTTGGGCGTGTTCGAATTCGCCGATTTCGTCGACACCCAGATCCGCCACCGCTGGGCCGATGCGGACCGTGTCGCGCTGGTGCGGGCGTATCGGCTTGCCGGCGATCTCGACGCGCTTGCCGAACTGGACCGCGAGGTCGAGGCCTCGACCTTCGTGGAGGGGCTGCGGTCGGGCTCGCGCCGCAACGGCACGGCCCTCCTGACCACCCATGGGCGCCTGGGAACCAAGGGGGCGACTGCCTATCGCGGAATGGTCCGTTATGGCAGCGCCTGCGGCCACCTCGCCGTCGTCCAGGGCCTTGTGTGGCAGGCGCTTGGCCTCGACGAGGCGACGGCCGTTGCGATCGGCGGCTACCAGATGGTCGCCTCGCTGGCGACGGCTGCGGTGCGGCTCGGCCTGATCGGGGCCATCGACGCGCAGGCTTCGATGGCCCGGGCACTACCCGCGATCGAAGCCGCGGCCTGCAGGCCGGTCGCGGATGGCGAGGCGCTGCGTTCGTTCACGCCGCTTTGCGAGATCGCAGTCGCCATGCACGGCACGTCCGGCCAGCGCCTGTTTTCCAATTGATGAGGAGCGCACGCCATGTTGCTTACCCCGACCGAACTTGAACGCCTGACCATCTACACGGCGGCCGAACTTGCGCGCAAACGCCGGGCCAAAGGCTTGTCGCTCAACTACCCCGAAGCCGTCGCGATCATCTCCGACGAGATTCTCGAAGGCGCCAGGGAAGGGCGCTCGGTCGCCGAGATGATGTCGTTCGGCTCCGCCATCTTGACCCAGGCCGACGTCATGCCAGGGGTGGCGGCGATGTTGCCGATGTTGCAGATCGAGGCGACGTTCCGCGACGGCACCAAGCTGGTCACCGTGCATGAGCCGCTGCGGCCGGCAGCCGGTGCCGTTGCCGACGATCTCGAACCCGGCGCGATCATCACCGAAGACGGCGAGATCGAGCTGAATGCCGGCCGCCGCAAGCTGACGCTGAAGGTGGTCAACACCGGCGACCGTCCGGTGCAGATCGGCAGCCACTACCACTTCTTCGAGGTCAACAAGGCGCTCGACTTCGACCGCGCGGCTGCCTTCGGCATGCGGCTCGACATTGCCGCGGGCACGGCGGTGCGTTTCGAGCCGGGGCAGGAGAAGGACGTGCCGCTCACCACTTTCGGCGGGCAGCAACAGCTCTCCGGCCTCAACGGGCTGTCGAACGGCTCGGCCGACGATGCGGCGGTCAAGGCCGCTGCCCTTGATAACGCCCGCGCCCGCGGCTTCCGCGGCGCCTGAGGGGAGGAACGACCATGGCAACACTGTCACGCCGCGACTATGCGGCAATGTATGGCCCGACCACCGGCGACGGCTTTCGCCTCGGCGACACCTCGCTCGTCGCCGTCGTCGAGAAGGATTTCGCCGTCTATGGCGACGAATGCCTGCATGGCGGCGGCAAGACCTTGCGCGACGGAGCCGGCCTTGCCGCCGGCGTCACCAGTGCCGAGGGCGCGCTCGACTTCCTGTTGTGCAATGTCACCGTGATCGATGCCGTGGTCGGCATCGTCAAGGGCGATCTCGGGATCAGGGACGGCAAGATCGTCGGCATCGGCAAGGCCGGCAATCCGGCGATCATGGACGGTGTCGATCCGCGCCTGATCGTCTCCGCGGCAACCACGGTGCGCGACTGCGAGGGCCTGATCGCCACCGCCGGCGCGCTCGACGTGCATGTCCATTTCGACAGCGCGCAATTGTGCGAGCATGCCATTGCCTCGGGCATCACCACCATGCTCGGCGGTTCGCTCGGGCCGATCACCGTCGGCATCGATTGCGGCGGCCCGTTCAATGTCGGCAAGATGCTTCAGGCGGCGGAAGAATGGCCGATCAATTTCGGCTTTCTCGGCCGCGGCAATTCGCACAAGCCGGCCTCGCTGGTCGAGCAGATCGAGACCGGTTGCCTTGGCCTCAAGCTGCACGAGGACTGGGGCACCATGCCGGCCTCGATCGACACCTGCCTGACGGTGGCCGACCAGCTCGATTTCCCGGTCCAGATCCATACCGACACGCTGAACGAATCCGGCTTCCTCGAGGACACGCTCGCCGCCATCAACGGTCGCACCATCCACATGTACCACACCGAAGGTGCCGGCGGCGGCCACGCCCCGGACATCATCAGCGTCGCCGGCGTGCCGTGGTGCCTGCCGTCCTCGACCAACCCGACCAATCCCTACACCGTCAACACCTTCGACGAACACCTCGACATGACGATGGTCTGCCATCACCTCAACCCGGCCATTCCCGAGGATGTCGCCTTTGCCGAAAGCCGCATCCGCGCCCAGACCATCGCCGCCGAGGATATCCTGCACGATATCGGCGCGATCTCAATGCTCGGCTCCGACAGCCAGGGCATGGGCCGCATCAACGAGGTGATCTGCCGCACCTGGCAACTCGCCGACAAGATGAAGAAGCAGCGCGGCCGCCTGCCAGAGGAGGCGACGCGCTTCGGCGACAACGAACGCATCAAGCGCTACGTCGCCAAATACACCATCAATGCAGCCCGCACCTTCGGCATCGCCGCGCATGTCGGTTCGCTCGAAGACGGCAAGATGGCCGACATCGTGATCTGGCGGCCGGCTTTCTTCGGCATCAAGCCAGAGCTCGTCATCAAGGGCGGCTTCATCGCCTGGGGTGCCATGGGCGACAGCGCCGCGTCGCTGATGACCTGCGAGCCGCTGTTGCTGCGCCCGCAATGGGGCGCCTTCGGACGCGCCAAGCAGGCGCTCTCGGCCTGCTTCGTAAATCCGCTCGCCATCGACCGGGGCCTTGCCGCGACGCTCGATCTGAAGAAGGCGCTGCTGCCCTCGCGCGGCAATCGCGGCCTCACGAAGAAGGACATGCTGCACAACGATGCCTGCCCCAACATCCGCGTCGATCCGCAGACCTTCGATGTCTTTGTCGATGGCGAATTGGCCACCTGCGAGCCGGCGCATGAGCTGCCGCTGACCCAACGCTACATGCTGAGGTGATATCATGGACGTCAGGACTTCTTCCTTTGCACCGTCGGCCTCGCGCGTCGGGGCTGCCCGCATCGGCATCGGCGGACCCGTCGGTTCCGGCAAGACGGCACTGATCGAACGGCTGATCCCGGCCTTTGCCGAGCGCGGCGTGTCGCTGGCGATCGTCACCAACGATCTGGTGACGGCCGAGGATGCCGAACGCATTCGGCGCTCCGGCCTGATCGATCCGGCGCGTGTCGCAGCCGTCGAGGCGGGCGCCTGTCCGCACACCGTCATCCGCGAGGATCCGACGCTCAACATCGCCGCCGCCGACGATCTGGAAGTGCTGTTTCCCGATGTCGAGCTGATCCTCATCGAGAGCGGCGGCGACAATCTCGCCTCGACCTTCTCGCTCGATCTTGTCGACTGGTGGATGTTCGTCATCGACGTTGCCGGCGGCGACGACATTCCGCGCAAGAAGGGCCCCGGCGTCCTCAAATGCGACCTGCTGGTGGTCAACAAGACCGATCTCGCCCCCCATGTCGGCGTCGATCTCGCGTCGATGGCAGCGCAAGCCGCCACCGCGCGGGCTGGCCGGCCGATGGCGCTCACCAATTGCCGCAGCAATGACGGGGTCGACGCGATTGCCGACCGCATCGTCTCGGACGTGTTGTTCAGATGACGAGCCATTGGCCCCAACCGCGTACCGCTCACGTCCTGGTACAGCCGCGCCAGGCCGAGGCACGCTGTGGCCGTTTCGAGCTCGCCTTCTCCCGTCATGGGCCGCGCACCCATCTGGGCCGCCAGTTCGTGTGCTACCCGTTCCACATGACACGGCCGTTCGCGCTCGATAGGGCCATTCCGTCGCTGCTGACGGTCTATCAGCAATCCTCCTCGGGGGGCCTCTATCGCGACGACAGGCTGACGAGCCGCTACGAGCTCGGCGCCGGTGCGGCAGCCCATGTCACCACCCAGGCGGCAACCGTGGTGCATGATTGCCACGGCCAGCCGGCGCACCAGGAGACCGAGATTGTCCTGGAAGAGCACGCGTTCCTGGCCTTGACGCCCGATCCGCTGGTGCTGTTTCCCGGCGCATCCAGTTCAAGCACAGTGCGGGCCAGGCTCGCACCCGGCGCCGTACTGCTACTGTCCGATGCCTTTACCTGCCACGATCCGGAGGGGCGCTTGCGTTGCTTCGACCGGCTTGGCTCCGATGTCTCGATCCGCGACGCCGCGGGCCGGCTGCTCGTGCGGGACAATCTCGAAGTCAGCGGCGCGCATCTCGCAGGGCCGGCTTCGCCCATCGGCGGCTGGAAGGTCGTGTCCAACTTCATGCTGCTGGGCGATCCCACCCGGCTTCCGACGGCCGAAGCGCTTGTGGCGCTGAACGACATGGCCTCGGCGATCTTAGGGGTGAGCACACTTGCCAATGGGGCGGGCTTTGGCCTGCGCTGCCTGGCGGCCGATGCGATCGCCGCCCGCAGCATGGGCGAAAGCCTTTTCGAGCTCGCCGTGGCCGCGGCCTTCGGCATCCGGCCCGTGCCACGACGCAAATGACAATCGCACTCACATCGCAACCGTGAAGGAAAGCCGATCATGAACAGCAAGTCTCTCGCCAGGTCCGCCGCGCTGGCCGCCTTCGCCCTGGCGCCCAGCCTCGCCAACGCCCATACCGGCCTCGGCCATGTCGAGGGCTTTACCCATGGCTTTGTCCATCCGCTGGGCGGGCTCGACCACGTCCTTGCCATGGTCATGGTCGGCCTGTTTGCGTCGCAACTGGCCGGCCGGGCCCGCTGGCTGGTGCCGGCGAGTTTCGTATCGGTGATGGTGCTGGGCGGCGCACTTGGCCTGGCCGGCATTGCCGTGCCTTTCGTCGAGCTCGGCATCGGCCTGTCCATCGTCGTTCTCGGCGGCGTTGTCGCCTTCAACCTGCGCGCCGGAGTGGCGGCCGCCATGGCGCTGGTCGGCTTCTTTGCGGTCTTCCACGGCTATGCCCACGGCGCCGAGATGCCGGAGAGCGTCAGCGGCCTGGCCTATGGCCTGGGCTTTGTGCTGGCGACCGCGATGCTGCATGCGGCGGGCCTTGGCTTCGGCTTGCTGCTCGATGGCAGGAGCGGGGCGAGGGGGGCGCTTTTTGTTCGTTCGCTCGGCGCAGTGGCAGCCGTCGCCGGTGTCGGCGTGGTGACCGGTCTCGTCTGAGACCGATGAAGCCATCTGCTGCTCCGCGAGCGCAGCAGCATGCATATGCCCAACAGCATGAGGTGCCTGGATGAGTACTTCAGCCCCTTTACATCAGACCCGCTCCGTGGGGTTCCTTCGGGGCGGGGCTGTCGCCGGCAGGAAAGTCGTGTCGGTTCCGCTGCAGCAGGACCCGCACGCCGTTCGCGCGCCTGGGGAGAACGGGCTGCAGGCGGCGATCGGCCGGGAGGTGCGGGCCTGTCGCAAACGCCATGGCATGACGGCCAGCGAGCTTGCGGGCGCCGCAAACATCTCGGTCGGCATGATGTCGAAGATCGAGAACGGCGTCATCTCGGCGTCGCTGACCACATTGCAGGCGCTGTCCCAGGCGCTCGGCGTGCCGATGACCGCGCTGCTCAGGAGCTTCGAGGAAGAGCGCAGCGCGGTGTTCGTCAAGGCGGGCGCAGGCGTCGGGGTCGAGCGGCGCGGCACCCGGGCGGGCCATCAATACAACCTCCTCGGCTATATCGGATCCGGTTCCAGCACGGTGTCGGTCGAGCCCTACCTCATCACCCTGGCCAGCGACACCGACACCTTCCCGCTGTTCCAGCACCCGGGGATGGAGTTTCTCTACCTGCTCGAAGGCGAGATCACCTACCGGCACGGCACGAACCTCTACCATATGACCCCCGGCGACAGCCTGTTCTTCGAAGCCGACACCCCGCACGGCCCGGAGCGACTGGCCCGGCTGCCGATCCGCTTCCTGTCGATCATCGCCTACCCGCAGGGCGGAGAGGATTGACGAGGGATGCCTGGCGCCAAGGTGGCGGCCATCCGTTCAGCGGCATTGCCAGCGAGGACTCTTAGGTCCTGGGACAGTGCGCGCATCTGGATGTCTCCTATCCTGATCACCGCGCCGGAATGCGGAATTGGCAAGAAAAATTCTGAAACTAGGTAACAAAATCATATAGTTATTTAAATAGCTCAAGGGCGCGAAGAGCCAGAATTAGGCCGCATTCTGATGGCCGAGATCGTGTTGGATGGCCATCGGAACGCTGTCCGTGGCCGAGCCAGGCGATAGGCATCATCCGGGCCGAGAGGGCTCCCCGGAATTCTTGCCTATCTTAGATTGTCTTCGCCAGAAATCCATGAATGGTCTCAATGGCTTGCGAATGCAGTGGCTGGGGCGCCAGGATTCGAACCTGGGAATGTCGGTACCAAAAACCGATGCCTTACCGCTTGGCGACGCCCCAACAGGCCGCGGGCCGACAAGTATCTAGCCGCAGGCGAGTCAATCGACCGCCGCCTTATATTCAGTGCGCGGCAAAAGCACAATCGCGCCTTTGCCGCTTTTCCTCCGCCAAAGTGCCGACTATTCGCCCCACACGGCAAGCTCGTTGCCTGCGGGATCGACGAAGTGGAAGCGCCGGCCGCCGGGGAACGAGAAGATCGGCTTGACGACGGTGCCGCCGGCGTCCTCGACCGCGGCGAGCGTTTGTTCCAGCGCCTCGGAATAGAGGATCGGCAGCGGCTTGGCCGATACTTCGGCCTGGAAGCCGCCGTCGAGGCCTTCGGCAAAGGCTGAATAGCCCGGGCCGTAGTCGGTGAAGGTCCAGCCGAAGGCTGCGCTGTAGAAGGATTTGACATGGTCGAGCGTGCCGCCGACCGCTGCCATTTCGATGTAGTCGAGTTTGCCCGTCTTTCGCATTGTCGTCTCCAGGAATTGTTCTCGATATGTTCTATATGAGGTAGATGGCTGCCGCAAGCTTCCCCGTCGGTCGCTCCATTAATCGATTGTAGGACATCAGGTGGCGGAACTGCGCCTTGCCTTTCGCAGCGCAGCATCATATCGCTGCCGCGAGAAGCGGGCGGCGGCCACCGCCCTGTTCCACACTCAGTCGGCGAGGAGAAGGCATGACCAAGTGGGTTTACAGGTTTGGCGACGGTGCGGCGGAGGGGCGTTCGAGCGATCGCGACCTGCTCGGCGGCAAGGGGGCGAATCTCGCCGAGATGTGCAGTCTCGGCCTGCCGGTTCCGCCCGGCTTCACCATCACCACCGCCGCCTGCAACTGGTTTTATGCCAATGGCCGCAGCTATCCCGAGACGCTTGAGGCAGATGTCCGCACGGCTCTCGACCATGTCGGTGCGATCACCGGCCGCCGCTTCGGCGATCCCGAAAGGCTGCTGCTCGTCTCGGTGCGCTCGGGCGCCCGCGCCTCGATGCCGGGCATGATGGACACCGTGCTGAACCTTGGCCTCAACGACGTCACCGTCGAGGCGCTGGCCGCCGATGCCGGCGACGCGCGCTTTGCCTATGACAGCTACCGCCGCTTCATCACCATGTATTCCGACGTCGTCCTCGGCCTCGAACACGAGGTCTTCGAGGAACTGCTCGAAGAAGAAAAGGCGCGTCTCGGCTACGAACTCGACACCGAGTTCACGGCGGTGCAGTGGCAGAATGTCATAAAGCTCTACAAGGCCAAGGTCGAGGAAGAGCTCGGCCGCTCCTTCCCGCAGGACCCGCACGAGCAGCTGTGGGGAGCCATCGGCGCGGTGTTCCAGAGCTGGATGAACCACCGCGCCATCACCTATCGCCGCCTGCACGACATTCCCGAGAACTGGGGCACGGCGGTCAACGTCCAGGCCATGGTGTTCGGCAACATGGGCGACACCTCGGCGACAGGCGTTGCCTTCACGCGCAACCCGTCGACCGGCGAGAAGATGCTCTATGGCGAGTTCCTGGTGAACGCGCAGGGCGAGGACGTGGTGGCCGGCATCCGCACGCCGCAGAACATCACCGAAGCAGCACGCATCGCCGCCGGTTCCGATAAGCCGTCGCTGCAGAAGCTGATGCCGGAAGCGTTCAACACTTTCGTGGCGATCTCCAATCGCCTCGAACAGCACTACCGCGACATGCAGGACCTCGAGTTCACCATCGAGCGCGGCAAGCTGTGGATGCTGCAGACCCGTTCGGGCAAGCGCACCGCCAAGGCAGCGCTGAAGATCGCCGCCGAGATGGCCGGCGAGGGTCTGATCACGAAAGAAGAGGCGATCGGCCGGATCGATCCATCGTCGCTGGACCAGTTGCTGCATCCGACGATCGACCCCAAGGCGCAGCGCGAGGTCGTCGCCGTCGGCTTGCCGGCGTCGCCAGGGGCCGCCACCGGCGAGATCGTGTTCTCGTCCGACGAGGCCGAGGAACTGAAGTCGGCCGGGCGCAAGGTCATCCTCGTGCGCATCGAGACCAGCCCCGAGGACATCCATGGCATGCATGCCTCCGAAGGTATCCTGACGACGCGCGGCGGCATGACCAGCCACGCGGCTGTGGTTGCCCGCGGCATGGGCAAGCCTTGCGTCTCCGGCGCCGGTTCGCTGCGCGTCGACTATCGCGCCGGCACGCTGATGGCGATGGGCCACACCTTCCGCAAGGGCGACATCATCACCATCGACGGCTCCAGCGGCCAGGTGCTGAAGGGCTCGGTGCCGATGCTGCAACCGGAGCTTTCCGGCGACTTTGCCGCGATCATGGAGTGGGCCGATGCGGCGCGGCGCATGAAGGTGCGCACCAATGCCGAAACGCCGGCGGATGCGCGCATGGCGCGCTCCTTCGGCGCCGAGGGCATCGGCCTGTGCCGCACCGAGCACATGTTCTTCGACGGCGACCGCATCGTCGCCATGCGCGAGATGATCCTCGCCGACAGCGAGAAGGACAGGCGCACGGCCCTTGCCAAACTGTTGCCGATGCAGCGCTCGGACTTCATCGAGCTGTTCGAGATCATGGCCGGACTGCCGGTGACGATTCGCCTGCTCGATCCGCCGTTGCACGAATTCCTGCCCAAGACCGAGGAAGAAATCGCCGAAGTCGCTGAAGCGATGAACGTCTCGGCCGACAAGCTGCGCCAGCGCACCGAGGCGCTGCACGAGTTCAACCCGATGCTCGGCCATCGCGGCTGCCGTCTCGCCGTCTCCTATCCCGAGATCGCCGAGATGCAGGCCCGCGCCATCTTCGAGGCGGCGGTCGAGGCCGGCAAGAAGACCGGCAGCCCTGTGGTGCCGGAGATCATGGTGCCGCTGGTCGGCCTGATGAAGGAACTCGACTACGTCAAGGCGCGAATCGACCAGGTTGCCAAGAGCGTCATGCAGGAATCGGGCGTCAACATCGACTACCTCGTCGGCACGATGATCGAGCTGCCGCGAGCGGCGATCCGCGCTCATGTGATTGCCGAGGCGGCCGAGTTCTTTTCCTTCGGCACCAACGACCTGACGCAGACCACCTTCGGCATTTCGCGCGACGATGCGGCCTCGTTCCTCGAGACCTACCGCCAGAAGGGCATCATCGAGCAGGATCCTTTCGTCTCGCTGGACATCGAGGGCGTCGGCGAACTGGTCAAGATCGCAGCCGAGAAGGGCAGGGCGACAAGGCCCGAGATCAAGCTCGGCATCTGCGGCGAGCATGGCGGCGATCCCGCCTCGATCCGCTTCTGCGAAAGCGTCGGGCTGGACTATGTCTCGTGCTCGCCGTTCCGCGTGCCGATCGCACGATTGGCGGCCGCGCAGGCAGCGGTGAAGGCGCAAAGGTAGCAGTCGCTGCTATCAACTGGTTGATTCTTCTTGGTTATACCCAATCCGCGTATTGGGCATAACCAACTGCATCAGGTGATTTCGCCAAGCAGGCGGTTGATTTCGGGCCGTTGCTTGAGCGATGCCGTGATGGCCTCGCGCCACTTCATTCCGCTATTCAGGGCGATCTCGTAAGCGATTGCCAGTTCCTGCGGGCGATCTTCGACCAGGACGCGTACCAGCGTTTCGGCTTGAGCCAGGTCTTTTGCAACTTTGGCCAAGCCCGGTCCCGTTCGCCGTTGGGCGACGATCAGTTTGTGCACGGCATAGCGCTCGGGTTTCGGGACCTGAACCAGAACTCCACTTCGATAAAGCGCCACAGCCGGTATCGGCTCCGCGATCAGGAAGTTCAGGAATGGGAGCGTCTGAGCGTAGACGTTCAATGGTTCGAGCCGGACGATCTCACTTTTGCTCTGCATGCGGGGCGCAAGGAAATCGACCATCGCTCCGCCGCCTTTCAAGCGCCACCGCGTAGACCTTCCTTTCGGGTCAGGTCCGGGCGCGGGTTCAAGCGACAGGGATTTGAACGTTTCGGCCAGAGATGGATCAACCGGATCGTCGATTGCCAGTTTGAGATTTTCGAACGCTGCGATGTCGACATCCTGGGTGACGGCTAGCGTACCGGAAAAGGCAAATCCCAGTTCAGCGCCGTAGAGCCGGAACGCATGTGTTCCAACCAGCGTTCCACCCAGCCGAAACACGCCAACTCTCGCCATGGCGTTCAGGATGCTTCCGGTCTGGCGATCAACCGTAGCAAGCCCGGCAGCGCGCAGTTGCGCCACTAGAAGCGCGCAATGCCGTTCAAAGCGCTTGTCGTCTTCGATATCTTCCCGCATTCGAGCGATGCGCTGGCGGAGGTCTTCGCTGTCCGGGCCAATGTAGCGATCGATCGGCTTGTCACCAATTCTTTGCCGTGCGTACCAGTATTTGCCTTGCGGAAGCTCCTTGAGGAACGGAGACCCGGCGATGGTCTTCACGTCGCGCATTCGGTGCGCTTCAAGGAGATCTTGGTAAGCCGTATGAACAGAAAGCGGTAAGCGCATGAGGATACCCTACGGCGATACTTCACATAGGGTATATTAAATACCCCACATCAGCAACTCGCGTAGGGTATCAGGGGTCGGAAAGCCGCCCGGCGACGCCACGCGGACATAGGCGTGCGCTGAGCCGGTCTCTTCAGGCTGCGGCGCGGAACGCCTCGACCACGCCGACATAGGCTTCGGCGAGCTTTGCCAGCGGGCTGGTGCTGCGCGATGCCGATTCGACTTTCAGCTTGCCGCCGCTGACAGGTAGCGAAAGCAGCAGGAACTGGCGGCGCGCGCCGTCGCCGATCGAGGCGGCCGCGACATGCTTGTCTTCGCCGTCGTCGTCGATGCGCATCTTGAACAGCAGGATGCCGCCAACAGCTTCGAGCGCGTCGTCCACGAGTTGCGTGAATTCCTCTTCCGTCACCCCGGTGGCGGCGATTTCCAGGCCTTTGGCAGGTGTTTGTTCTATCGTCGCGTCGTCCGCGTTGCCGGGCGAGAGCTCTTCCGGCGACAGCACGACAGTTTCCGGTTCGTCGGTGAAAACCTCCGCCATCGGCTCCTCCACCTCGGTCGCTGTCGTCTCCGGCGATTGCTCGGCTTCGAATACCTCGGCGAATATCGCGGGTTCGATCATGCCGGGCGTTTCTTCCGCCGACAGTTCGAGAGGTTCCGTCGCTTCCATGACCGGTTCGCTGGCTTCCGCCCGGGAATCAGCTTCGACCTCTGCGTCTTCGACGGGGGCAACCGTCCCGTCGCCGGCCAATTGCACACTGACATCCGCATCGGCCTGCTCAGGCGCAACAGTCTGTTCAGATTGCGTGTCGGTCTGCGGCAGGACTTCGTCCTCCGCGCGCGGCTGCGTATCCATGTGATCCCTCACATTACTCTACCCACCACACCAGCCGGTAATAAAGGTTAACCGGGACCGTGGCCGCAATGTGGCCGCCGACATTTTGCCGGCTCGGCTTGGCGGTGGTCAGGCTGGACAATCGCGCCATTGCGACCAGAATGGTTGCATATGATCTGGGAGGATCCGCATGCTTGGACTGATGCAGGAATGGCCGCTGCTGTGCCACAAGATCATTGACCATGCCGCACGGCAGCATCCGCACCGGGAGATCGTGTCGCGGTCGATCGAGGGGCCCATCGTCCGTACCAACTATGCCGAGTTGCGCACGCGGTCCCTGAAGGTTGCCCAGCGGCTGGAGCGCGACGGCTACCGCCTTGGCGACCGCATCGCGACGCTGGCCTGGAACTCCGCGCGGCACATGGAGGCGTGGTACGGCATCATGGGCATGGGCGCGGTCTACCACACGCTCAACCCACGCCTTTTTCCCGAACAACTCGTCTGGATCATGAACCATGCGCAGGACCAGGCGCTGTTCGTCGACCTGACCTTCGTGCCGCTGGTCGAAAAGATCGCGCCACAGGTGCCTTCGCTCAAGCGCGTCATCGTCCTGACCGACGCCGCCCACCTGCCGCAGACGACGCTGCCCAATGTCACCGCCTATGAGGAGTGGCTGGCCGAGGCCGATGGCGACTACGTCTGGAAGGCGCTCGACGAGCATGCCGCAGCCGGCATGTGCTACACCTCTGGCACGACGGGCGATCCCAAGGGCGTCGTCTACAGCCACCGCTCCAACGTGCTCCACGCCATGATCGCGGTGATGCCGGATGCGATGGGCATTTCGGTGCGCGACGTGGTCATGCCTGTCGTGCCGATGTTCCATGCCAACGCCTGGGGCCTTGCCCAGAGCACGCCGATGGTCGGCGCGAAATTCGTCATGCCCGGCGGCAAGATGGACGGCGCTTCGATCTACGAAATGCTCGACACCGAACGCGTCACCTTCACCGCGGCCGTGCCGACGGTGTGGCTGATGCTGCTGCAGCATCTCGAAGAGACCGGCAAGAAACTGCCGCATCTCAACAAGGTGGTGATCGGCGGCTCGGCCTGCCCTCGCACGGTCACCGAAAAATTCGAGCGCAACTACGGCGTCGAGGTCATCCACGCCTGGGGCATGACCGAGATGTCGCCGCTCGGCACCTTGTGCACGATCAAGCCGGAATATGACGACCTCGAAGGCAACGACAGGCTGAACCTTCAGCAGAAGCAGGGCTACACGCCTTTCGGCGTCGAGATGAAGATCACCGACGACGACAACAATGAGTTGCCTTGGGACGGCAGGACGTTCGGCAGGCTCAAGGTGCGTGGACCGGCGGTCTCCGGCTCGTATTTCGGCGGCGCCAGCGCCGAGCAGTTCGATGCCGACGACTGGTTCGACACCGGCGACGTCGCCCATATCGACATCAACGGCTACATGCAGATCACCGATCGCTCCAAGGATGTGATCAAGTCGGGCGGCGAGTGGATTTCCTCGATCGAGCTGGAAAATCTCGCCGTCGGGCATCCAGACGTCCAGGAGGCGGCGGTGATCGGTGTCAAGCATTCGCGCTGGGACGAGCGGCCGCTGATGGTTGTCGTGCGCAAGCCGGGCAGGGAGCCTGACAAGGCCGACATATTGGCTTTCCTCAACGGCAAGGTCGCCAAATGGTGGATGCCGGACGATGTCGCCTTCGTCGAGGAGATCCCGCACACGGCAACCGGCAAGATCCAGAAGATGGCGCTGCGCGAGAGGTTCAAGGACTATCGGCTGCCATCCGATACCGCAGGGTAAGCAGGTTCATGTGCGGGACGGCGGCAAGCGTCGCCTTTCCGCTTCAACCGCCGCAGGAAACCCTCTAGTTTGCAGCAGCAACTTTCGCCGTGGGGACGGCGGCGCTGCGACACTGCAGGTGGGTACGGGGTTCCATGGTCGAGTTCCAGTCGAGATATCATGAGCAGCGTACCACGCGCTCGGCCGGGCTTTCGCGCGGCATGGCGTCCTTCGCCGCGGTGCTGCTGATCACCGCCGTGCTTGGCCATCGCCGCGGCCTGGTCGAAACCACGGCGTTCTTCTGGGTGCTTGGCATCGTTGCCCTGCTCGCCGCCTTCGCGTTGCTGCTGTCAGGTTTTGCCTTTTCGCGGCTGTGGAAATTTGGCGATCGCGGCGGCCACGACCTGACCGCCGGTGCCTTGCTGGGGCTCGCCGTTCTCACGCCTTTTGGCTTCGTCGCCTATCAGATCGCCACCTTGCCGATGCTGCGCGACATCTCGACAGATGCCGAGGTTCCGCCGGCGTTGACGGCGGCGGTGTCGTTGCGAACGCCGTTGATGAACAGTCTGGAATTGCCCTCGGCAGGCGAGCGCGCCTTGCAGGCCCAGGCCTATCCGCTGGTCGCCGGACGCCGTTACGACCTGTCGCTCGACCGGGTTCTGGAGAGCGTGACGGCGGTTCTGGGACGACAGGGCTGGGAGGTCGTCGTGCCGCCGCCGGCTGCCGAGCAGGCCAGCGGCGAGGTCGACATCGAAGCAGTGGCGCGGACTTTCATTCTGGCCCTGCCATCGGACGTGGCGATTCGGCTGGTCGATGACGGCGATTCGACCTTCGTCGACATGCGCTCCGCCTCGCGCTACGGTCGCCACGACCTCGGCGACAATGCCGCGCGGATCACGGCATTCCTGACCGAGCTCGACCAGGAGATTGCCGCCCAGGCTGGCACGGCAACAACCGCAAAGCCCGAACAATAATCCTATCTTGCCGGCGAATAGACGCTGTCGATCGCCGGCGCTTCGTTGCTGACGGCCTCGCCGCGCCCGACCAGATCTTCGAGATGGGCGAGAACCGAGAGCCCGGCGGCGCCGTAGAGCCGGGGATCGGTGTCGCGATAGATCGCGCGCACGATATCGGGGATCAAGCGGTCCCCGGCGCCAAGCCGTTCGAGGATGGCCTGCTCGCGCATCCTGCGGTGCGCCTGCAGCCCAAGCACGAATGACGGTGGCGACACCACCGGACCGCCATGGCCGGGCAGGTAGATGCGGTCTTCACGCGCGATCAGCTTGTCGAGCGAGGCCATGTAGTCCGACATCGCGCCATCGGGCGGGGCGACGATCGAGGTCGACCAGGCCATGACATGGTCGGCCGAAAACAGGACGCCGGTGCCTTCGAGTGCAAAGGCGGCGTGATTTGCGGCATGGCCGGGCGTCAGCACCGTGCGCATGCGCCAGCCATCGCCATCGACAAGCTGGCCGTCTGCCACGACGAGGTCGGGAACGAAGTCGGTATCGCTGCTGGCATCGAGCGGAGCGACCTCGCCGATCCGCAGCGGCCGTGCCGACCGGTGCGGCCCTTCGGCTACCGTGACCGCGCCGGTCAGGGCCTTGAGGCGCGCGGCGAGCGGCGAGTGGTCGCGATGTGTGTGGCTGACGAATATATGGCTGACAGGCCGCCCGGCGATGGCGCGGATCAGCGCCTCCAGATGGGCGTCGTCGGCTGGGCCGGGATCGAGGACTGCCAAGGTGTCATGGCCGATGATGTAGCTGTTGGTGCCGTGGAAGGTGAAGGCGCCAGGATTGTTGGCGGTTATCCGTGCGACGCCCTCGGCGACCGGGACCGGCTGGCCGTAGGCGGGATCGAAGCGTGTGTCGAGGTCGAGGGACATGGCCGGCCGATATCTGTGAGTTCGAGGAGCCAGTGGCAAATTCGTTTGCCGCTTAGCACGGAAGACAATATAGGGAAAACCACGACTGACGTGTCTAGGAGTCCGTCGGGCTTTGCAGTCTTCCGGACGATGACGCCATCCGACACAATCGTGGCAGTCCAAACAAGAAGGCGAACCGATGAGCCGATTCGTTCCCGTTGACCGAGACACTGCGTACCTGTTGCCGCCGTCGGTGGATGAATGGTTGCCCAGTGATCACCTGGCGCGCTTCGTGGTCGAAGTCATCGAGCAGCTCGATCTGAGCGAACTGACGCGCCAATACGCGGGCCGAGGCTCGGCCGCACACCACCCGGCGGTGCTGCTGGGCCTGCTGATCTACGGCTACGCCAACGGCGTGCACTCCAGCCGCAAGATCGAGCGCGCGAGCTACGACTCGGTGGCGTTTCGCTACGTGGCGGCCAACACCCATCCAGACCACGACACGCTGGCCACATTCCGCCGCCGCTTCCTGAAGGAGGTGGAGGCGCTGTTCGTGCAGGTGCTGGTGCTGGCGCGCGAGATGAAGCTGCTCAAGCTCGGGCACATCGCGCTGGATGGCACCAAGATCGGCGCCAACGCCAGCAAGCACAAGGCCCTGTCCTGGGCGCACGCCAACAAGATCGAGGCGCAGTTGCGGCGGGAAGTGCAGACCCTGCTGGCGCTGGCGGAGAAAAGCGACCGCGCGGCGATCCCCGATGGCATGGATGTGCCGGCAGAGATTGCCCGGCGCGAAGACCGCTTGAGCGCCATTGCGCAGGCCAAGGCCAAGATCGAGCAGCGCGCGGGCGAGCGCCATCAGGGCGAGCAGCAGGAGTACGAGGCCAAGAGCGCCAAGCGCAAAGCCCAGCGCGATGCCGGCAAGAAGCCCCGCGGCAAGGACCCCGAGGCGCCGCAGGCCGGCCCCAAGGACGCCGACCAGGTCAACCTCACGGATGAAGAGTCGCGAATCATGCCCGTCTCGGGAGGGGGCTTCGAGCAAAGCTACAACGCGCAAGCCGGCGTGGACACCGACACGATGATGGTGATCACCGCGCACGTCACGCAGGCTTGCAACGACAAGCGAGAAGTCGTGCCCACGCTGGAGCAGATCCGATCGCTGCCTGCGGTGCTGGGCGAGGTGAAGTCGCTGATCACGGACAACGGCTTCTTCAGTCAGGCCAACGTGATCGCCTGCAACGACGCCGGAGTCGAACCGCTGCTGGCGCTCAAGAGAGAGTCGCATCACACGCCGCTCGCGCAGCGCTTTGCACCCGATGCACCGCAGCCCCAGTCGACGGACCCGGTGGTGCAGATGGCACACCGACTGGGCACGCAAGCAGGGAGGACGTTGTACGGCCGGCGCAAGCAGACGGTAGAGCCGGTGTTCGGCATCATCAAGAGGGTGATGGGCTGGCGCCAGATGAGCATGCGCGGGCTGGCCAAGGCCCAGGGCGAATGGAGCTTGGTGACCATGGCCTGGAACATCAAGCGCATGCACGTCTTGCGAGCAGCTTGAGGGAAAAAGTGCGCCTCGATCACCCCAAAACCGAGTCCCTGGACGGCTCGATGCGCTCTCACGGGGGCTCGCCATCCATCGAGAGCACTCACTCAGCGCAATGCCGTCCAAAAAAACGCCTCGCACCGATTATTTGAATTCGCTTGGGCTCAAGTCCGACGGACTCCTAGCATCGATCCAGGTGCGAGCGCAGCCCGTCACGGTCCCATCATTGTCGGTGATGGCGGCTAGCAGGGCCGGCAGCTGGTGGCGACGATTGGCGCCGTCGAGAAAATAGACGCTGTGGTGATAGCGCAGAGCCGGGCCGAAGCGGCTGATGCCGCGATTGCCGAGATAGCGGTGCGCCGGCGTGTCGGTGATTGGCCGGCCGAGCGCAAACAGGCGTTGGCCGGCGGGACGCGAGTGCGAGGTCGCATGAGAGGCGGGTGACGTTGGCATCGGTGCGGACCCGAGAAATGATCGGGCCTCGTCGGCGATTTTCGACCAATCGTCGGAGGTGACGTGAGCCCGCAACACGTCGAGCAGATCGCCAAAGGTGCCCTCGGAATGATCGGACCATTTGCCGGCAACGCGTTGTCCGGATGGCTTGAGGCGGATGGCAAGCGAACGGCCGGGATCGCCATGGATATTGCCGATCATCCAGTAATTGCCGACACGCCGGCCATTGGGGAGATAGTGGCGGCAGAACGCCTCGGCATTGTTGCCGAGTGCGCGCGCGAGATCCTGTGCGGTTGCCATTATGCGGCCTCCTGCTTGTCGGGTTGATGTTCGCGCAAGACGCTGCCGAGAACAACCAGATCGTCCATCGGGATGAAGAGACGCGTCTTCCACGAGATGATTTCGGTGAAGCAACCGAGTGCCTTGTAGCGGGCAAGGTCGTTGGCCTGGACGCCTGATATTTCGATGCGTGGCCGACCCATGACATAGGCCTTCTGTAGAGCGATACCTCCCGGAAGCTTGATCCGGGAGGTCTGGGTCTTGAGGGCCTGAAGCAGGGTTTCCGGCGTCCAGTTGATTGTCCCGATGATGCCGAGTGAATCATAGACATGCATGAGCTGGTGATCGTGGACGAGACGGCCGATGACCGTTTCGCCGTTGGAAGCGGTCAGCCGATAGACCAGGCAATCGATATTGGGCAGTGCGTTCCAGATTGGCAGAAGCAGGCCGCAAACGAGTGTAAAGCGGCGTGAGGAAAACTCGGGGATCGTCGCAAGCTCGCGATTCCAGGCTTTTTCGAACACGTCCGGTTCGGTGATGATCCAGCCTTCGTCGGTAATCTCCTTGGACGTGAGGCGCTGCTGCGACATTGGGCGGTAGAGACGCAGGCAACGATGCACCTTGCCTTGCTCGTCGGTGTAGGACGTGGTGTCGTGCGCGACGGCTGCACGCCCGGTCTTGGGCTCTATGAGCTGGACGGCGCTGTTATAGCCGGAGACGATCTGGTGTGCCTGGTCGAGCGACAGCGGGCTGTTACGCGTGGTCTCATTGATGGTCAGCGCATAGCTTTGCGCCCCGGTTTTCGGGTGCGTGTAGATGACCTTGCGCTCGATGATGTCGAAGTTTTCGGCAACGAGCGTTTCGAGGCCGATATTGTAGGTGCCGGCGCGTTTGGCGCTTTCGACCGTGTCTTCCAACAGACCCATGAACACGTCGAACAAGCGGTTTTGCATGTCGATGCGCAGGGCAAGGCAGCGATTGAGAAACTGAGAGATCGGCGGCAGTTCCTCTTTGAGCGTCCCGTCGCCGTCGATGATGTTGAGGCCGGTCATGGCGATGAAATCGTCAAGCGAGCAGTCTTCGACATTGCCGCGATAGATCTGCTGGAAGAATTTGAGCAGGGCGGCGCGCGCATAGTCGCTTTCGAGATTGTCTTCGGCGCGGAATATGCCTTGTCCGCCGGTCTGGCGTTGGCCCTTGGTGATCGCGCCAAGGGTGTCGAGACGCCGCGCTATGGTGGACAGGAAGCGCTTTTCGCCCTTGATGTTGGAGGCGACGGGACGGAACAAGGGCGGCTGCGCCTGATTGGTGCGGTTGGTGCGGCCGAGACCCTGGACGCCGTTATCGGCGCGCCATCCTGCTTCGAGCAGGTAATGGACCCGCAGACGCTGATTCTTGACGTTGCGATCGGCGTGGTAGGAGCGGCCGGTGCCGCCGGCGTCGGAAAAGATGAGGATGCGCTTATCGTCGTCCATGAAGGCGTGGGTTTCGGCAAAGCCGGATGATGCAGGCCGGCGCTGCAGGGCGAAGCGGTCGGTGTCGCACTTGACGACACGGCGGCTGCGGCCAGTGATCTCGGCGACATTCTCGATGCCGAAATGCCAGAGCACCTGGTCGAGCGCACCATTGACCGGGGGGAGGGCGGCAAGATGTTCGATCAGGGCGTCGCGGCGTTCGACCGCTTCCTGACATTCGATCGTGTTGCCGTTTTCGTCCTGGGCGATACGTGAGCGCAGATTGCCGTTCTCGTCGGTGTAGGGCTCATAAAGCGCGGTCGGAAACGAATGCATCAGGTAGTCCAGGACATATTCGCGCGGCGTGATGTCGATGGTCAGGTCATCCCACTGGCTGGCGGGGATTTCGGCGAGACGGCGGCTCATGAGTGCTTCGCCGGTGGAGACGAGCTGGATGACGGCGGCGTGGCCGTCCTCGATGTCCTTGTTGATCGCGTCGAGCAGCGTTGGCGCTTTCATCGCGGTGATGAGGTGGTTGAAGAAACGCTGCTTGGTGCTTTCGAAGGCGCTGCGCGCTGCGGATTTGGCGTGGCGATTGAGGGTGCCTTCATCGGGATCGGTGATGCCGGCTGCTTCGAGCGCCCGTTCCAGGTTGTTGTGAATGACTTGATAGGCGTCGGCATATTTGTCGTAGATTTCGCGCTGCTCGTTGGTGATTTCATGCTCGAGCATTTCGTATTCGACGCCGACGAATGACAGCGAGCGGGCGATATAGAGGCCGAGTGACTTGAGGTCGCGCGAGATGATCTCCATGGCTGCGATGCCGCCGGCTTCCATGGAGGAGACGAATTCGATGCGTGATTTGAACGGGAATTCGCCGGTGGACCACAGACCGAGACGCACGGCGTAGGCGAGGTTGGTGACAGTGGTCGCGCCGGTCGCGGAGGCGTAGACGATGCGGGCGTGCGGAACGGCGTTCTGCAGGCGAAGGCCGGCGAGACCTTGTTCTGAGGGTTTGGTGTCGCCGCGACTGCCGGTCGAGCCGGCGGCATTTGCCATGGCGTGAGCTTCGTCGAAGGCGATGACGCCGTCGAAGTCGTCGTCTTCAGCCTCAAGCCAATCGAGAATCTGGTCGAGACGGCTGGATTTCATCTTGTCGCCATCCTGTTTTTCCGCGGTGCGCAAGGTGGCATAGGTGACAAACAGAATTGCCGGTTTGGCGCTGATCGGGGAGCCTTGCCGAAAGCGGGCAAGGGGTACGATGTCCGACGCTGCGCCGCCGAGTGCGGTCCAATCACGCACGGCGTCTTCGATCAGTTTATCGCTACGCGAGATCCAGATATGCCGGCGACGGCCGGCGAGGAAATTGTCCATGATGATGCCGGCGATCTGGCGGCCTTTGCCGCATCCGGCGCCATCGCCGAGAAACCAGCCGCGGCGGATGGTGAAGGCTTTGTCGTCATCGTCGCTGGCGCGGATGATCGAGCCTTGGTCGTCACGGGAGAATTTGCCAGGCAGGAAGGTCGCGTGCGCGTCGCCGGCATAGATGACGCTTTCGAGTTGCGGTCCGGAGAGAAGACCCTCGGTAAGCACGCGCGATGGCAGTGTCGGCCGATGCGATGGTACTGGCGCGGCGACAGACGCCATGGCGGCTGACTGGACGAGGTCCGTCGGATGAGCTTGTGCGTCGGTGATGTCGATGGTCTGGACGCTATAGGGCTCATAGATTGCGGTTGTCGTGGTTGCGGCCGCTGTCGAGATCTGGCGCGCGGTGTAGTCGATGCGGACAGTTTCGGCCTTGTCGAGCGGATGACGCGCAGCTTCGACCTTGGCGGCGCGTGCCTTGCGCCGGGCTTCGTCGCGGAGGCTGTGGGCAGTCGTGGATGGCCGGGAAGGAGATAGGGAAACGGCGGCCGGCGCGATTGCGGAGCGTGGCGGGCAATCGGCGATGACGCGCTCGAGGAGATCACGGCAGCTGCTGGCCGGATCTGTGTAGTTGATCGTCTCGGACGTGATGTCGTCGACCTTGTCGATGATGGACAGGCGTGTCTCGGCCGTGGTGCCATGGCGCGCATAGAGAGCGCCGGAAATCGGCGTGGTGAGACGCAAATGCGCCTGTCCGACGATTGACTGATAGAAGGGCCGGCCAAGGTCGGTGTTCGGGGCAAAGCCTGAGCCGGTGATGGCAACGAGGCGACCGCCGGGCTGAAGGCGGGCCAGTGCCGAGCGAATGTGGTTTGCTGTCGCCGACTGATAGCGGCCGACGACGTTTGCCGCGACCGAGAAGGGCGGGTTCATGATCACGACGCTCGGGCGGATCGACAAATCGAGCCGATCATGGATGGTCGCGGCATCGTGGTGGGTGACGGTCTGGCCGAACAGCGAAGCGGCGAGGACGGCGCGATCGTGGTCGAGTTCGTTGATGGCGAGGCGTGCGCCGGCGATGCTGGCGAAGACGGCAAGCAGGCCGGTGCCGGCGGACGGTTCGAGCACCAGGTCACTGGTCTCGATAAAGGCGGCATAACCGGCGATGTAAGCGAGAGGCAGTGGCGTCGAGAATTGCTGCAGGCGATTCTGATCCTCGGAGCGCCGCGTGTGGCTGGGCATGAGCGCGAACAGGCGCTCGTGCAGAGCGAGTTCGGCAAAGCGGCATTGGGTCTGCTTGCGGATACGGCGGCCGAATTTGCGCAGGAACAGGACGGTGGCGCATTCGAGCGCGTCATAGGCGTCCTTCCAGACCCATGCGCCGGTAGCGTCGCTTGCGCCGTAGGCGGCTTCCATGGCTATGCGCATCATGGTCGTCGTGATCTGAGTGCCTTTTTCGAGTTCGACGAGCAGCAGTTCAGCTGCGGCAAGTATGGGAGGAGCGGCGACGGTGGCGCGGGGGAGCGCGGTTGAAGGCTGCATGGGGGGTCTCCAGTGAAGGGATGGGGCTTTCGCCTTCTTGCGAAAGCCAATGTTTTCCGGCCGGTCCTCTGTCTCTGAGCGGCGGCCGGGGGGTGCTGCGGTTGCAGAAATGAAAACCGCGCGAAGCGTGGCTTCGCGCGGCGTTCCGGGCAGGAGGTGGGGGGAGGGCCGGTTACTCGGTCTGGATACGGTTCCAGGAAGCGCGGCTGTTATGGTGTGCGATCGCTTTACGCACGGTCACGATGAGCTCCGCATTCCTGAAAGAAAGGCCGTGACAATGGGCGGTCCAGATGCCCTGGGCTTGATGCAGGAACATGGTCAGGCGGACATTGTCCTGCTCGTCGACAAGTTCGATGCGGCAGGTGTTGTTTTGCAAAGCGGTGTAGCGGCCGCGTTTGCCGGACTGGCGGGAGAGGGCGATCGCAGCGATGGCTTCGTCGTCTGCGATGGACTCGGTCCGGACATGATTGCGATGGGTCGTCATGTGCGTTCCGCTCCTTTAATTTCGTCGTCGCTCAATTGGTGGACACGGCGATGATAGGCGCTGTTCCAGGCATTGAGAATCTGCATCACTTCGTCATGCGAGCGGCCCGGGAGCAAGTCGTTGACGACGATGCTTTGGGCCGGAGCTTTGCGCCAGCCGGTGCCGGCATAGGCGGCTTCGGCGCTGGAGACGGCGTCGGCCTCGATGGAGGCGAGAGCATCCGCGAGAGACATGGTGGATCCTTTCATCAAAAGGGGAAGTCCCAGATTTCGTCTGGTTGGAGAGGCAAGGGCCGACGTTGGGAGAATGGGCTGTCGCCGACGCGTATGACGACGAATGAATCGTCGCCGTGATTATCGAAGTCACGTGTCTCAAGCCTGCCGGCGATCTTGTGGGCTAGCCTTTCATGAACGTAGGTCATGGGCAGGAGTTTTGCCTTGTGACCAGTGAGCCCGTCGGTGCTTGGGCAGTAGATCGGGATGATGCGGGCGATCTGATACATTTTGCCGGCTCCTTTGATCAGGGTTCTCGCAGAGGCATGCCGATGACATGGCCGGTGCGGTTCATTTCCTCATGCCAGAAATTGGCCTGGCGCTTGGCTTCGGCCTCGGTATCGAAGAGGGCCGTGGCGGTGACAGCGCCTGACATGGATTCGACGTAGACCATCCATTGCGCGCAGAAGCGGTCGGGCGGAGCGATGTGGACCATGACCAGCCTCTTCAGGTCGACAGAATGGAGTAGGCTTCCGGATCCTCGTAGCGGAGGACGATCTCGCCATTCTGCAGGCCGCCCCACATGGGGCCGTTCATGCCGCTTATTTTCGGCTGGTCGCGAAGTTCAGGGCGAACGCGGTCATTCTTGTTGTAGCCGGTGATGCTGCGACCGTGTTTGGCGACAAGTCGATCGATATCTGTGTCGGTCGAGACATCAAGATCGCCGTCGACGGCGATGACGAATTGAAAGAGCATGATGGTTCTCCGTGGTAACAGCTCTCAGCCGCTGATCATGATGATGTCGAAATCGGGGGACGGCTCGTTGATCCGCAGCCGTAGTCGAAGAAGTTCGATGGCGGTGCGTTGTCGATCGATCTTGCGACGCAAGGCGTCGATTTCGGGCCTGCGGGCCTCAAAGACGGCGTCCACGCAAGTCTGGTAGTGGCGCTCGTCCGCCGGCGTCCAGGTGGTTGCGTGGCGGCCGTACTGGCGGACCTTTGGCCGATCATTGATGGTGAGGCGTTCGGCCTGCTTGAGGATCTGGCGATCGATGATGCGCAGATGCTCGCAGTTCTGACGGCAGGCTGTTTCCATGTGGCGGAGCCGTATGCGATCGGGGAGGAAGGTGCGCATGATGGGCTCCTACTCGTGATCGATGATGGGGCCGACATGCGACGGCGGCATGTTGTGGATTTCGGCGCCGGCGCGACGGTATGCGTCGAAAACAGCGTAGAGCGGCGCGTAGGAGTGAGCGCGCCATGGATGTGGGTCGGCGTCGCGGCCGACAGCGATCATGGGTCCGCGTGAGGCGATCGCGAAGATGACCGACGGATCGACGTCAGAGGCGTCGCAGACGGGCAGGCCTGAGGCGATGGATTGGCGCTTGACCGCGTCCGGCTGATAGCCGGAGAGGGTGCCGTTGTCATAATTGAGGCAAAAGCCGCCACGGTTGATGAACATGTGTCCGCCTTCGGACGAGAGGGCTTTTGAGATCCAGGGGGTTGGGTCGAACATGATGGAACTCCGGAAAGAGAGAGGAAGCGCTGTCACGCGCGTTGGCGGACGGTGTCGCTATTAGGTGCGAGGTGGCGTTGAGCTGCTTCAGCCACGCCTTTGGCCGTCGATCGCCATTGGCCGAACCAATCGACCAGGTCGGCGCCCGGGACCACGTCATCGCAGTCGAATTGCGGCCATGCCTCGATGGCGGCGTTGAGGGTGGCGAGCAACTGATGCGTGGAGAGGACGATACCGTCCTCGCCGGCGAATTCGTCAGGGACGGTTTCGGCGGCGTTGCCATAGGCGGCGTCAGCACCTCGCCAGACGCCGGTGATGTAGGTGGAGCCGCTCGACTCGTAATCCTTCTTCTGGTGTTGCCAGTCATCGTCGGCGATGGCCTGACGGCAGGCATGTGCGACGTCACGAGCGACGTAAGTGGTGTGGCGAAAGATCGGTAGGCGATAGGTCGCCTCGACGGTGAAAATGGCCATGATTGTCTCCGGAAAAAGAAAGGGCCGCGATCAACGCGGCCCTGCGGGATGAGGGGAGGGAAGTGGAGGGCGACTATTCGGCCGCTTCCTTCAGGAAGGCGGGAATGTCGCTGTCATCATCGTCGGTCTCGATTTCGTCGTCGCCGATGTCTTCAGCGATGTCGCTGCTGATGTCGTCGTCGAATTCCTCGTCGTTCTCGCCAGTATCGATGTCGATGTCAGCGTCATCGTCGTCATCATCGGTATTGCCGTTGTCGTCCTGGTAGCCGTAGGTGCGAGATTTCTTTTGCTCGAAAAATTCGCCGGTGTAGGCCATGCCTTCCGGCAACCAGGTCGAGGTGCGGGCTGCGGTTTCCTCGTTGAGGCCAGCGGTCTTTTGCGGATCGTCGCTGAAGGCGCTGTCCATTGCCTCGGCGATCTGGGCTTTCTTGTCCTTAGAATGGTCGTCGGCCCAATTTGGTGAGATCTGCTCGGAAGCAACCTTAAGCGCATAGCCCTTCTTGACGCGATTCCAGTAGTGCTCGGCAGTCGGCCGCCAGCACGAAGCGACGTCGACATCCATGCGCTTGCCTATGATTTCGAGAACAGGGTTGGCGTGCGGATCTGTGGAGAGGGATTGATTGACGCCCTGGGCGACGCAGAAGGCGAACAGATCCTGTTTTTCGCGTGGTGAGAGAGCCGACATGGCGTTGAAATCATGCGGCTGATCAAGATTGAGCCACTCGAGGCTCAGCTTGTCCTTGAGCCCCTGCAGCATGGATTCGGCGATTGTGCCGGTGAGCTTCTCCTTCGATCGGTAGACCTCGGCAGCCTTAATCGAGACGTTGAGCGGCTGGCTGGAGTAGGTCGAATAGCCGAACATGCCGACCGCCATTGAGTAGAGCATGGCATCGAAGGCGGTGTTGAAGTCGGCGGAGAGGTGGGCGCGCAGGATCTGGTGGCGAACTGCGCGAATGTCCTCGATGACGGAGATTGTTTCGCCGGCATCGTGGCGGGCGGCATCGGCCGGGTCGCTGGTTGGGGAAGCTGTGGACCTTGAGCTTGTTGGCTCCGGCTTTGTCTTGTCATCCGGGTGGACCAGGCCGGATTCGATTCGAAAGCCGCCAGCAGAGTCCATGGAGACGATAACGCCTGCGAGCGCCATTTGCTCGGCAGAGTAGGCTGTGGTCTCCTGGGCCTCGATTTCGGCTTCGCGATTTTTCAGTTTGGAGAGTTCCTGGTCGAGATCCTCGGTCCAGTTGTCATTGTCGATCTCGTCCATTGCTTCGAGACGGGCCTCAATCGCTTCCTGTTCGGCTGCGAGCTCGGCTGGCAGGAAGGTCTCTGGATAGACACGGCCGTATTCGCGGAACGTATCATAGGCAATGGAGAGCATGACTTCCGCCCATTTCCATTCGGTCTTGAGTTCCTCGGCCTTGGCCTGCAGCTTCTCCATGGCGAGCCGTTCGGCAAGGGCGGGATCGTCGATCATGACGCTGTCGTCGTTGGAGAACAGATCGCGCGTGATGGCGCCGCCGGCGGCTTCATAGGCTTCGAGGCCGATAAAGCGGACTATCGGTGAGGATCCATTGATCTTTGTCTTGGTGAGTGCGCTTTTGATCGACCAGACTGATCCATAAGCGCCCTCGCGCTCGAAAACCTCCTCCTGGCGGGCGTGATCGTCGGTCAGCGTGTAGGCCTTGACCGTGTCGAGATCGATCTCGTCGGCGCGGAAGGACTCAAGGATTTTCGGCGAGAGGCGGGCAAGCCGCATTCGACCTTCGACAAAACGCGTGGTGACGCCGAAGCGGTTGGCGACGGTCTCAAGCGAATGGCCATTCTTGAGCAGCCGGTCGAAGGCGACGAATTCGTCGATCGGGTGCATTTTCAGCCGATGGAAATTCTCGACAAGCGACGTTTCCTCGGCCTGTTCCTTGGTCTCCACAACGCAAGGGGTGCTATAATCGCCGTCGGGAAAGACGATGTTGAGGGCGCGTAGCCGCCTGCCGCCGGCATGGACTTCGAAGCCGCGGCCGACCTTGTGAACGAGCAGATTCTGCTTGAGACCGTTTTCGCGGATGCTGGCAACGAGATCGGAGACGTCGTTTTCAGTCTGGCGCACATTGAGCGTGCTGAGCTTCAGTTTTTTAAGCGGGATATAGACGACTTCGGTGACGTTCATCGTATGGCTCCATGGGTGCCGGGCGGGAGAACCTCTCTCCTCTTGTGGAGCCCGGCATTCCGGGCTCCCGTGCCTCTCGCTTTGGGCTGGAAAGCTTGCGCGGCGTTTCAGATGTGGGATTTGCCCTGGAAGTACGCTGGGCGGGCCGCGATCTCGCGGGCGATGAATTCGTCGGCGAAGAGGGGCGCGATGTGAGTGATGCGTTTTGCGAGATTTCGCCGGCGGGCGGCGGCTTTGCGTTCATCGCTCCAGCGCTTGATCGGTGCGGGCGGCGGAAAGTCGATGCAGATGGCATAGCCGGCGCCTGGTCGCCAAAGTGCCGATACTGAGCTGGGGCAAGGCCTACCGGCCGGCACATCGGCTCTGGCAAGCTCGCGAAGACCAGGGGGAGGGATGTGCGGCAGGCTCCAGCGAAGGGAGTATGTCCATAGGGGTGCGTTCATCGCCGTTCTCCTGAGTGGCGGATGGAAGGTCATCGATTATGAGGGGGCCGATCGTGTCGCCGATCGGCGGCGTGGATTATTGCGGGATACGGCGCTGTTTCAGGTAGGCTTTGAGCTCATCCTGGTTGTCGCGGACCCATTCGAGCGTCTTGAGGACGCATTCGAGGCGGAGCTTGTGTTCGGCCATGATGCTTTCACGGCCGCGGGCGCGCATGGTATCGCGGCCATGTTGCTCGAGGAGTTCACGCACCTCGTCAATCTGGGCATAGATGGAACGTTCTGCCATGGACGAGCCTAGAGACGGTTGACGAGCCGCAGTTTGCGCTGTCGCAAGGCGTCGGCGAGTTTGATGAGGACCTGGCGCATGAAAGCGCGGCTGAAGCGGCCGAATGAGACAACGAGGGGATCATAATCGATCGGCTCGACGTGAAACGACGACGACAGTCTGTCGGTATTTCCTTCGTCGAGCAGGATCCAGCACGGCTGATCGCCCTTGAGCTTCAGCCGCCGGCGTTCTGTTTCGGGAACCTTGATGGCAAGTCGGTCGGAAGTAGGCAGCTGTCGAGTCAACGGGAACAGGACGACGTCGCCATGTTTGGAATTCAGGGGGACCACGATGCACGCGGGTCGTGGCTTGCGGCCGGCAACTTCGCCTTTGTCGTGTTGCCTGGCCCAGAGGAAGTAGTAGGAGATGACAAGGCCGGTTTCTGGCTCAACCATCCTTGCCATCCTCGCGGTCGTATTGATCCGCCAGCGCGATGAGCCCGTCGGCGACATCGTCTGGAATGGTGTCGAGTGTAAAGGCCTGACGATGATCGTCGGTCTGTTGACGGCGTAAGGCGTTATAGTCGTCGATGCTCATGAGAACGAACCTCGGTTTGCGGTGATGGGTGATAAAAACAGGGCTGCGCCGGGCGGCGTCAGTGACGTCGCCAATGTGCTTGTTGAGGTCTGCGGTGGTGAAGTGGCGCATTGAAGCCTCCGAACGGTCCTGAATATCCATTATATCCATATTTTTGGCCATTTGAAGGACTTTCATGCCGCGGCGCCGCGTGCATCGAGTGCGTTGTCGTCCCGCCTTGTAAGATCGGCCAAGGCGATAAAACGCTTCTGATCGGCCGGCGCGCGTTTGACGCGAAAGTCTCCGTCGACGAACGCCAGAACCGAACGAGACGGCAAGGAACCTGCCGGCGAGAGCGCGATGCAATCGCCGGTGCTGTGTTGTGGTGAGCAGGCCTCCTACTCGCCTTTGCCGGCGAGCAGCCTGGCCCAACTGTCGCGCAGGAATTTCGGGATCTCGAAATCCGGATCGACGAATGCCATGTCGATCACCTTGATCGGCACGGGCAGGGGAGTAGATGGCGCAATACCAGGTGGAGGTGGCTCGCACAGCGCGTTGAGCAAGGCCGCGAGTTCCGAGCGGTCACTGATCGTCACCTTGATGGTGTCGGCCGGTGGCAGATGCTCGCTGACGCGATATTTCTCGGCGTCGCCTTTCATGTCGAACCAGCGCCTCTTGACGTTGTAAACGATCATGACGTGACCTCCTTGATGTTGCGTCTTGCGACTTCGGCTTTCAACGCGATCTCCCATTCGGGAATGATCTCGACGCGAGGGCCGCGTGTTCTGGTCGCTCGTCGTTGGCGGATGCGTTTGTTCTTGTAGGCGGTGGCCCAACGCTGAGCGGTCTGGTCCTGTGCTTCATTGCGCGCATTTTTGGCGGTCTGCCATACGGTGTAGAGTAAGGCGTACTGCACGCGCTCCGGCATGGCGAGGATAGCCGCCTCGAGATCGCCGAAGGAGGGGACGGCGAGCACCTCACGGCCGCCGCCATGCTGCATCAGGATGTAAAGGCCACCTGAACAGCCTGAAAGCTTGGCGAGTTTGATGGCATGGCTGCCGTAGTCGACGGCGTTGCCGGTACCGCGACGAAATATGCGGCTGTCACGTGAAGCGGCGTCGAAATCGCCGAGAGGGGCGGCAATGATCTCGAAACCGTCGAAGGCTTCGCAACGGCCGCGGTCGCTCTGTTCGTAACCGTGGCCAAATCGGATGAAGGCTGCGTGCATGGTGGTAGGTCCTTCTTATGAAGGTTGACGGGGGAAAGCGGCTGTCAGTCGGTGGTGGTCACCGCGCCGTTGGGTGTGAGAGCGCCGATCTCGATCGCGTTGCGGATCGTGTTCTTGATGGCCTGGGCTTCGACAGTTTGGTGCCAGTCATGCCAAAGCTGCTGTCGGCGCTTGTACTCGGCGCTGTCCTTCCACTCGTCGTAGGAGGCAAAACCGAGTTCGTGGCCCTGATCGGCGCCTATGAAAGGAGGCTGATCGGCGAGAGAGGGCGACGTATCGGGTTGAGGGAGACAGCGAACATCAAAGACGCCATCTGTGCCGTGAGCGTTGTCGTCTTGACCGTCGTCATGGACGGCGAACCAATAGGTGCGTTCGCCTTGGTCGATGTCGTCGTCCGTATAGACGTGATAGATATCGACGCCCTTGTGCTCCATGAACAGCTTCGCGGAGCGGAATTCGAAAACGTGCGGCATTTCTGGTCTCCTGAAACAGAAAACCCGGCGTATGAGGCCGGGCCGGGCTGGGGGATGTCTGATGAAAGGTGGCTAGCTGCGGGCCTCGCGGTTGATCAGCGCGATTTCGCGCTTGAATGCGCTGATGGGCCGCTCGCCGATATCGAGCTTGGTGCCGCCGGGAAGGGGCAGGTAGCCGATATAGCCGCGCATGTTGTAGCAGAGCTCCCCGACGCGCACTCCGTTAAGGAGGACGTCGTAGCGCATCTTTGTCTCGAGCATTGATCGCCGGCGCGGCGCCTCGATCAACGTGATCTTGTGAAGAGTGGTCATGTTGCAAATTCCTTGTCTGTGGGGTTAGGCGGCGAGAGCGGCGGCTGCATCCGTCG
The DNA here is from genome assembly GCF_026521175.1 of Aminobacter sp. MET-1. Taxonomy (NCBI): domain Bacteria; kingdom Pseudomonadati; phylum Pseudomonadota; class Alphaproteobacteria; order Hyphomicrobiales; family Phyllobacteriaceae; genus Aminobacter; species Aminobacter sp. MET-1. Next base: position 57,466 of record NZ_JAMSHL010000190.1, on the reverse strand, counting down.
AGATGCTGCCGGGCTGTAGCTGGTGGAGGTATTGGACTGCCTTCTCGGCATGTGACGCGGCCGTAAAAATGGCTCGCCTGTCGTTTTTGAGAATCTTGATCCAACTACCGATGTACGCGGCGTGATCCTCTCGGGGATGGTCTTCGACGCCGAGATCCGCGCAAATGAGGCAAGCGCCAATTTCGGCCACGCATTCTTCGAGCGCGTATCCTGCGTCGCCCCAGACCTTGCGACCGAGATCGCGATCGCAGCGGGAAGGCAGCTTGGTCCAGTGCACAGTTTCGTGCGCGAGGACGGAGACGTAGGACGCGGCGGATTCGAATGCGTCGAAGACCGGCATGGCGATGAAGTCGCCAGATGGCATGTAGAAGGCGCTGTTGCCGCCGAAACGCACGTCAGCACGCGTATTGGCAAAGAACTCGTCGGCGTTGACGATGCGTTGTTTGGGATCGGCCGGGACAACAGGAGCGGGATGGAAGCGGTCGGGCAGATTGTCGATCTGGTCGCAATTGAAGACGCAATAGCCCTTGAGGAAGGGAATGCGTTGCTCGATCTCTTCGCCGGTCTCGGTTTCCGCCGTCTTTTCGATCGCGCCGGCATAGACGACAAGCGTCGACTTAGAGCCTTTGCGGACCTGGCCGCCGAGTTCCTGCGCCTGGCGATAGGTCATCCAGAAAGGCGAGCAAAAGCCCTCCGATGTCGCGGCCATCCAGAGCAGAACTGTATTGATGCCGCGATATGGTACGCCGTTGTGGCGTAGCGGACGTGTCGTGGTGCCATTGGCGCCCCATGGTTGGTGCCATGGCCGGACTCCGGCCTCGAGTTGGTCGACGATGGTGTCGGTGATGCGCTGATAGACGTCGCTGCGCATCGAGGTCGAATTTGATTTCGAAGTGGACATGGAGTCGGCTCCTCTGGGGAGGACCGGGGGAAAGCCACTCTCTCCCGCGACGGCCCGTCACTGCGGGCCGGCCGGACTTTTACTCTTGAGGGAGGAGGGGTGCGCCGGCGTCAGATGGTGGGCTCTGGCGGCAGTGCTGAGGCGATAAGGCGCTCTACAGGCAGGGTTGGAACCTTGCGATGGAAGACGGCGTCGGGATCTGGACGGCTATTGAGCCAGTCCTGGACCTGCTCGGCCGCAAGGCGCATGGCGACCTGCAGCGGCAATTGTCGCAATCCGGTGTCGACCAGGTCGGAATTGGCATCGACGAGATCGAGAATGAAGGTGAAGGGAGCCGTGCGTATGTCGGGTTCCTGTTCGTCGGAGATCGTTCCGTCGATCTGTGAAACGATACGGCGGGCAAGGGCCTCGTCGGCAACAAGCCACTGCGCGAGGGTCACGAAACCATTTTGTTCGTGATCCGCGGCGGTGAGTTGGATCTTCATCGCACGGCTCCTTTCTGTCAGAGCGCAAAGGCGCGCACCAGGGACTGGTTGGCGCGGTGATAGGCCAGTGCGATCGCACATACCTCGATGGCGAGTTCCGGTGAGCAGAATTTGGACGCTTTGACTCGCTGCTGGAAATTGTCGATCAGCTCTTCATTGGGTGTGGCGACATGAAAGCGAGCGACGAGCCAGGAAATCTGCTGGATCGGAATGATCGGATCAGCTTTGAATTCCTCGACTTTGAGGGTGCCGCCGCGGATAGAGGCGCGTCGGGCCGCTTCAATGGCGTGTTCCTGCTCGGTGAAGAGGGCGATCGGCAGCTTGTGGTTGATGGCGAAGGCGTCAGGGACAAAGACGTTTTCCTCGTTGGGTGAGACATAGAGCAGCCGATCGTCATTGATGGTGCGTTCGGTGTAGAACTCGCGGGCGCAATAGCGCAATAGAGGGTCATGGTCGGAACCTTTCATCGTCTGGCGCCGGCCGGGGAAAGCCTCTCTCTCCCGCCAGGGCCGGTCACTCTGACCCGGCCCAACTCTTCCTCTGGCGGTTCCAAAGAGCGTGATCGATGAGGAAAACTTGTAGTGAAGGGCTACCATTGATTAAGCGTTCGAGTCATAAAGCGGGCGAGCATGACCGAATGTGAGAATGAAGAGGAAGGTTGCTTGATGCCGCGACATGTGGGCGCCGTTGAGCGCAAAGACGATGTGTCGAGAGACGATGATGGCCTGTTGCACGAGAGATTGAGCAAGGCGTTGATCCGCATCCGTGACGAAAACGGCCTGCTGAACAAGGAAATGGCAGAACGATTGAGAGTGACCGAAGGCTATATGTCTCAGGTCCTGCATGGCCGACGTGACGTGCGTCTGTCGATGCTGAATCGGATGTCGAAAGAGTTTGGAGTCGACGCCTCGGAACTGATTACGGATGCCGAGAAGGCCAAGGCTGCCAGGGGAGGCGGCGCGGAGCCGACGCCACGTCGTCGTTATAAGGCAGCCGAAGCCGAAGGGGCTGCTCTGACGGCCTGAGTCGCTGTTTCCTTCGCGTTGATGGGCAGTCTAATCCGCACGATCGTGCCTTTCTGTAAGACCGAGTCCAGGCGCAACGACCCTCTTAGTGTTTCCACGATCTCAGCGCAGCTTGTCAGTCCGAGCCCCATGTGGCGGCCGGATTTCGTCGAGAAAAATGGTGTATCGGCTTTCGAAAGAACCTCTGGCGACATGCCTTCGCCATTGTCCATAACTTCGAGATTCAGCTCCTTTGATCGCCATAATGTCGATGGCTTGACCTGTGCCCGGATTGCCACCTGGCCGTTTGGACGGCCGTTAATGGCTGTGCGGGCATTCTCGACAAGTTCGCCGAGAAGCAACATGAACAGCGTCGAGGGAATGGGGAGATCTCGCGCGGCCTCGTCGACGTCGATCGATACCTTGTCGCCACCATTTTGGGTGAGTAGTTCCAGAACATCGCCAAGGGGTTGAGGCTGGTAGTCGCGCTTGGCGCACGCAATGGCAGTGAGCGAGCCGTTGATCGTTTCGAGTTCGGTTGCTGCGCGGCGTGCGGCATCTATCAGAACGGTGGAAGGCCGCCGTCGGCCGGTGAGGGATTCGATGAACAGGCGCAAGGCGCTGATGCGCGTATGGGTCATATGCTGATAGAGCACCGCCATGGATCGCAACTGCTTGTTATCGCGCTCCTTGAGCGCATAGCGCTGATGCAGGGCGAGCGAGCAGATGGCGACAAGGCCGAGCGCAACGCCGAAATAGTACCAGTTTCGAGAAGCGCCGATATCGATCTGGGTTTTCTGGTGGAGCGTCGCGCTATGATTGACCGTCGCGCTCGAGATCTCGAACATTTCCTGCTCGAGGGATTTCATCGTCGCCAGTGCAGCCGCGTAGTTCTGCCGGTTTTCAATCGTCGAGGTGACTTCGGTGTCGATCCGGGTGTTCAAAGCCTCCAGCAGCCGGACTTCGCGCGGCGGCAAAAACCTGACGACATAGGGCAGCTTCAAAAGCTGCTTCACATTGACATCTATCAATCCAAGCTGGCGTCGAATGTCGGGCTCGAGGTCACCGGTTTTGTCGGCGATCTGCAGATAGCCGGCGACGCGAATTATGCGCTCGCGGACCTGGGCGACGCGCCATTGGATCTCGTAGGTTTGGGTTAGAATCTCTTCCGTATCGAGCCGGTATTGCTCGGATTGAAAATAAGACCATGCGCCAAGGCCGGCGGCGAGCACCAGGCCGACATAGGGGATGACCAGCCACGAGGCGAGCTTGGGCAGCTTCATTGTGGTGTTGGTCTGGCGGCGATCGGGAAGAAGACCCAGATGGAATTCCGTGCCGGGACATAGGAAGAGGGCAGTTCATCGAGGGGCCAGACGATGAAATGAGGACCTCTTTCACTGAGGTCGATCGGGCGGAAGTCCTGCCCTTCCTTGCAAAGCCCATTGGTGATGTCGGTCGCCGTGCAGGTACGTTCGATGGCGATGATCGGGTTGTATGAACGAATTTCGTCGAGCTTTATCTCCGACAGGAAGTCGTCATAGGCCATGATCTGGACCGATGAGTTCTTGTCCAGGCCACCGCTCTGCAGCACATCGAGGAGGAGGGGACCGCGCCACTGGATCTTCTCGTCGTCTGTCGTGCTCCACGGGGTTTTGGTGTCGATGGTCACGTTTTCGAAGACTGTCCGGAGCTGATCGGTCGTGAACACCTTGATCGGCTTACCGGCGGCCTCTTCAACCGCGAAGGTGCCTGGATCGTCGTAGGCGCTGTGTGCTGGCGCAGTTGCGGTGAGCAATAGGCCGAAAAGAGCAATAGCGAGTATCTTCATCAGATCTCGTCTCCTACCTGATATGTGCGCGGGCTGAAGTCTTTCGAGAACAGCACGCAAGGCCCGCTCGACGCGCGCGGATCATAGGCAAAGCCCTTATCGGACAGGCTTCGTGTGATGTCGCGAATGCCCTCAAGGCCATAAAGGTGATCGTGGAATTCCATCAGGATTCGGTCGACGCCGTGCAAATCGGCATCGCGCGCCAGCTCTCGTTCGGCGCCCTCGATGTCCATGACCAAGACATTGATATTGTGGGCAGCGATCACCTGATCGATGTCGTGGGATTCTATTGCAATGACTGCTTCATAGGGGCCTTGCTCTTCGTTCAACGACGACATCCAGAGATCTCGGCGCACATAGAACTCGTATGACCGTGACGGGCCGGCGGTGAGGAGACCGGACTTCAATTCGATGTTGTCGATCGTATTGGCCGCGATGATCCGCTCGGCGAGGCTGACGGTGTCTGGATTTGCTTCATAGGCGTGTACTGTCGTTCCGGTGATGCCGGCGATGACACTGGTGATGATGCCGAGACCAGCGCCGAGCTCGAGGACGCGATCATGCCGGCGAACTGCCCGTTGGACGGCCTTCACTTCCTTGGCTTCGTAACGGCCGGTTGCAAGCTCATCCCAAATGACCGGCGACACATCGCTTGGGGTGAGGGGCAGGTGAACATTGTGAACGATCAAATCAGATATCTCCGACCGAATGGCCTTGCTTGCGCATCTTGCGAATTGCGTTTTTGAAATAGCGCTCGGCTGAAGAGACTTCGATCTCATAGACTTCAGCCATTTTCAGGTAGACCTCTTTGCGCTTCTGACCTGTCGGCCGGCTGATCATCATCTCCACGACCTGTTTTTCGCGCCGGGATAATTCGCCGAGACCGCCAACATGGCGGCGCTGGCTGGAGAGGTCCGCCAGTTGCAGCGCGAACGTGTCGGGAACGATCTCCTCAAGCAACTCTTAGAGGCGCAAGCGCGACAGGCCGATTTTGGCGACATAGCCGTTGATGCCGATCTCGCGCATGACATCGGCTTCAGTTTCGCTGTCCGTGCCGGTCAGTACCAAGTGCTTAGCATGTGGAGAGGCCTTGACGATCTGTGTCACGACAGAAACCCGATCTTCGTCCAGGCCGGGATTGAAACCGGGCAAGCCCGGATCGATTACGACGAGATCGAAGGCGTTGGGCTTCAACAGCGCCAGGGCGGCTTCTAGCGTTTGCGCCCCTTCGACATTGCAACCTGAAAAATGCTCTTCAATGATCTCCATGACGGTCAAACGCATAAGATCCTGGTCTTCAATAATTAGAGCGCGCTTCATCGTCTCCCGGAATAGCATCTCGTAACGGTTGTGATCGGCGCCGACGGGTTACCTTAGGCGCCTGATATAGCACGCTAATCCCTTCAGGCTACGCCTGCAAGGCAGGGATGTGTGAAGGAGTTACTCCGCGATCGAAAAATAGGGATGAATTCATCACTATCATTGGTTGTAACATCCCGTAGTAGTGAGGCCATGCGGCTTGAATTGATATGGTCAAATGAGGCGGAAGTGGCTGACGTGAATGTTCACGCGGCCATAGCGGCGCATAGGCGCATTGTGCGCGATCTGGTCAATTTCGCGCGAAAATGCGATGAAAACGTCAGCAAAGCCAAGGACGATCTGGCGGTGTGGCGAAATGAACACCTTTCGGCCGAAGAGCAGTCCGCTTTGATGGTTGTCGCCACAGCGCCAATTAGCAACCATGGCGATCTGCAGGCTAAAGCGCTGTATTTGGCTGAGCTCATAGAAGCTGATCCGGAATGTGTCAGTCCTGATGACCTCGTGGCGGCGTTCCGGACGATGGCGACGCCGGTATAGTTCTTTCGATCTATTTTAGCTGTCCGCCAGAGCGTTGGTGTGGTCCTTGGCGTGCGAGAGCACCCATTGCTGCAGGCGCCGGCCGAGCGAGGCAGCAGTCTCCGGCAGCATATCTTTCGGGGTGATCTCGAAAAGCGGGCCAATCTCTTCCATGCGCGGTAATGTCTTCGCCTTCGCGGCGAGATAGATATCGGTGTCCATGCCCATCGCCTCGACCACGAGGCGGACAGGTGGATGGTTGCCGTAGGCCGTTTCTATGATGAAGTCAGGCCGGCAGAGGCCCTTTGATGTCGAGATCGCGAAGAGTGGCTTGATGATGGTCACGCGCAACCGCGGCGCAGCGTCGAATAAGGTTAGCTGCAGCCAGATCAGCAGGTGAGCGACATCGCGCTCAAAGCCGGATTCGACGGGAAACAGGGTGTCGCCGTTGAGCACTGGCTGCGCGTAAGCCTGCACGGCGCGCAGATCTCCGTCATCCTCGTCGCCGAAGTCGGCATTGGCGATTGTCAGAAATGGGCCTCGATGGCGCGGATCGCCGCGCAGCGGCTGGCGCAGACGCGAGTGGAGCGCGATCGGTTCTGATATAGCGGCCGGACGGATGAGTTTTTCGGTCACGCTGGGCGTAAACAGGATCATGAAGCCGGTGCGACGCTGATTGGGAGCCCAATCGGAGCGCGATTTCCGCAACATGCGCTGGAAGCGCGACGTCTTGTCCTTGAAGTCTCCTGCCCAGGTGGTCGACAGCGCACTGAAGCGCCAGGTGCGTGTGATGCGCCATTTGACGCCGGCATTGTGGATCGCCGCCAGTTGGTCTTTGAGCCGATAGGTCTCGGGGTGTTCTTGCAGCGGCTTCAGAACATTGATGGCGGCCGCGTCGAGCAGCCGCCAGAGGACGACGGCAAGTTTCGAGGGTCGGTCATTACGCTCACGGTCGCGGTCCGGAGCGCTGCGGTTTGCATCGGCAAGCCGCGATGGAATCGGGGGCAGGGCGTCGATATAGGCCGTATCTCGATGGCGGACAGGGCGAAGATTGAAGGCCCGATCGTGCGAAGACGGCTCGAAATCGCGATCGACATGAAACGGGCAATTCTCGTCATGGTTTGGTCGATCTACACGGGCATGTGGATCGCCATCGGCAGGGGTGAGGCGGCGCAGGGTGAAGGTCCGCTCTTGCTGCAGCGGCGCCAGCAGCGGCTTGAATTCACCATTGACGCAATCGCACTCGATCCAGCCATCCTTGGTTTTGGCGCGGCGGATGACGGCCAGCGCTGTTGCTTCCTGGTCGGCCGATGACGAATGACCGTACCACGAGCGCAGCGCGGTCGCTTCGTCGGCCGATATCTGGTCGACGTGGTATGCTGGTGTGCCGCGCAAGACGATCCGCATCAATTGAGCTGCCGGGCGTAGTTCTTGCGGGCCTGTGTCTGGAGCTGCCGGCGCAGGTTAAGCCCGCCGGCGGCGTAACGATCGCAGAGATTTCGGTAGAGCCCGCCGGCGGAACGTGTAATCTCCCCGTCGGCCTGGCGCTGGAGGACGTGGGCGAGCAGGATCGCGGCCGGCGCGCGGCCGATATTCGCACAGGTGTCGGCCCAGAATTCCTGTTTGATGCCGGCATTCGGGCGCAATTTCGCGGCGGCGTCTATCAAGTCGTACATGGTTCGCACCTGTCCAAAATGATACTCGCGTAAAATCGGGCAAGCGTCCAGCACTAGCTCGACCTCAACGGCCGGCGCACTTTTCCCTCCTAGCTTGCGGCCGGAGGCCGCTCCACTTCTCTGACAAGTTTGTGGATGGAATTCTCGGTTGTTTATGTAGCTGCCGTCGAAATTGTCAGGCGCGGCCGTCACATTTTCAGAGCATGAAGCATCGTCATAAGCGTCTCTGGCGGCGTCAACGCGGTCATCGAGCAGCTGCAGTTCGGCGAGCAGCTGGCCAAGAACCTTTAGGTCGGCCCTGATGTGCCGGCGCGGGCGTTTGGCGAGATCTCCGTAGCGATCGACGATTTGATCGAGATGGCCGGCTAGATCGGGCCAGTCGTCAACGTCCGGATGATCGTCAGCGGCGGCCATGAGCTTCTGCTTGATCGCTGTGCGCGTGGCGACGATCAGGGAGACTAGTTCATGGCGCTGTTGGCGCTCGGCCGACATGCTTGCGGCTATCGCCTGCAGCTCGGAGTAGCGTACGGCGATCGGGGCCAGATTAAAACCGTAGGCGGTCCCGTCGCTGGCGCAGTAGCGCTTTCTCGTTGCGCTGTCGTTCATGGTGATCAGGCCGGCCTCGATGAGGGTGTTCGCGGCCCGGGCCAGTGTTCGTTCGCTGATGCAGAGCCTGGTGCAGATCATCCGGTTGGATGGATAGGCGACAGGCGGGCGCTTCGGGTCGCTCCAGTCCTTGTCCTGGGTGACGCGCATCAGGAAGTCGAGCAGCTGGCGCGCAGAGGCGTTAAGCTCGAAAGCCGGGATCGCATCATCCCAGATGGCCCAGATTTCGGCCTTGGTTCGGATATGCTCGCTGCTGTACTGTCGCGCGCAATCGGTCGCCCTGGTGTGGGCGGCTGTGGCAGGTCTTAGGCCATGAAACATCGTTGTCCCCTTCCATGCGGAGCGGGAACGCAGGCAAAAAAAAGCCGTGGCGCCTAAAGCGCAGCTATTGATTCTTCGGGGGATTTGGGTAGACTGACCCTAAGTTGTTTCAGAGCTCGCAATTCTGAACATTAGGTGGTCAGGGTCAGTCCACTCGATCCCCCAAAAAGAAGGTCCGGCACTTGCCGGGCTTTTTTTTTGCGTTCTCGTTTTCTCCAGTTTCGATCGTTGGCAAATCAGTTGCGACGCAACGGTATGTGATTCACCCTGATTGTGGCAAGGCAGGATTATACGATCGTGAAATATTTCCATGCCATAGAGTCAGGGTTCCCATCCCATCGCAGGGCGGAATTCGGGCAAATAAAAGCCGTGGCGCATGAAGCGCGGGCTCTTGCATTTTGTCGGGGAATTGGTAGGCTTGGACCCAAGTGATTTCAGAGCGGCAATTCTGAAAGTTTGCAGGTGGGAGTGCCTAGTCATTCCTCCGAAGAAGGTCCGGCTCCGGCCGGGCTTTTTTTTTGCGTTATCGAGATCTCCAAGATGGTGAAATTCGGCACGGGGCGCACTTGCGCTTGAGTCGCGACCGTATGTGATTCCGCCCGGCAGTGCTAGATCGGGTTATACTATAGTGATATTTCCTGGCATATTTGTTACGATTTGATGGGAATCAGGGTTACGTGGTGTGAAGGGGAGACGGGTTGAGCGTGATTGTTTCATCCAATCGGATACTGAAACAGGCCCGAAAAATAACCGAAACAGGGCGCATGCGGCTCTTACAATCAAGTGGCATCGGAGTCATAGATTCGCGGCGGTGGCGAAGGGGAGGCCATTCTCTGGCTGAAAGTGAAGGTTTGGGATGCCGCGACATCAAGGTGCCGGTGGCGGTCGGAAGGACGGTGTGAGTAAAGCAGTGGACGACGAAAAATTGCATCAGCGGCTTAGCAAGGCGCTTATCCGCATCCGTGACGAGCACGGTTTGCTCAACAAGGAGATGGCAGAGAGGTTGCAGGTCACGGAAGGCTACATGTCTCAAGTTTTGCGTGGTCGTCGTGACGTTCGTCTGTCGATGCTGAATCGCATATCCAAGGAATTCGGGGTGGACGCGTCGGAACTGATCGGGGATGACGATCTGGACGACGATGGAGACGGTGGAAAAAGCGGGGGCGATGAGCCAGGGCGCAAGCGTCGCTCTAAAATAGCCGAGCCGCCGCATGAAGGGGCGATACCGGCGTTATGATGACGGCTGCCTGGAGTGATGTTGAGCACGAGCAAGCTTGAAGATCAGCTGGGCGGTGTCGCCCTTGCGATGATTTTTTCGTTCATGGCGTACCGGGAGGCTGTCGAGATTGCAGACAGCTGGGCCGGAGTTTCACTGATTGGAACATTGGCGATCGCCGGGAAGGTGGCGTGCCTGGCTTTCCTCGGCCTGGTGCTGGCGCTGACGATCGTTCGTCATGATGTGAAAAGCGTGGCAGCGGGTCTGGAGCCGCGCCTGACGGCGATCGGCGGCACGTTCTGCCTCTTGCTGCTGATTGGGTTTCCCAAGGGGTCGCCGCCGGCGGCGATCGGCGTCCTGTCGAACATCCTGATCGTGGTTGGCGCCAGCCTGTCATTCTGGTGCGCCATGCGGCTCGGGCGGTCGTTCGCGGTTGCGGCCGCGGCGCGGCAGCTCGTTGTGAGTGGACCTTATGCTCATGTGCGCCATCCGCTTTACGCGGCCGAGGCGCTGACGGCGGTGGGCGTCGTGCTGGCGCATTGGTCGCCGGCGGCGCTGGCTATGCTGATCGTTTGGGGTGTGTTGCAGTACCGACGTGCCGGCAATGAGGAAAAGGTACTCGCAGCGGCCTTTCCCGACTATGCGGTCTATGCGGCAAAGGTGCCGCGCCTGATTCCGTCGTTACGCGCCTACGAGGCTGAAAGAGAAAGCCCGCGAGGATCGCGGGCTTGAGGAGATTGACCGACTAAGCCGCGGTTCAGTGTCTAAGGTTGAAATAGTGGCGGGAGATCTTGCCGGTCTCCTTGTTGCGAATGTCGAAATAGTAGGGATCCTTGCGCTTTGCGCGCGGGAAAGTGGTGGTCGTGGAGCAGAGCTGGTCGGCGACACGACGGGCGCGCGTGTAGTAGCCGGGCTCGTCGCGATCAATGAGCGAAGAGCAAGCGACCTGGACCGGCTTAGCACAGCCCGGAATCGATCTTTCTCGTCCGTTATCACCGCCGCCGGTGCCAGCCGAGATGTTCACCGGCGTGGAGCCGGCCGGGCAGTCTTCATATTCTTCGCGACCGGGCTTGCCGGTGCCAGCTTGTGGGCAGGCCGGCCAGTAGCCGGGATGAACCTTGCGGATCGCAAGCAGCTTCATGACCGGCGGAACGCAGTAGGGCACGCCTTGCCAGGACGGATTTTGAGAGGCGACGCAAAGCAGGATTTTGCATCCGAATTCCGCGTCCTGGGCCGCCGCCTGACCGGCCGAGAGGCCGAGCATCGCGCCGGCGATTGCTGGAAGTAAGTACCGGATAGGTTTCATGATGTTTTCTCCTCGTAAATTTCGTAATCAATGCTCGGATGTCCAAACGCCACCGATCTTCACAAAACGGAGTGTTTTGGGCATTTGAGTTCCATTCTTTGTCACGACCAAGCCCGAGCAGACGACGCCTGGGGTAACAGTGTCTTTTTGACATTCATCAACACTGATCGATCCACCCGAGAAAACGCCGGACTGGAGAGCCGCTGAGGCTTCTTCGCTAGTGGGTGCATCAAGGCGCGATGCTTCTTGATACTCATCGACCTGCTTCTGCAGCGTTGCAAGCTGGGTGGTGAGGTCGGCGATCTTGGTTGCCTGGACATTGTTGGCGACTGCGTAACCACCACCTACGCCGATAAGCAGAGAGACGAGGCCGGTAATGCTCAATGAGACGGTCTGGTTCATGGTTGCTGCCTCACATTATTGGTAATCGGTGATGCCGAGCCGCTTCATCACCTTGGCGGGATCGGTATCGCAGTCATTCTTCCAGTCCGGGTGTTGAGCGCAGGCGTATGCGTACTGGCTGAGAGCCGCGTTGGAGAGATCGGCGAGTTCGTTGCCTTTCTCCATCCATTTGCGGACCTCGTCTGGTGTGCAGCCCATGCCGCCGGCGCCGCACTGAGCGGGATCGAGTTGAGCGGCCGGTGGTTGCGAAGTCTGCGCAACGGCAGTGGCAATCGGCGACGCTGCCGAGGCAGAAAACACAAGTGCGATCAGAAAAGTCTTCATAATTAGCCTCGCGGGGTAGTGTCGTTTGATCCTGGAGAGGGCGGCGGCAAGGGCAGGCCGGGGATTCCCGGTTCCTGGGTAGGAGATGGCGTGGCCGGTTTCGTAGGAGCGGCAGGTTTGTAATTCCACGGAGGCGGAAGCTTTGGATCTGACCAGATGCCGAAGCCGAGACCGCGAGCGCGGCGCTCTATGTCGAAATAGGCCGGTACCTGTGGTTCGCCGGGATAATTGAAAGCGTAGCCGATGCCGTCGGCGATAGCCGTCGCCGCCAGATTTGTTTCTTCAACGAAGCAGTGAGCGAGCAGGGTGCCGTTAGTATCCCGAGTGACGGGGGCGCAGTTCACGTCGCGTTTGAGCGTGCGCAGAATGAGCCAGGCGCGGGCGACCTGGCCGGCAGGCCACTCAACCCCGTCGGTGTTGGCGTTTTGCTCCAGTCTTGGCGCGAGATAACCGGCGATGCGAACGGGCTGTTTCGGTTCCAGAAATTCGATAGTCGAGCCGTCCAGAACCTGCACACGGCCATAAATCTGCTTCGGCAGCATGATGTCGAGTGAACTCTGGGCGAATGCCGGGGTTATGCCAAGGATGGCGCAAGCGACAAGCATAGGACGTGACTTAAGAATGATCATGGTTGTGTGGCCGTAGTCTGCGGCATCTTTTGCTTCTGCTGGTCGAGCAAAACGGCGACGGGATGTGGCATATCAGAATAAGCCCATAGGCCTGTGCGGGCGGTGCGAGCGCCTTCTTCCGCAACGCGGTAGCCGGGTACGATGAGCTGACCCTGCGAGCCGGTGGCGGCAAAGCCCCACCCCTGCGCGATCATGAAGGTTGCCAGATCGTAGCCAGTTTTGCCTGTCGTCGTTTGACAGACGACGAGCATGTTATTGACGTCGAGTTCGTGAACAGTCGTGCACACTGGCTTGGCGTCGCGAATGATAGCTTGCGCCATAATCAGATTGAGCTCGCCGCAATCGCGCTTGACGCCTTGTGAGAGTGTAATCGAGGTGCCGCGGAGGCATGATTGCAAGCCGTAGAGGCGGTAGCGTTTGCCATTCGCAATCCAGCTGTCGCCGCTTTCGAACTGCGCCTCAGTCGGAAATGGCGAGAAGTTTGACGGTGGGGCATTGCCGGCTGGATCTGGTGGCTGTGCTGGAGATCCGGCAGACGGTGCCGGCTGTGCTTGAACTTGAATTGTCGACGGTGAAGTCGGCAAGGTCGGCAGCACGTAAAAATGAACGTATGTGAGCGATCCGGCGATGACAGCAATGAGCATGATTGTCGAGACTCGCATCAATTCATCTGAAGATTGCGATATCGTTCGCCGTAGGGGTGAACGAAGGATGAGTTGGCCCAAATGCCGGCCTTGGCCTTGGCGGCGTCAGATTCAGCGGCAGCATATTCGGGAAAGAGCGGCATGCCGTTGGGTGAACGTGCCGCGAAAGCGAAGCCCTGACGAATGATGTACTCGGAGAGCGGCTGGACGCTATCGTCTTCCTTGATGAAGAAACACTCGGCAAAACGAACGGGTGGATTGCCAGTGTTTGTAGCAAGAAAATGGCATGGAAATGCACCACCTGCAGGTGCCGACGCGGTCTGGAGCGCAGCGTTAAGCCCGGCGAGTGAGATCATCGAGCATGAGGCACTACTGGTACTCATGCGGAGCTGCTGGGTGGAAAGGCATCCCTGTATGCCGGCCAGCTTGATCACGGTGTTGTTTGCATCAATGAATGCGGCACCGGTCAATGCGGCTTCCGGCGTGACGGTTTCGAGCTTGAGTGAATTGATCAATGAAGCTGGATCAAGGGCCGTTTGTGGCCCTGGTATCAGGTCGCGACCTTGCGAATACGCATTCTGATAATAGTCGACAAACTTGGCAGAACTGGGCGACGCCTGCTGCTGGGCAGCGACGTTCGCCGTTGAAGCTGCCAGTGCAGCTAAAATCCTAAGAACTAGTCCGCGCATCTCACCACCGGCTTTTGGAACCGACGACTTTATGCTATAAAAGAAAATTACACGACAGTGCAAGCGGCTAAGCTTGGAAAACGATGGGCAAAGTGCGGTGATTGATAGGTTGACCAAGACAATGGCGGCCGTGGGACGCCTAGCGTTGTGGTCAGCCGTTGCAGCATGGACTGCTGTGAAAGTCCTCCTGTTTCTGGCTGCACTAGCGGTGGTATTGCCATGCATAGCGATCGTTGCATGGTTCGCGCTGTGGATTGGAACGGCATTCATTGATGCAGAGTTGAGCTTCGCAATCGGCGGCTGGGGCAGGGATGTTTACCAATCCTTCTTTTGGATCCAAGTCTGCTCATTGCTGCTTGTCGTGGTTATTGGCGGTTGGCTTTTTAGAGGAGCGCTGTCGGCTACGTTGAGGCCCGAAACTGAAGAAGAAAAGCGGAACCGTTTTGTTAACGACAACCTAATTGCCCAACGGAATCGCCAGGAAGACCAGGCGAAGTGGGAACAATCGATGGGTTATCGCTAAACGCGCCATCTTACGACGAAGAAACCCATCAGTGCCGCGCCAGCCGAGATTGCCAAGCTGGCGAGTGACAGCCAGTATGACCAGCGCAGCAATATGAGACTGATCGGATCTTCGATCTGGCCGATTACCCAATGCAAACCCAGCACGACGGCGAGGAAGAAAGCCGAAGTGAATGCTGCCAGGGCGGCGTTTTCTTCGGCTTTTCTGAGTGTGGCCTCTTTCCAGGACCGGGTGCGCGCGATCGGCGTTGGTACGAAATGCATAAGCGTTTCCACGGCCAGGATCAGCAGGGGATAGAGTGCCAACAGAAGAAACGGGCCGAAAACAAAGAGCCTGACTACGTGCTCGATCTCCCGGAACCTGTTGTCGAGCGGACCGATGAGCCAGTAACCGGCTCTGACCAGAAGTCCCGAAAAAATGATGAAGGCGAACAGCCGCAGGAAAAAGCCGATTGCGCTGGGCGGGTCGGCGGCGCGGCCGCTCAGCACCATGAGGCTCGTGAAGCGCCGCGGCCGTATGGCTGTGCAAGTTTGGCGTCGATGAGCGCCTTGGAAATATCGCCCTGATTTGTCAGAACCGCTACGAGTTTACGTTTATAGCGGTCCTGGCCGAACGGCGTCATTGAGACAATGCCGGATTCAAGCATTGCCTGCAGCTTGTAGGCCGCTGCAACGCCGGTCTGGTACTCATGCTGGCACTTGGCGCCGCCGGCTATCTCGGGCGCATCGATGTCCTTCAGCCGGTATTTTTCTCCGCCATGCCAGAACGTATCGCCGTCCACTACGCATTGTGATCGCTTGCCGTATGAGCAGAGCGGAAATGATCCTGATTGGGCCAGTGCCGGAGCCGGCGCAAGGAGGGCAAGGGAGATGATGGACAGGGTGATCTTTGACATGTCTGCGATTCTTATAATGTGACGATAGTGTAATCGTCAGGGTGTTTGAGCGTCAATCGTCAGTGTCAAATCGCCGAAAGGCTCACTGCGGATCTCCGGACCGAACAGGAGAGGGCCTGAATAGGGCGTTACGGCCGTGAGGTCGCGATGTGTGTCGATGGAGAACGAGATATGCGGCCGGAAAGACGGCAGCCCCCAGCTGGCGCCAGCGAGGCGGTAAGCTGCGTATCGCCGTTGTAACGTTTTGGAGCCGAACGTCAGCACGACCATCTCTCCGAAGCGGCGCACGGATCGCTTACTCGAGCGGCGAGCCATCAAGGGGGCGCAAGACAGGGCTGGCATTGATGACCAGTCAACTGCGATGTGGCTCAGCATGATGGTGACGTGCAGGTCGGAAGCTGGAAGGCAGTCCTGGAAGCCCTCAGCTTTCGCCCATGTCAGGAGGTCCGGACCGTCAAGAAGGGGCCGGCGGACGAACAGTGGCCTTGCAACGGTCCGACCAGGCGCTGCGGTTGCTGGCGCGGGCAATAGCGCCGGATTCTGCTGCCGGCCCCTCCGTTGGCGGGTGGAATTGGGGCCGTTCGTAGCGGTCACAATGGCGCGGCTCAGTTGAAGGTCTGCCGATCGGGCAGATAACAGCGGGCTCGATTCTCCGCGCTCCAGTAAGGCGGACGCCAGGTGTCTTCAGCCTGTGGGGTCGCAGGATCAATGTCGGCCGCGCATGGATGATCTACCGGGATAGGGCGCAAGGGGCGGCCTTTAAAGCTTAGGGGATCAATCGCCGGGTCTGTTTCGACGGTAACAGCGGCGATGACGCCATAGCCGTCCTTGCGCAGCGCACCGATCTGACGGGCATTGTCGATTAGGGAAGCCGTTCGATCCGGATCTCCGGACGCCGTCCACGAGACAGTTTCGGCGGAAATCTGGCGATAGCGGGAGAGGTGGCCCTTGAACTGACCGCGCGTGATCTGGACTTTGGCGATGCGGCTGTTGCGGCCAGGCTCGATGAATTGTGGGGCGTCGGCGAGATCGCGCATTGTTCGGATCCCGCCTGTTTTGATGTGGCGGTCTTCCAGGGCGGATGAGAAGGTGGCCGAGCTGGCGAGAAAGAGACCGTCGATCGCTGAGATCGGGATTGCGTCGAGCGGGTTGCCGGCGAAGGTGCCGAGGGCGCGCATTTCGTCGAGAATGATTTTCCGGGAGGCGTGCGAACTGACGACCGGGAGGAAACAAGGGATAGACAGTCGGGATCATCGCCGCTCATGGTCCAATTGGTTCAAGCGCCGCGTCGATGCGCCGCCGCTCGACCCGTCGCGGTTCCATTTCTATCAGCATGATCCGGTTCGAGGACACTTTCCGGAAACTTTCGAGGTGGTGAGAATGGAATTTGAAGGCACTTCGTTCCGTTCGCCAAGCTGGCAGCGCCTGCCCTGCGTGCCTGCGGCAATACGGGATGGCCAGGCAAATGCGGCACATGCTGTAGTCGCAGGCTTCGCCGCAGTTGAGCGGCGACCGCAGGCTCTCGCCGGATAGAATCCAGAAAAGGCAGGCGAGACATGGAAACGATCATCATGGGAGCGGCGGATGGATGATCTACGAGGCCGATTGGTAGAGATGCGGCGCGTTCTAAAAGCAGGGATCAGCGACGACTGGAGAACGCTTGTCGCACTCCTTGTCGCTGTTGCGTCCGGCATCGCGATTTTCAATGGTTATGACAGGACTTCGTGGCTGCTTGCAATCATCGCCGTGCTGATCTTTCTGTACGAGCACTGGATCAGAAGACGATCATCCAAATAGGGAGAGGGAAGCCGTTCGCGGTTCCAGCAAAGGCACGATTGGGAGATTGGGAAAGACCATGAAACCGTGGGCAATCAGCTTAAATGGCGACATATTGGGTCAAACGCTTCTGGCCTTTGACGGCCAAAGCATCGCCCGCGACAGTCGCGAAGCAATGCGCTTCGATAAGGAGGAAGAGGCGCTCGCCTATATCCGGACAAACGGCCTGAACATTACGCTAGTTGGTAGCGACCCTGTACCCCAATGGGTGATGCCAACTGGCTACACTCACCAGTAGCTCTAGAGTGGCCTGACAGGCACGAACGACGATGGTGAATGGTAGCGGTAGGTGGTTGCGGCTGGGCGCGAAGGAGAGCACATGACTGAAGAAGAGGCGCAGACGCTGTTCTACGAAAAAAGACAGCAGTTGATTGAACACTCTGACGGCAGGATCGGCCATATCATTGGGATCATCTATCCTATTCCGAAAGGCAGTCGTCCTGCAAAGGTAAGCTTCAGGCCGCGCGGCGCCCTCCATGCCGAAGACTGTTCGGCGGATCAGCTTGCCGTCTTCGATGGATCAAGCTCTGTAAACTGATGGCGGCGAGCCGACAGACTGCAATCCGCTTTGGGACGAGGACGCCAAGGACATCGTGCCTGAAAGAAAACCCGGGTGGCAGGGCCACTCATGATCGCGATAATTGAGATTCATGCCCCGGACTAACTGACAAGTTACAAAAAAGGCAGGAGCGAATGAGAAAGACGCCCTTGGACCCGAACGTCGCCGATGTAGCGCCGGAGTCGCATGTGCTCACCGGTTACGATGAGGAGCATTTCGTCACCTATTTGCGACTACTCGATGCGGACGCGGACGACGCAGACTGGCGCGAGGTGGCAAGAATTGTGCTCCATATCGATCCGGACAAGGAACATGACCGGGCAAGGAAGGCATGGGAAACGCATCTTGCTCGTGCGAAATGGATGACCACACACGGTTATCGCTACCTGCTGCAAGGCGGCGCGCCGCATTGAAGACGCCGGCTTATCGTGGTGGAACTCGACGCCGAATCCGAACAGGCGGTTATGGTTGGCACGCGCTCAATCAGTGAGCCGAAAATGGGATAGAGGATGACAGAAGGCGAGAACACAAGCGCGCTGGTGAAAGGTCCGGTATTGCTTGGCGCGCTGCTGATGGTGCTCGGTGGCCTGATGATGGCGTGGCTGCCGGCCGGTGTGGGCTGGATCTTCGGGATCGGCGGCCTGGTCGGATTTGGACTGTGGTGTCTGGCAGCGTATCGCGTCTATAGCGGGAACGTTGACAGATAATATTGCTGCTACGGCAGCGCCTTGAAGATATTCATCCAGAAGCCGTATTCGTCTTCCTGGGCGTCGCACCATGCATGGAAAGCGCAGGTGGCGGCGACGGCCTTGACGTCTGTCATGTCGATTGAACCGCGGCGCAACTGGTGAGCTCTTGAGCGCAACGAGGCGACGACGGTGGGCTCGTCGATGACGGTTTCCAGGAAGCCCGTTAGCGCATTCTGGGCTTGCGCCCGCAGATCGGTCGAGGGGATAGTCGCGATGAAGTCGTCGACTGTCACACTCTCCTCGGGTGGCGGCTCGGAATCCGGTCTTGCGAAGCCGATATAGAGGTGCAGTTCGGCGGCATCGTAGACCAGCTGCCAACGGCCGGTGATATCTTCAGCCAGGGTTCGGGAGATAATGGGCATGGGCTTGTCCTTTTCGCGAAAGGACAGCAGCTTTTGCGAGGGCTGGGTATCACCAGATTCCGGTATGGACACACGACATTGAACAGTGTCGCACCGTGATGTATATACAACGGCATATGCATACGGAGGCCGCAATGGCGCTATCCAGTGATGATCACCGTGAGGCTAGGCTTTTCCGCAACAACAAGAGCCAGGCTGTGCGCATCCCGGCCGATTTCGAGCTCCCCGGCGAAAAGGTGATGATTCACCGCGAGGGAGATCGGCTGATCATAGAGCCGATACGCCGCAAGGATCTGCTGGAAGTGCTGGCTGGTCTGACGCCGCTAGGGCCGGAGGATGAATTTCCCGACATTGATGATGGCCTGCTGCCGTTGAAGGAAATCCATCTTTGAGCACGCTCTACATGCTGGACACGAATATCGTGTCTGAGCTTGCCCGCAGGCCGCAGGGTGTAGTTGCGGGTCGGATTGCCGAGGTTGGGTCGAATGCGGTGTGCGTCAGCATCATCACCGCGGCCGAGTTGCGCTATGGATGCGCCAAGAAGGGATCAGTGAGGTTGCTGGAGCAGATTGAGGCCATCCTCGGGAGTATGCAAGTGCTTGCGCTCGATGTGCCGGCAGACGCCGAATATGGCGGCATACGGGCTGAACTGGAGGCAGCTGGCAGGCCCATAGGACCGAACGATTTATTCATCGCAGCACATGCGTACGCCCTGGGGGCGGTGCTGGTGACAGGCAATACGAGCGAGTTCACACGGATTCGGGAGTTGAAGGTCGAAAACTGGTTGGGATGAAGCTCGACTAGCTGGGAAGCGAATGACCGACCCGTTGGCGGAAGGGAGCGCAAATCGGGTGCTAGATATCTTCCTCCGGTTGGAGGCCTGGGTGTTGTTCTAGCAGGATTCTGATGGCCTCTGGGGCATCGGGATCGCCTGCATCTTCTGCTTCGCGAAAATAGCCGAGCGCCTTGGCGGGCGACTTTTCGCAACCAAGGCCGTCCCAGTAGAGCAGGCCGAGGCAATAGGTTGCAGAGGCGCTGCCTCTCAAGCGAGCATGCTCGTACAGTTCGTTTGCTTTGGCATAGTCGCGCGGGACGATATCTCCCAGCCTGTAACTCTGCCCGAGATTGAAGTATCCGCTCCGATGGCCGTCCTTCGCTGCCATTCTGTACCAGAAGAGTGCCTTGCGCGGATTGCGTCGGCCGCTCACTCCGTTTCGCCAGTCGTAGCCGATGGAAAGCATTGAATTTGCGTCCCCCAGTTCGGCGCCCTTGGTCATGAGTTCGCGGGCTTTGACACCGTCTTTGGGCAATCCGGCGTCGCCTTTTTGGTAGAATTTCCCGAGATTGCCCATCGCGACGGGATTTCCGGCTGCCACGGCGCGTTCATAATAGTTGCGGGCTGCAATCATGTCTTTTGGCAAGCCGTCGCCGTGCTGGGACATGCTGCCCAGATTGTTCAATGCATCGCCGTCGCCGAGTTCGGCGGCACGCATATACCACCCGAGCGCGGCCTTGAAGTTGCGAGGCCTATCTCGATCACCCTGATCGAAAATATCGCCGAGCACATAGGCAGCCTTTCCGTCGCCGGCCTTGGCCAGGGCGGCAAGATCGTTCGGCATCATGTCGTAGAGGTTGTCGGGAGCATTCTGGTGTGCGGGCAATGGCGGCATACGTTCATATTTGCGGTCGGCGCGTCCGTTCAGCCACTTTCGAATTGTATTCAACATGCCTTGAGGAGATCCCCGATCGTGATAAGGCCGGCTGCGTCGCCGGCCTGCTTTGTTATATGGTGAGGTGGCCCCTGATTATTCTGAGAATTTGGCTGATCAGGAGACGACGGTCAATCTGGAGCGCTCGAGGGCGAGATCGAATCCGGTTGGCGCGCCGTTTGTGAGGCGCGGGATGATGACCGGTCGGTAGCAGGTGACGCGTTTCGCGAGATCAGTGATTGCGATTTGGGGTGTGAGGCCGAAGGGTGTTGCGTCGGCGTCTTCCGGGGTTTTGCCGTCGTCGGCGAAGATCATGCAGCGGCCGGCGATGAACGGTGATTTGTCGATGGTGATGAGGCCTGTCGCATAACCTTCGAAGCACAGGGCGTCGTGCCAGGCGAGGTATCTGACGCCGTCGATTTCGAAGGGCAGGACGTCGAATGTTTTGGCGGAGAGGATGAACTGCATCTGGTGACCGGTGTCGTGGCCGAGGCGATCGGCTGGATCGTGGATGGCTGCGATGGAGAGGGTTCCGGTTGTCGGGTCGATGAGGTAGCCGGCGGTTTGGCTTGGCATTTTGGTCTCCGGGTATGGACAATTGTGCTGAAGGCGGGGCGCACGCCCGGCCTTCTCCTTGCCGGCGAAAGGGGGGATGGCGGAAAGCGTCAGCGCAGCGGTGAGGGTGCGCATGGAGGTTGCGCCGCAGGCGCGACCTAGCTGCTGCACCTGAGGCGCAAGGTGGCGCTTTGCGACGGTAAGGGGGGCTTGTCCCCCTTGGGTCGCGTCTTAAGATGATCGTTGAAGATTAGGTTCGCTGGCTGGTCCAGCGAGGCGAATACGGTGGCGGGCAAGCGCGGCGGTGATGACGGCTGCAAGAGCGATCGTCACCCGGATGGGCCGAGACCCGTGTGCGGGGCTCGGTGCCGCAGGCATAGAGCGCGTCCGCGTAGCGGCTTGCACTGGAGTGTAATTTACGGGAAAAGTTGGCGTCGCCGGAACTGGCGTAAGCGAGGCTGCGCCGGCGTGCTTGGCGGGTTCTGGCGATGAAATTGCGGATGGCTCCGCAGCGGGATCAGCAAACGGCGGGGAAATTGGTGCGAATGCTGAAAGCGACGGGAATTCAAGCACTTCTGGCGGAAGATAATCTCATTACATTGGAGCGTACGGCGCACGCGGTACGGACCTGCATGCGCGAATTGCAGATGGAATTGCCGGCCTTGGAGGAAGGGCGATTGGTCCGTCACACCTACGAATGGATGATCAAATCGGGATTTCTGGGTGCTTCTTACGAGCAGATTCTGGAGAAGACCCGGCAAGGGCTGGAAACGGAAATAGATCAAGAAATACAAGGCGTAACGGCGACGGCCTTAATCATAAACGATACCTCCCTTCGGATGCGAAGTAAGCGTTTTTGGTGGCGAATTGAGCAGCATCGCAAGGTCGTGATCGCAGTGCTCTTTGTGCTCTTTGTGATCTTGGCAGGCGTGGTGACGTGGCAGGTCCTGAATTTGTCGGAATCTGCGTCGATTGCGCCGGCGGCAACGGCCATAGAGAAATAGCGGCCGGGAGGCATGTGGACGGACGAAGTGTTCGGCCGGCGGTTCCGAAGGAGCTGCCGGCCGTATTTTCGAGAGTGATTGCGATCATAAAAATTCTACTGTAGTGAAATTCTGACGATATCGGAACGAGGTTTTCGATTTGGCGGAAGACGAGGTTGGCGGCTCAAGGGAAGAGGGGCCGCAGCGCTTTGTGATCCAGGCGGAAGGCGAGGAGAACGTGTTGGCGTTGAGGTTGGCCGAGGCATGCCTCGACGAGAGCAAGGGCGATGTGCTGCGGGCTTTGGTCACTCTGGCTGGACGGGCGCTGATTGCGCAATCGCTGATGTCGACCGGGATGGCGCGGGGAACGGTGAGCATCTGGCCGGAGGAAAAGCAGGATGGTTGAGGCGCGGCAGGCGAGCGTTAACGCGGTGTTTTCGCAGGATTGGTTCCTGGTGCCGGCACAGTTCGATTGTGGGCAGTGCGGGGCGCAAAGCCGAAGCTATGGCGTGGTGCTGGGTCCGATGAGCCAGATCGTTGACGGCGTCATCGACACAGAATGCAGTGTGGGATCCGCGAAGAGTGTGAACCGTCTCGGCATTTACGGCGTGGTGCGCAGCTGGAGGTCGGCCGACTTGCATGGCTGTGATTTTGTGGCGCAGCGGGCGGAGGATCTGTTGCAGCTGCGCGAGGGCGTGATGTCGCTTGTGTGCGAGCATTGCGGCGAATCTGGCGGTCTTGACCAGGTTGCCGATGCGGTGATGGAGAATTTTGTGCAGTGGGGTGCGCAGCGGGCGATGTTCAACGAACGGCAATTGATCGTCGCAGAGGCTGCTGAGACCACCAATTTCCATGATGGTACGATCATTGAGGTGTCGGAGACGATCGGGCCGTCATTCGCGGTTGTAGCGCGTGGTGCGTGCACGGATCCGGGCGGCAAAGATGGGACGGTCGAGTTCATGCTGGATCTGGGTAGTGGTAGCTATGCCTGGTCGGCTCGCTTTGGCGGCAAGGGGGCCAAGACGGATTGGACGGCGGTTGCTGCGATCGGCGGGCGAGAAGTCGGCGTCATGGTCGAGCAGCTCGGGCAGGCCGGCATTGTCGTGAGTTCGCTGAGCTGCACTGATGATGCCGGAAAGGTTTGTGTTTTTGCGTATGAGCAGATCGTCGAAGGTCTTGTGAATGATGGATATGGCTGGTCGGAGAAGGCGGCATAGGATGCGGATTGGTGGACTTATAGCGCTGGCGGCGGCGGGGATTGCATTGACGGCTTGTGCATCAGGGGTGAGGCCACAGACATATGCCGTGTCGCATCCGTGGGCCGGGCTGAAGCTGACGAAATGTCGAGGTTATGGCAATTTCTCGGAGTGCCAGTTGGTGCAGACGACGGTTTCGGCCTATGTCGGGACCTGGTTGGGGCCAGTGCAGCAGAGAAACCGGCGGTTCCAGGCGCTGGGCGATCAGTACCAGTATCAGGTCACGTCCTGCTATGAGATCGTTCGGGTGAACCCGCCCTTGCCGAACTATGTCTGCACGATCGTCGGCTATCGAACTGGAGCCGATGCCGGCTCGGTTTTCGTGAAGGGCGGGACGGCGGTGAAGCTTGCTAAGTATCTCGGGAATCGGGAGCAGTTGCGTTATCGCCGCGAGCGCGATCCTTGGGATCGCAAGGGCGGGTAGATCAGCCTTGATGGCTGTGTGGCGACATGCTGTTTGCGATCTGACAAACAAAAAATGTGACGGTGGTGACATTTTTTAGGCTTGCGCCGCGCGAAAAAGATTCTACTAGAGTGTAAGATAGAGCGCCAAAAACGTTCAGGTCTTACAGATGCGGGCAATGCCAACGAGATGGACGCGCGGTAGCGTCTTGCAATTAGCGGCTGTGGCGCTGTTGTCCACGGCCGCGTCTGGATTCGCGCAGCCGCAGGATTATCCGGCGGTCGTGGTGAGCGTCGATCCGGATTTGGCGCCGCTGAGCGACAGCGCATTTTCACAAAGGTTCGGGGAGGCGGCATCGGCGCCGAGGGCGGCGGCGGCCGATGTTCCGTCCAGGCGCAAGGAGGCGGCACGCTCGTCGGCGAATGTGTTTGCCTATGCGGATGGGCCGATACGGGTTGAAGCACCGCGTGATCTGTCTGTAGCCAAGACGGCGGCAGAAGCGACGGAGCAGCTGGTGACGGGTTCCATCGGCGGCGGCGAGACAGAAGTGCGTCAGGATCTGATAGTCGGCATACCGGAAGAATATGCGGGGCTGATTGTCCAGGCGGCGCGCGACGAGGGTGTCGATCCGAATTTGATGCTGGCGATCGCGCGCACGGAAAACGGCGCGTTTGATCCGCAGGCTGTGAGCAGCGCCGGCGCAATCGGCTTGATGCAGATGCTGCCGGAGACGGGGCAGTCGTTTGGAGCCGAGGATCTGAATGATCCGGTGCAGAATGTGCGGGCCTCGGCACGTTTCCTGAAAGTGTTGGTCGACAAGTACGCCAATCCGGTTCTGGTTGCGGCCGCCTACAATGCGGGCGAGCCGAAAGTGGATGTTCGCACGTCGATGCCGCTCATTCGCGAGACGGCGGACTATGTGACGCGCGTCGTTGGTCTTTACACCAATGCCTACAAGGCAGGCGACATCGGAAAAGTTGGAAAGCCGCGGGGTGGAGTAAGCGCCTCGGGATCAAGGCAGGTTTCAGGTCGCGGCGGAAGTCGTGCGCGATCGTCGATGTTGGTGTTTTCAGCGAACGAGCCCGTCCTTGAGGGGGGCGCCACTGAGGAGCAGGCGCAGGATCCGAATGGTCCTGTGAAAATTAGAAAGGAAGGCAGTCTATGAGCAGCGTAAAGACATTTTGGGCGGGCCTGAAGGACGCCGCTAAGGAAGGGTGGAATTCTCCGCGCAGCCAGAAGCTGGTGGTGCATTCGGTCATGGCGACGGGTACGGCTGGCGTGCTTCTGTTGACATCGATGGAGCCGGCAGCGGCGCAGAACCTTCAGGCTCTTGAGAGCGCGGCACAGCGTGTCGTGCAGTTCTTCACCGGGCCGTTCGGCCGGTCGGTTGGCGCGATCGCCTTCATCGGCATGTTTATGGCGGCGGCGTTCGGCTACTGGAACTGGGGCGCGTTGCTGCGCGTCGGCGGCTCGTTGGCGGGCATGTTCGCGGCGGCCGAGCTGGTCAGCTTCCTGGCTGGTGGTGGTGGCGGTGGCGGCACGCCGTGATGTGACGCGCCATGGCTGAGCAAGACGACATCGAGGAAGTCGAGACGTATCGCGTCATCTTGGCGATGACGCGGCCGCCGACGGTGCTTGGCATTCCGTACAGTTTCTTTCTGGCAGAATGCTTTGTGTCGTTGATGGCGTTTTTGGCGCTGGGGTCGATCCTGTGGTTTCCGGTCGTCTTCACGGTGTTGCACGCCATTTTGTACGTGGCGTGTACGAAGATCGATCTGTGGCTGTTCGACATCATCGCGCGCAAGTCGGCTTGCGGCGTCAATCCGGTTGGCCGCAGGCTGGGCGGTGGTTTGACCACATACGGGAAATGAGATGACGACAGTCGCGGGTGCATTGAGGGGTAATTTGTCGCGCGGATGGGAGATCTTCGCGGACAAGGGGGTGTCGACGCATGTCCCGTATTTTGCGCCGATAGAGAATGGCATTGTGCGGCTGAAGAATGATTGCCTGGTGACGACGATCCGGCTGAACGGGTTTTCGTTCGAGACGGCGGACATCGACTATGTGAATTTGCTGCAGAGGCAGCGCAATTCGGCATTCAGGGCGATTTCGGGCCTGGGCAGCTTTGCGATCTATACGCATGTCATTCGCCATAAGGTGAAGCCGTCCTTGCCGGGCAATTATGCTGATCCGTTCATGGCGCGGCTGGACGAGGTCTATCAGTCGAGCATTTCGAAAAATGAGATGTTCGTGAACGACACCTATGTGTCGGTGGTGGTTCGGCCGGTGTTCAAGAAGGGGTCGTTGCTCAGCCGGATCATGGGCGCCGGCGGTAATATGGTTGCCCGGGAGCAGTTCCGCGCGATGCGTGACAAGCTGGTCGAGGCGACGCGGGCGATGGAAAAGAGCCTGGATGCCTATGGTCCGAAAGTTCTGCGCGATGTGAAGCGCGTTGAAGTGAAGATGCCTGACGGGCGTCGGATTTTCCGCGATATCAGTGATGATATGGTTCTGGAGCCGGACGCGCGGGTTGTGTGGTTTTCCGAGCAGGCCGAGTTTTTCTATACGCTTTTGAATGGTGGCCGGGTGCGGCCGATGTTGCTTGGAGATATGCCGCTGGACGAGATGGTGCCGGCGGCGCGCACGACATTCGGCAATCGCACGATCCAGCTCGAGGGCGATACGAGGGCCGACGATCGCTTTGCGGCGATGGTGTCGCTGAAAGAGTATCCGCCGGAGACCGGCGCCGGCATGCTCGACTTTATCATCAAGCAACCTTTCGAGATGGTGGTGACGCAATCTCTTTCGTTCGTCGACGATCAGTCGGCCCGATACAAGATCGACCGGCTGGATCGCCAGTTGTCGAAGTCGGATGAGGGCGGTTCCTCGATCCAGACGGACTTGGAGTTTGCGCGCGATGCGCTGGCGCGTAAGAACGTCGCCTATGCCGAGCATCATCTGACTGTGATGCCGATCGCCAAGAATATTGACGCCCTTGATGAGGCGGTTGCGGTGATCGGCTCCGAGTTCGGCGCGCTGGGTGCATCCTATGTGCGCGAGGATTGGAATTGCGAGCCGTGCTATTGGGCGCAGCTGCCGGGCAATCAGCCCTATATTGCGCGACGGGCGACGATATCGACGCTGAATTTCGCGGGATTGAGCAGCTTTCACGCCTATCCCTATGGCAAGCCGGACGGCAACCATTGGGGGCCGGCGATCACGATTTTCGAGACGACCTCGGGAACGCCGTTCTTCTTCAATTTCCATCAGGGCGATGTGGGCCATACGACGGTGTTCGGCCCGACCGGCTCGGGCAAGACGGTGATCATGGGTTTCCTGATCAACCAGGCGTACCGGGTCAATCCGAACCTGAAGACGGTGATTTTCGACAAGGATCGCGGCCTGGACATCATGGTTCGTGCCGCCGGCGGCACGTACATGACGCTGGAACCGGGCGAGCCGTCCGGCTGGAATCCGTTCTCGATGGAGAACAACGAAGAGAACCGGGTCTTTTTGTATCGGCTGATCAGCTTCATGCTGAAGCCGAACAAGGAGGGTGAGAACCTGTCGCCGCAGGAAGAGCAGATCATCCGCACGGCGATCAAGAACATCATGTCGACGAGCGATCCGAAGTTCCGGCGCATGTCGGCGCTGCGTTCGCTGTTGTCGGGGTCGCAGCGGACGGAAGCAAGCCTGCAGGCGCGGTTGGAGAAGTGGATTGATGACGGGCAGTACGCCTGGCTGTTCGACAATGCTGAGGACAGGCTGGACATTGCCAGGCCGATGATCGGCTTCGACATGACGAGCATTCTGGATGACCCACAGGTCCGCACGGCGGCGTTGCTCTACATGTTCCACCGGCTCGACCAGATTTATGACGGCAAGACCCCGGTGATCAATCTGATGGACGAGGCTTGGAAGCTGCTTGACGACGACGAGTTCAAGCGCTCGATGAAGGACTATTTCAAGACGATCAGAAAGCGCAATGGGCTGGTGATCTTTGGCACGCAGTCGGCTGACGACGTGGTGAAGTCGAGTGTCTCGCGCACGATCATCGAGCAGACGTCGACCAACATCTTCTTCGCCAATCCGAAGGCCGACGAGGACAGCTATCGCAAGCATTTTGGCTTGTCGGCGGCCGAATTCCGCTGGGTGAAGGATGGTGATCCATCGCAACGCTACATGCTGATCAAGCATGCGCGTGACAGTGTGATTGCGCGTGTGGACATGAGCCACATGATGGATTTCGTGAAGGTGTTGTCGGGCCGTGAGGACACGGTGCGGCAAGTCGAAATGCTCAGGGATGAGCATGGCGATGATCCGCGCGGGTGGTTGGACAAGTTCTGCGATTGGAGAGGGAAGGGCGATGATGCACGCAAGACTGCTTAAATCGGCGACGGCATGGCTGCTTTCGGGCGCCATGCTCGCGTCCACGGCGTCATATGCACAGGTGCCGGTGATCGACGGTGCGCGGCTGACGATCCAGAAGACGACGCAGCAATGGTACGACCAGTACCAGAAGAACCAGCGCACGACGCGCGGCAATGCTGGCGACACGACGAACAGCTTCGCGCCGGGGCAGGGCACTGGCGGGATGGATTGCTCGTCGTTCGGCGGCGGCAATGGATGGGGCGGCCAGGTTGGCCCGAACAATCCGCGCAATGCCTCGCAGGAACAGGTCCGGCAGATGGTGGCGGAGGAGGCGCGGCGCCAGGGCGTTGACCCGAATTTCGCGATGGCGATTGCCGAGCAGGAATCGCGGTTCCGTCAAAGCGCGGTTTCGCCGGTCGGGGCGCGCGGCGTCATGCAGTTGATGCCGGGGACGGCCAAGCAGCTGGGCGTGAACTCTTATGACATGCGCGACAACATCCGCGGTGGCGTGAAGTACCTGAAGCAGATCATGGCGATGTATCCTGGTCGGCTGGATCTTGTGGCGGCTGGTTACAATGCCGGTCCGCACAGGCAGTCGCTTCGCAATGGCAAGATCCCGCCGTTCAAGGAGACGCAGGATTATGTGCGCAAGGTGAGCGGCTATTACGAGCGTAACAAGCAGCAGAATGGCGACCAGACGCCGACGGGCAACCCGACGCCGGAGACGGTTTCGGCCGAGGCTGGTTGCGGCGAGGCCCTGAAGGAGGCGATGGACCGCAACACCGAGGCGCAGGTTGCTCGGGGACAGGAGTGGAATGCACTTGTCGGCAAGTCGCTCGAGCTCAACAAGCTGAAGCAGCAGTCGATGCTCGATCAGCTGAAGGGCGCGTCGGCGAGTTTGCGATCTTCAGGTGCTGGAAGTGACGATAATAGGTTTGGCGACGGCTCGGGCGAGATCGCTATGCACGAGATCCAGTGCCCGTCGTCTGTGGTCAATACTGGATCGACGCGGTGCTATGCGGTGCCGCCGAATGCATCGAGCGCGGATGTCGGGCGGATGCTGGCATATTTGCAGGAGCAGGCGCGCATCCAGGGACTGGAGTCGTCATTCGCGGCAATTGAAGACAATGTGGTTGGTTTGGTGACGGTTGTTGATAGCCGTCGGACACAGTGAGAGCGGAAGGAAAACAGGTCATGAAGAAGATTATTCTCTCGAGTGCAATCGGGCTGCTGGCATCGACGGCCGTGGCTTATGCGCAGGTGCCGGTGACGGATGCCATGAACATCCAGGTCAATCAGCAGATCCAGCAACTGACGTCGCAGATTCAGTCGGACACGACGGTCATCAAGGACAACACGACGCGGACGCTGCAGGCGATCACGGGTGATCGCACACAGGATGCCGGTCAGTTCTCGTCGCTGGCGACAGGAAGCGGCTTCTCGATGGGCCAGGCGCCTGACTTCGGCTCGATCCTGCAGGGCAATCAGGCGTCGTTTGGCGGCATTGGTGGGCAGTTCCAGAACATGGCAGCGCAGCTGATCAACGGCCTGAACCTGGTCAAGATGGTTAAGGATGCTGCGACTGGTGGCGAGCTTTCTGGCGCAAACAATGCTTACAATCAGGGCGTCCAGACGGTCACGACGTTGACAGCGATGACGGACGCAATGAACGCGGCTTCTAAGGAGCGCACCACCGCCTTTACCGGTGCCGCCGGCCAGATTGGCAAGGCGCAGGATTTGAAGGGTGCGCTGGAGCAGAACACGCAGATGGTGTTGCAGGGCAACCAGACAGCCAATGAGGCGGTGGGAGCTTTGAACAACTCGGTAGTGTTGGAATCACAAAGATATCGCGCGGCGTTGGCAGCTTCGTCACAGTCGTTGAAGACATTCTCTAAACTGCCGAAGAAAGGTGCGGGCGGGCAACAATCGAATGGCAAATCTGTCCGCGAACAGCTTCAGGAGTTCGAGGTGCAGTCGCAGTGAAGTATCTGATCGTACTGGCAATAATGGGTTGTGCGGCTCTGAGCGGCTGCGCAACCAAAGAGCTTTTGGCGAAATGTTCCGCCGATGAGAGCCCGGTAGCCGCGACGGCTTTTGCCGACGAGGGAAAGCCCGAAAATGCGGGCTTGGTGGCTGTGCAGCAGCTGGCGGACGATTGCGGGCCAATGAGGCCAGTCAATCAATTCTAGTCTGAAAGTACGGTAAATGGACCCAAGGCGCGCGTTAGTCGATTTCTACTCGGCAGCATTGCAGTATTTTAACGAGATAAACGCCGCGACGATCGGTCGTGCGTGGGGCCTATTTGCGGAGCATTCGGGCCTTGTCTCGTCGATATTGGCGCTCTTCCTGATACTTTACTTTATGTGGGGAGCGTTGGGGCGCTCTCACATCAGCGTGCAGGACATGGCGGTTACCGGCTTCAAGGTCGCGCTCGCTTACGCGTTTGTGATGTCTTGGGCTTTGTTCCACGAGAATGTTGGAAAGCTGCTTCTGGAAACGCCAGAACAGCTAGGCGCGGCTTTGTCAGCTCGAATGGGGGGCATTAGCGGCGGTACCAACATGGCGGATCAAGTCGGATTGGTGGCACAAAAGGTCTATGATTTCACGATGGAATTGTTTGCCGCTCATGAATCTGCCGCATGGCCAAACATCGTGGGTTCTTTGATCGTATTTATGGTGTTGGGCTTTGGGTTAATTCCGATGCTTTTGGTGCTTACCGGTGTAACATTGTTCGCCAAGATGATTGTAGCAGTTATGCTAGCGATCGGTCCTATAGCAATTTTATGCTACTTCTTTCCGATCTCAAATTTTGTGTTCGGAGCATGGGTAAAGGGGATCGCTTATGGCATGTTTGCCTTGCTGTTCACATACGTAATGGCAGGTTTTGCATTTGGGTTCATTCAGACATTTATCGATAAGATTAATACGGGAATGGCGGTAGAAGAGAGCGCCTTAGGCATCGCGATGGCGATGATTGCCTACATGCTTCTAGTTACTTTCTTCATTTTTAAAGTGCCGGATTTTGCACAAACATTTGCGTATGGCACTGTGATGTCTAACGTACTTCCTGGTGATGGCGGGCGGAGTGCTGCTGTCAGTGGAGCAACAAAAGTGGCGGCTGTGGCAACAGGAGGCAAGGCCGCTGTTGTCGCCGGTGCGGCTGGCGCCGCTTCCGCAGGTCGAGCCGCCATGGCAGCGGGTAGGGGTGGCGCTACCATGGGCCGTATGCTTGCCAATCGCATGAGAGGCCGGGCAGGTTAGAGATAGCGTGGTGCTGTTGCGGCATTGCATCACTTTTCGCTTTTCTTCTACTCTAGTGTAATTTAGGGTGCCTGTGGCATTGCCTCAGGCTCTAAGGTTTGACGGTGATTCTCGAAATCGATGCGGAGATGAATTCGAGTGGCGTGGTTCAAAAAAAAGGCGGCGACGGAGCCTGAGGGAAAAGTAGCGGGGCCTGAAGAAATCTATCAGCAACACCAGACATGGGGGGCGAGGCAAAAGTCACTCATGTCGCTGCTGGCGGTGGCTCTTGCGGCTGCTGGTGCAGCTGGATGGGTCGTAGCAGGAATTTCGGTCTATGCGTCGTCACAGCTGTTTCCGCTGAAGACGGTCGAAGTCGTTCCGCTGATCGTTGATAAGAATACCGGCTACATGGAGACGGTGACAACGCTGGAGAAAGACAAGTCGGTGTCTGAGCTCCAGGCGGTGAGGGCGTCATTCGTCGGCAACTATGTGATCAAGCGCGAAAGTTATGATCCACGCTATGTCGCTGACGCGTTCGATACGATCGCGATCTGGTCCGATCCGAACGGCAAAGCCTATCGCGACTACGAAGACCTGATGAACCCTGGCAATCCGCGCTCGCCGATCAAAGAAATTGGCGCGCAAGGAGACATCAAGACCAATTTGCTGTCTGTCAATCCGCTCAATGACACGACCATGAACGTGCGCTTCGAAACGGAGGAGCGCCGCCAGGGCGGCATGGCGAAGGTCGATAGGTGGTCGGCGACTGTTCGTTTTCGCAGGGCCAATCTTGAGATGAACCAGAAGGTTCGCCTGCTCAATCCTCTTGGTTTCGTGGTGACAGACTACACCAAGGTTCCGGAAATGATGCCGTCGGGGCTGCCTCAATGAGGCGGCTAGGGCTGGCAGTTTTAGCAGTAGCGCTGAGTGCGCCGATAGCGCATGCAGAGCTGCTGGCGCGGCCGGGCCGATATGATCCGCGCATTCGCTCTGTGCCATATTCTTCGGAGCAGGTTTTTGTCGTCACCGGCACCTACGGCATGGTCACGACGATCCTGTTTGGATCGGACGAACTGATCACGCAGGTCGTTGCCGGCGACACGGTGTCGTGGCAGATCCTGACCTCGGCGGATCGGCGATCGCTGACGCTGAAGCCGATGGAAAAGGACGCTCCGACCAATTTGTCGGTAATCACGACGAAGCGCACCTATTCGTTCGAATTGTTGGTGAATGACTCGAAGAACGCGAGGAACCAAACATACAAGCTTCGATTTCATTACCCCGAAGAAGCGGGAATGAAGGGCATGGCCGAGCTTTGGGAGCAGGCCCAGGAAGCTCAGAAGAACCCCAACATCAAAAATATTCGTCGCGACAAGGTCAATTACGACTACGGCTTCAAGGGTGATGCTGGCGCGAAACCGGTCTGGGTGTTCGATGATGGCATCAAGACGTTCATGAAGTTTTCCGGCGATACGCCGGCGATCTTTACAGTCGACGGTGAACGTCGGGAATCGCTGATCAATTATCGCCGCGAGCAGGACTACATCGTGATCGATGCTGTTTCGCGGCAATGGACTTTGCGCTTCGGCACGGAGACGGAAACCTGCCTGTTCAATTTGCGCACTGCGCCGGCGGATGTCCCGGCGCCCATCGAGGGTGTGGTTGGACCGCGCCCGATCGGAAAGGGCCGCACGGTCACGTCACCGGCGAACTCTGACAGAAGCTCGACGAGGTAGGCGATGTCGGATCCTCACTACAGTCACAGTATCGAGAACGAGAGGGCGATCGGCGGCGCTGTGAGGCGCCGCGGCATGGGCATTGGCAAGCCTTTGGCCGTCGCTGTAGCCGCACTCGGTGTCGGCACGGTGCTCTATTTGCTGTTTTCATCACCGGTAGAGCAGGTTGCGACGAACGAACCGGAGACGGAGACGTTCACGCCGCTGCAGACGCCGCAGAACCCGTCTTTCAACACGCCGCCCCCACCGCCGCAAATTCCGGTTGTGCAGGTGCCGGAGGCGCCCCCTCCGCCGCCGCCGCCACCTTCCGCGGAACCGGCGGTTGTAACTCCGCCGGCGGAGTTACAACCGCCGGCGGAGATGCCGGTCGACTGCTCGAACGGAAACAATCCTGATCATCCGAAATGCATCGAGCTCGCTCGGCTCCAGAGGCTCCAGGAGCGGATTCGGGCGAATGCGATGGTGTATGATCAATCGCAACAGATGGCGGCTGCCGGGGTCGATGCAAACGTCGCGGCGGCAGCACCTGGTGGTATCTTCGGTACAACGGATGCTGACGGCAACCCGATCGTCTCGGAAGGTGGCGCTGGCGGTCCTGGCGGCATCGGTGGCGTTGGTGGAGCGGCCGGTGGCGGTGATGCAAATCGCGCCTTCCTGCAGGCTATGGGCTCGCAGGACGTTGACGTATCGACGGCCAAGAAGAACAACAGGACTGACGCCTGGATCCCACAAGGCACGATGATCCGTGGCACGTTGGAGACTGCGATCAATTCCGATCTGGCCGGCATGGTGAAGGCGATCGTGCGCGACGATGTGTATTCGTTCGACGGCCGCCGCATTCTGATCCCGGCTGGATCGAGCCTTATCGGGGACTATAAGGCGGACATCGAGCAGGGCCAGGAGCGTGTTTTCATCGTCTGGACGCGGATGATCAGGGGCGATGGCGTTTCAATCCAGCTCGGCTCGTTCGGCACCGATCGCCTCGGCCGTTCCGGCATGACCGGCAGGGTCGACAAGAAGTACTGGGAGCGCTTCGGCCCGCCGGCACTGTTGACGATGATCGGCGGTGCGGCACAGTATGTTGCGACCTTGGGCAATCCATCGCGCAATGATTATATCACGATCAGAAATCCCGATGGCAGCGTGACGACAATTCCGCAGTCCGGCAATCAGTCGCCGGAAGAGGAAGCGCGCGGCATCGCGGCCGAGACGATCGCAGCCGGTATCCAGCAGATGGCGGCCGAGGCATTCGGCAGTTCGAAGAACATCAGGCCGACGATCCACATCAACCAGGGCTCGGACATCAATGTGTTCGTGACCCGCGATCTCGATTTCTCGGAGCTTTATGTGGACCCGGTGCAGGCCGAGTTCGAGCGCCTAAAGAGATTGAAGCGAGCTCCACGTCCTCGGATCGAGCAGCGTTCTGGGATCCCGCAGCCGGAAGGGCAGGTCTTCAAGTGAACGCGCGCGCTAGCAAGCATGAGACGGCGCTCCATTGGCTGGGCGAGGCTATTGCGCCGATCCGGCGATATCTGGACGATCCGGAGGTCATCGAAATTTCCTGCCAGAAACCCGGTGAGCTCTGGCTGGAAAAGGCTGGCAGCCTGGTGATGCAGAAGATCGAAGAGCCCGGATTGACCGAGTATGCCGTAGAGACGATGGCGACGCGATCGGCAGCATTGACGTCTCAGGTGATCAATCGCGAGAACCCGCTTCTGTCGGCCGTTCTGACGGGGGGAGAGCGTGTCCAGTTCGTGTACCGCCCGACGTCAGCGACTGGCCATGCTTTTTCGATCCGCAAGCAATTTATCCGCCGGCTGTCGCTGGACGATTATGAAAAACGGGGTGCGTTCGAGCGCGTTAAGGTGACGGGCGAGGGTGATATCGATGATGTCGACCGGGAGCTGTCAGTCTTACTGCGCAAGAAGGAAATCCGGAAATTTCTTGAGCTTGCGGCCGTCGAGAGGCGCAGCATGCTGGTTTCGGGCGGCACGTCGTCAGGCAAGACGACCTTCTTGAATACGATGTTGACCGCAATCCCGATGCATGAGCGGTTCGTGACGATGGAAGACACGAGCGAATTGGAACCTCGGCAGGAAAACGTCGTCTCATTGCTTGTCTCGAAAGGCGATCAGGGTGAGGCGAAAGTGTCGATGGGAGATTTGCTCGCCACGGCGCTGCGCTTGCGGCCTGACCGGATTTTCATGGGCGAGTTGCGCGGCGCCGAAGCGTTCGACTTCCTGAATGCGATCAATACCGGGCATCCAGGCTCGATGACGACAATTCATGCGAACTCACCGCAGCAGGCGTTCAATCGGTTATCGACGTTGATCGTGAATGCCGGTGTTCGCATGGATCGGGACGATATTTTGAGATACATCCGCTCGATCATCCCAATCGTTGTCCAGCTTCGCAAGGGCGACGAGAAAGTCAGCCGGGGTGTCAGCGAGATCTATTTCCGCGACGAGGTTGACGAAAATGGCCAAAGGGTCCACGGCAGCGATTAACGGCGATCGCTTGGCGGCGAGTGCGTCGCAGGAGAACGATAAGAGGCGTATCGAGATCCCGCAAAAGGGTGATGGGCGGCCGGTCGAATTCTCGGCCGACAGCGGGTTAAAGCAGGATCCATTCGAGATCGATCCGGCGGTTTTGCGCCAGGCGGCCGAAGAGACGCCGCGTTCGCAGTCCTGGTCGCCGTTGCAGCGCTTGTCGTTCCTGACATTTCCGCTTGTGCTGACGATCGCGGCTCTGATTTGGCTCGGCACATTCTTGCTGATCTACGACATGTACGCCACGTCGTTCGGGCAGCCGTCCTTTATCGACTACCTGACCATAGCGCCTTACGCCGACGGCTTGAGGCAAGTCGCGGCGGTCGTTTTCACCCGCAACACGTTCGGGCTGTCCGTGCTGGCTTTCGTGGTTGCCTTTCCCTTCATCTATGTCTGGGTGGTCTGGTGGATGCTGAAGGGCGGCCGCTCTCTGTCACGCCTGTTTCTCTATCTGCTTCATGTGCGATCGACCTTCAGCCTGGTAACGACTTCAGGTCTTGTTTTCGCCGCGTGCTGGGCCGGCGTGATCGCCTACGGGATCGTCTTTTACCTTGTGGCGACCAAAGGTCTGACGCTTGAGCCTGTGGCGAACTATTACGGCAACGCGTTGACCGCGATGTACCAGGCTCCGTTTGGAGCGACAAACGCCGCAGGCCAGTATGTGCAGCCGGCGAGGTTGACAGTATTTGCGGCGCTCGCCGGGCTGGCGGCCGCAGGGTTTCTGATTGGATTTCCGATCGCGAAAGAGGTGACGCGCCGACAGGGCCAGTTGATGGGCGATTCGCGGTTGGCGACGCTGCAGGATGCATATGATTTCCGGTTGCGCGAGAAACACGGCGTGGTGCTTGGTTACAAGCAGGGCATGCTTTTGCGCTCTGACAGCGATCAGCATGTCATGGTGGTTGGTTCCCCCGGGCAGGGCAAGTCGCGCGCGTTCGTCATGCCGTCGATGATGAACTTTGCCGGGTCGATGTTCATTCTCGATATGAGCGGGGAGCTCTACGAGAAGACGTCCGGCTACATGAAACAGAAGGGCTATGAAGTCTATCTGATGGCGCCTGGCCAGCATGGCACGCATTGTTTCAACCCGCTCGATGTGATCAGCAAGAATCCGCATCAGCGCATTACCGATCTGCAGAAGCTGGCGCAGATGTTGATGCCGGAACGGCTGCGGTCGGATTCGAACGATTTCTGGGAAGAGAGTGCCAGGATCCTGCTGGTGGCGATGCTGGGCTTTGTGATCGAGTGTCCGGACACGCGCAAGTCGCTAAGCGAGCTGTATCGCATTCTCAACTCGATGTCGGACGAACGCACGGCGATCGCGCAGCTGCTCGAGCGCTATGGCGATCATCTGTCGGACCAGACGCGGATGCAGTTGACCAAGTTCATCGGCCGTCATGAAAAGCTGGGCGAGGGCATCGCGGCCGAGATTGGCGCGAAGTTCAACTTCCTGCAGAACGAGCTCATTGAGGCGATGACGTCTGTGACCACAATTCCGATCACCGAGATCCGGAAGAAGAAGATGGTCATCTACCTGCAGGCCGACTGGAACATCATCCAGATGTATGAGCGGCTGATTTCGATCTTTGTGCAGCAAATGGCCGACAACCTGGTGCAGCTGGGACCGCTGCGCAGCGGCGAGCATGAAGTGCTCATGATGCTGGATGAGTTTGGCAATGGCGGCCGCCTCGACACGGTGCTGACGTTGGCGCCGCTGATCCGAAAGAACGGTGTGCGCTTCGTCTTCATCCTGCAGGATGGCGCGCAGCTGGAGCGGCTGTATCAGCGGCCGGGTCAAAAGATTCTTATGGGAGCGTCAACTATCAAGCTCTATATGAACTTTCAGAACGTCGAGGACGCCCAAGCCGTCACGCAGATTGCGGGTTTCAAGACCGGATTTGTCGCCCAGCCCGCCTATTCGTATCGGCACGGCCGGCGTGACCGTAGTGGGTCTTCAGCGCCGGTGCGGGTGGAGTTGCTGCCGGTCCATGTGCTGATGCAGATGAAGCCTGAAGAGGCGATCCTACAGGTTACCGGCATGCCGATCATGCGGATCATGAAGCTCGATTCCGGCGGTGAACGTCAGTTTCGTGCGATGGACAAGTACAGCGCGATCGGCAAGCCGGTCATACAGCCGCGCGCCTGGACGATCGAGGACAACGAGACGTACATGACGCGGCTAGACGCCTTTCAGGGCGTGATGACGCGCCAGATGTACTATCCGGATCCGGAAGCGGTTCATCGGCGGGTTGCAGCCCTGAAGGGCGCCGGCGTGACGAACAGAACGCTTAAGAAAACCAGCATCCGGCCGGTGGACTTCCTGTGGCAGGACATCAAAGGCGAGCGTCATGTGTTCTTCTCGTCGCTTGACGAACTGGCGGTTCGGTTGGGGCTTGATGCGACCCGCAAGCCCGGCCTGACGGTTGAAGAAGCGAGTCAGAAGCGCCAGGAGGCATCTGGCGGCCGATCGTCGATCGAGGGCCGCCGGCATGACGAGCGGCCTGGTGGCGAGGCTGCTGCAAAGGGAGCCGGAGACCGTGAGGCAAGGAAGCCAAAGCCGGCCGTTGAACCAGATCTTCCTGACGTCGACGTAAACGCGATGTATGGCCGCGGCGATGATAATGATGACCTGGAGGTAAATGTCGAGAAGCTGAGCAACACTGCTTTCATTCCGCCGACACACTATGATCGGTCGCCGTCATTGTCGCGCAAAGATGCGGAGCGCGACGATCTAAACGTGGTGCGCTCGCCGATCTTGCAGCGCCAGGAAGTCAGTTCGACTTTTGGTCGGATGAATTCGGAGTTGAACGCGATGTTCGCGGAGTTCGGCAAGGCCGATGAGGATGTGGAACCATTGGCCATGAACGAGGGGATCGAATCGATGGTTTCGATGGCGATCGAGCGTCTGGAAGACGAAGACGCCAAGGAAAAGATGCGGGCGTATGGGGCGGTGGCGAGAGAGCCGATCGCCGAGGAGAGGGCGGGAGATTAGTAAGAATGCCCGAGCGCTCTTCCAAAGCTATGACGAATGGCCGTTGGAGTGGGTTGCAGATTGAATGAGGGACGCTGTTAGGCTATATATTACCTGCAGGAGTGGGACCGACCTTTCGGCCGGCCCCTTTCCTCACAGCATGAATTGAACCCGGAGTGTCAGTGACCAGCTGATCCGGGTTCTTTTCATCTGGAGGGTGATGCTAAGTGGTAGAAACCACATTGCATGCACCTCCTGTTCGAGAGCGAGGCCGTCGCCTCGGTCGGAGTGGCCCATCCTCTCCGAGTGCGCCGCTGGCCCGACGCTGCTGCTTTCGCCTCGAATCCTTGATTCGATCTCTCGTCTTTGTGGACAACAGCGCTTTGAATGGCAATGGAGCCGATGACGATGAACGTGGTCCGGAAAACGATCGTCCTGCGCAAACAAGAGCTGATGGTGAGGATCGGTGTTCACGATCACGAGAAAACAGCTAGCCAACGGCTTATAGTGAGCGTTGAAGTCGATGTCGCGGACCTGGCTGAAGAGAACGACAAGATCGATCGAACGTTCGATTACGACAAGATCTACGGCTTCATAAAGTCCCTGGAGAGCGCCGCTCAAATCGAGTTGCAGGAGACCGTGGCGCGACGCGTTTTGAGCCTTGTGCTGTCCTGCGAGGGTGTCATCCGTGCCGTTGTCGAGACACGCAAGCCGGATGTTTTTGAGGATGTGGAGTATGTTGGGGTGAGACTTGAGGGCGTGGCCGGCACCTAGTCTCGGCATCTGCTAGCTAGTTCGGGTGCCCACCACCCGATCTAAAGACCCGTTCGACCCTATGGGCGAGGTCGTCGCCTGGCTCGGTCAACGTGAACGATTTTCTTGTAGGATGGGTGGCGTAAGAGCCCCTCTCCTGTCCGCCCGCGAAATGCGACGTCGACGCTAACGAGTGGCTGGACCCAGCGAACATTGCGATAGCTTTGTTTAGGCAGCGTCAAGGGCGGCGCCGACTGTTCGATCATCTGCAAAGCGTCGACAAGCTCGACGGCTGTCTTTGTAGTCCATCCGGTCCCAACGCGGCCGGCCAGCTTCAGGTCATCATCGCCGGCCTTTTCGGCGAGAACGAGAGCGCCAACCGCTCGCCCATTAGCGCTGTTCGGGATGAAACCGGCGATGATGAATTGGCCACGTTGCTCGCATTTGCTTTTCACCCATGTAACGGTGTTGCCTGATCGATACTGGCTGTCGAGGCATTTGGAGACGACGCCTTCAAGGCCAAGGGCGCAGGCATGTGTGAATATCGTGGGGCCGTTGCCTTGAAGGTATTCGACGTAGTGGATCCCGGCGGGCTGTGGCCCAATGAGATCGGCGAGCATTTGTTTTCGCTCGATTAGCGGAATCCGTCTCAGATCCCGGCCGTTAAGAAAGAGCAGATCGAAGGCCCATAGGGTTGCGTGCGGGCATCGGCCGGCGCTGGCGCATGCGTGAAGCGTAACCCAATCGGAAACGCCATTGTCGCCCTCGATAACAACCTCGCCATCGATATAGGCAGAAGAAGCGGCAAGCAGCTGGGCGGCCTGATGGACCAAAGGGAAGCGGGATGTCCAATCCAGGCCGCGACGCGTAAGGAGCTGAACGTTCCCGTCGGCGACACGGACGGCCAGGCGGTAGCCGTCATGTTTGATTTCATGGACCCAGCTTTCGCCGTTGGGCGTGCGATCAACGAGTTTTGGAAGACATGGCTTAATGAAACCAGGAGGGGGTATCGACAGTACGCCGGCGTCGCCTCCCCTCTTCTTCATAGTCGGTGCCTCTTCTCGGACTGCTGCCGCAACCCTCGCCGCATCGTCGTGTTTAGGCAAGGCCTCCAACAAATCCTGTTAGCTCGTCGAGGCGCACCATGGAAAGCCGGATGCGGCCGTTACAGCCGCGGGTTCTGCAGGTGGCCTCTTCTTCGACCTCCTCGATGCGCATGAACTGGCGTTCCGGAGATGTGCACATGGTTGCCCGGGTGAAATAGCGAGTGTGACCGCATTTGAGGCAGCGCGCCTCGAGCTTCTGTGTTTCGGCGAGATCGCCGACGCGGAGATCCTGTTTCCAGCCCATGTCGTCACCAAAAGTCTTCGGCCGAGGGAATGCGTGTGTAGGAGATCTTGCCGCCGGCGTTTCCACCCGCTGGCGGTTGCCACTGGCCGACGCTGACAACGGTGGCGGCATATCTGGAATTGAGACCGTCGATCGCGTTGGAAGCCGATTCCCAGCGCCGGCGTTGCCGATCGTCATTCAGGAGCAGATCGAGTTGTCGCTCGGCCGCCGGCGACAGGTCATAGAGTGTGACGCCGATTCGAAAGATTGTGAGGCCGCGCGGATACGCGGTCTGAACGTCGCGCCATAGATCGGTTAATGCGGAAAGGATGGCCTGGTCGTCGTTGACGACAGGTATCCTGCGCTTGCCCATCCATGAATCGTCGCGAAGCGAGAGCCAGAGCCAAAGGCCGCCGGCGTAGAAGTTTTCGCGGCGTAGGCGACGGGCGGCCTTGACCAGGAGCAGACGCGAAATCGCGCGGGCGCCGTCGATCGTGCGCGCTTCGGGGGGCAGGACGCGTCCATGGCCGAACATGCCGCGGGAGGAGATCGGCGCCTGGATGTCGTAGCCGTGCAGGGCGTACCACATGCGTTCGCCGGTGACGTTGTGCCAGAGCTGGCGCATGTGCTTGGGTTGGACAGCATAGAGCTCTTGCGTCGTGAAAATGCCGGCGCGATGAAGGCGTTTTGCCATCTTGTCGCCGACGCCGGGAATATCGGCCAGGGGAACGGCGAACAGAGGCGCTGGAAGATCCTGCGGCCGCCATATGGCCAAGCCGTCACCATAGCGGCTATCGCTGCGTTTGCCTGCCTTGCAGGCCATTTTGGCGAGCTGGCGATTGGCGGCATAGCCGATCGAGCATGTGATCCATGGTCCGATATTTTCGGTCAATGCCTGTTTGATACGAGCGGTGAGTGCTTCTGGATACGCGCGGCCCGCGTCATCCAGGCGACAGGTAAGCTCGTCGATGCTTTTGGCAGTGTCGATCGGGATGACCGTCTCGATCTCGGACAGCAAAGCGTTATGGGCGCGGCGATAGAGGTCTGGCTTCTGTGGAACCAGGATGATGTCAGGGCAAAGCGCCCTCGCCTCCTTCACGCCCATGACGTTCTTGACGCCCTGCAGCTTGGCTTCGCGGCTGCACGCTATGATGCTGGTTCGATCGGTGCCGGCGAATGGCACGACGCCGATCGGCCGGCCGCGCAAGCGGCGGTCGCATTGCTGCTCGACGCTGGCGAAGAATCCATCAAAGTCGAGGTAGAGGCGTTCGATCGTCTCGGGCTTGCGCATATGGCACCTGAAAAGAACGAAAGGAGAACACCCTATCAGACTACGTCGTCAAGAGGAAAAGATTCTCAGCGAAGAAAAGTGATTGGCGCGTCGCTGCGGCCCCTGTGCATTATTCGGACACCGATTCACGGTAGTTGCTGCCTCTGCTCGATAGGCAAGTTTCGACCCCATTGCGGACTTTTGTGAGTGATACCAGACCGTCTCTTTGCCGAGCGCAAAACGCCCCCTGCCTGCCCAACTTCGTGCAGCCCGCCGTTTTACAAAATGTTCGTAGAGTCCGCCGGCTTGCGGTCGACTAGAGGATTGGCGAACGCATCGTCTGACATACGCTCAGTTTTGATTGCCTCCAAGACGGCATTCTCGAGCAAGCCGGTCAAGCAGCCGTCTCAGGCGCGCGAGGCTCGGCAACAAGACGTCTTCGGCGCCTCGACTAACCGATCATCTCACGACTATCCACGTTTGGTGGGCCAGCCGGTCGAGAGGATCCGTTCGATGTCGCTGCGCGCAAACACCGCGCTCGCTTCATCCCAGCGCTGATCGTCCTTGCTGAGACCAGCCGCATACTTGGATTCGAACGGGTCGAAGCGCTTGCGCGGCACGGTGTAGTCGCGAAGTCGTTTTTCCAGCGTCTCGATGTCCTCGATCCAATCGGCGTCGATCGTCTCCGGCAGAGTACCTAGAATGTCGCTGGATACCTTCATTCGCTCCGAAAGCACGCGGTACACCTTCTCGTCGATGGTTCCCGCGTAACTTAGGTTCGCCATGTCGACCCGTGTACGTGTCTGACCAAAGCGCTTGATGCGTCCAATACGCTGCTCGAGGCGGGATGGATTCCACGGCAAGTCGACGTTTATGAGCGTGCCCAATGTCTGGAGATTCAGTCCCTCGCTCGCAGCGTCTGTTGCGACGACGAGTTTGATATCTCGGTTCGCGACAAGCTTCTTGATTTGCGCGCGGCCGATCGAAGTCGCATTGCCGTCGACTAAAAGGCGGGACTTTCCCGAACCTGCATAGAGGGCAATGACCTGCTCAGGATAAGCCCTGCTCAGCGATTCCGCGATCCACGCCGATGTATCGTAGTATTGGCTGAAAATAATCGATCCCATCTCGCGCCATGAACGGGAGGCTGATCGGTACTCGTCTAGGAAATATTGAACAGCTCGCAGCTTGGGGTCGTCGCTGCCTTGGAGCGCCTCAATCATCGTGCGCAGGTGTCGCCGCTCATCCGCTAATGCGTCAAACGCTTCACCCTC
This sequence comes from Aminobacter sp. MET-1, assembly GCF_026521175.1. Lineage (NCBI taxonomy): Bacteria > Pseudomonadati > Pseudomonadota > Alphaproteobacteria > Hyphomicrobiales > Phyllobacteriaceae > Aminobacter > Aminobacter sp. MET-1. The sequence goes on along the minus strand of NZ_JAMSHL010000190.1, from coordinate 14,273 downwards.
CATTTCCTCCTGAACATCGTCATCAAGTTCGCCCTCGCCCATCAGGGCAAGGGCCGTCGCGATTCCCGCGGCTTGGCTCGAACAGAGACGTTGCAATAGTAGAGTCTTCATGAAGCCAGCCGGCTTGTCGCGCTTCGCATAGGCCTTTGTGAAAGCGTTCACGGCCTGGTACGCAGTGTCAAACGCATCGGACGTGAATAGGCTGAGTTCCCTGAACAGATGGCCTGGCGGCGGGACGTCCCGGTTTGGGTGAATTTCGACGGGAAGGCTTGGCAACAGCCCCAACTTTTCAAGGTCGCGCCGCTTCCGGAGAACAACATGTCGCAGAAGCGGATTATCGCGCTGGAAATAACCGAGACCCTCCCGCAACCCCGTGAGTTCCATGTCTGCCTTCGCTGTGACCACGGGATTGGAGATGTCGGACGCGAATTTCGTTGTCGCCCACTCACCCGGCTTCATTTCGAGCGCATCGCGGATGTCCGCGATGAGATCATCATCCGCAATCGGCGGCATCGGATTTGTGAGGAGCTGCCATCCCTCTCGAAGGTCGGCGACCTGCCTGTCGCCTTTGAGGTAGGGAAGAACCACGTCGGGACGCCGCCAATGGGAGAACGATGTCCCTAGAACGAACTCCGCGCCTTGGTTAAGTGCTTCGAGCAGGTCCCAAAGATCCTTCTCGCTCGTCTGGATCGGTGTGGCAGTAGAGAGCAATAAATGCCGTGTCCGCGTCGCTATGCGCTCAATGAACGTTAGCAGATTATTCGGCGTCCTAGCGGTAGATCCAATGGGCTCGGACCCACGTGCCTTGTGGGCCTCATCCAGAATGACCATGCCGAACTTCCGCCGAAGGAGGTGCTCCGCCTCCGATCCTGCTTTCGGGCTGCCATGGCGGTCCATCCCGTGGACGATGAGGCCTGTTGAGACAATCCCAATGGCATACGGGCAGCGGGCTACATCCGACGCTCCTGCGCCCTTGATCGTACGGCCGGCTGGGTCGATCCAACACTTTTTGGTGCTGTGCCATCGGGCGACCGGCATTCCGAGGCGATCGAGCAGCTCGATTTGCCACTGCTCCGTGAGCGTGGAAGGAACAAGGATCAAGACAGGACCGTCGCCAAGCAGCACCGAGATCAGGGCGGAAACCGCGAGCGACAACGTTTTTCCCACACCGACCTCGTCGGCCAACAGCGCCCGCACCTTTTCATATGTGTCTCTATGCGCGAGGAACTGAGAGACGAAAGCGCGTTGCCAAGGCTGAAGGGATTCGCCGTCGCGATAGATCGGGGATTCGACCAGAGCTGCGGGCGCCACTAATGCTGGGTTCGTGGCAAATTCTACGATTTCGACCTCGCGTCGTTCCGCAAGTCGGCCAACCTCACGAATGATCGCCTCGGGCAACGGCTTTCCCTGCGCCCACAACTCATCGAACTCGGCCTGCACCCATTCGACGCCTTCCGGCGAGGAGTCTTCCCAAACGAGCTCGTAATTGTGTTCCCACGCGGCCCGCGTCTCATTGATTGATCCTATGAAAGCGACGGCCCCGCTATCACCTCTGACGACGCCAGCCTTGCCATGGAGGAAAGGGGCGACCGTCCTGGGCACAACTCGTATCTCAACTTTGCCGGCGCTCAGAAGTTCGTATAGCTTGGCATAGCGCCCGCGATGCACTGTCGCATCCACGACGATGTCGTCGTCGGTGAAGCGTTGGAACAGTTTGGCGTCGCGAACCTTCTGAGCCGCCTCAACATCCTCGGCATCGAGATCCGCATTTGCGACAATACGAACCTTTTCGATAGCCTCAATTTCCTCGCCAACTATCTCGAAGATAGATGACCGGAAATAACCCGCGATGCGGTCGTATGTCCGCGCACCTCTAAGCCGGTCGGCGAGGTACGTGCGAGAAAGGCGGCCGTGCCGAGAAGAGAAGCGCGATAGACCGCCGCCATCAGCAAACTGGGTGCAGCTGGAACGGAAAGGGTTTTCCTCCATGGGTGTCAGAGCCGCTCATTCCTGAGGAGGTTAGCAAGAACACCTGCATGACGCCCCTCATCGTCGTCCCGTCCTCGCTTCGTGACAAAATACTCGGCGACCTCGATCATGTCCTGTCGACGCCTAAAGTAGTCGGGCATGATGTCCTGAAGCTGTGCAAGAACAATCTCCGGTTCCACCTCCCTAACCAACGCGTCTACACCGAACAGCACGGCCCTAATCGCGCCGTCACCAAAGTCGGGAATGTCAAAACCCGCGCGGGGCCCGAACTCGGTGGCACGCTTTAGGCGAGCCGAATTTGGTCTTACATTGCCCATGAAGGGATTGTAGTCGGACACACGGAAGGCGCGTTGGAAATTCTGATAGTTATCCAACTTCGAGTGTCCTCCGGCTTCGAGTCCCACCATCTTGAGATAGAAGCGCTCAGGGCCTTTGAGCTGCTGCCACAAGCGCGCACTGATCCCATCGGGAACCATATGCTCATTTGCGACGCTGACGGCGTATTCGATCATCCGATCGACGACACCTACCTCGCCCTTTCGCCGCTGGCGCACCGCCTCGACCGTCATGTCGCGGCCGTCGATCTTGGTATAGCCGGTTAGGACACGTAGCGCGGCCGCATAGCCCGCCATCTGAAGGTCGGCATCCTCGAACAGGTTCTCCACGCGCCCGTTGCCCTTTAGCGACTGGTTGAGGCCAACGAGTGTGTCTATCTGGTGTGCAACCTCGGCTCGGACGTCTTGGACAATTTCGTCCTCGTATCCGGAAACTGACCCACGCCGCTTGCGCAGTACCAAAATCACCGTCCCCTGGACGTAGCCGCCTTTCCTGAGCTCGCTTGTCGTTTCAGTGGCGATGTACCACGCAGCCTGGACTTGCAGCCCCGCCCCCCAGAATATCTGTGCGAGATCTGCCCAGACTGAACCCGACTGATGAGTGAACATAACGACCTGAAGGCCATTGTCCGGCATGTGATTTGCCATGGCCCCGTAGGCGGCCACCATCTCCCGGCGGAAATCTTCTCCTTCGCCCTTAATCGCGAGTGGACGTCTGGAGTCCCACGTCCACTGGTCGAATGGCGATGGCGGATTGCGCCTAAGCCAAGAGATGAAGAACTCTGTGATCTCGTGGTAGTGCACCGCATCCGCGTAGGGCGGGTCAGTGATAAAGATATCCGCGACCTCCCTAACATCGTCGGCCGGGTGCGTTTCAATCGTGGCGTGGCCGGTAAGGGCATGACGATTTGGGAGGTCTTCGGCCAAGTCCCGAAGATAGGGAAAGGCACGGCAAGAGTAGTTAAAGAACGTCTTGAGGCCCTGCGTATCGAAAACAGTTTGGCTCTTCTCGCCGGAAGCGTCCCAACGTGTGTTACGCGCCATGCGGTCAGCGAGCTTGGCTAGCAGCAGGGCCTCGTGCGGTGCATCGGGATCCGCAAAACGTCGAAAGCAGGACAGCATGTGAAGCTGTCGTGGATTGAAAAAGTGATGCCAGTAGGTCCAGCCCATGGTCCTGATCGGACCTTCAGTCTCGCGGCCGTCGAGGATCGGCATATCGGGAGCCCATCCTGCCTCTTGCCATTTCGCCAGGTTCTCGCGGACGATCGACTGCACCTTCTTCTCGCGACGTAGATCGGAGTCATTGACTGAGGAAAAGAAGGTCTCATAGCGCTGTTTTCCGACCGTCTTGGCGATAATCCACTGGATGCAGTAGAGACGTTCTTGGAAAATATCGTCGCCGCGAGGAATGAAGTCGGCCTTTTCCCACTGGCGTAGCTGGTTCTTGCTGGATCCATCAGGTGCCCGATGGTCACCTCGAATCGATTTAATGGATGTGCGATGCAGTTCCCCATCTACGCTATGGACCAGATATCCATCCACGAGCGTGCCTGTTTCCGCTGCCTTCAGCTGAGCAGTGCTTACACCGTCCACGACTTCAATCTCGTAGCGACGGTTCTCGCGATCGGGGACAAGTTGAACTACAACGCTCCTCGTCTTGCTGATGATCCGGGACGGCAGTAGTGGTACCATCCAGCCGGATGAAGGGCACCGCGTCTCCAGACAATACAGAAAGGCCTTAGCGCGATTGCCGACTTCGTCGTGCTCGATAGCGAGCATCGTGATCTCGCGATCGACACGCGATGATAGCGCGGCTTGCGTCGCCTTCATCTCGGCATGACCGGCCGCGGAAGCGCCGATGATGTTGAGCGCTCCCCAAGTCAGCATGCAAGCGATAGGGTTAAGGTCTGAGGCATGTACATCGCAACCCATCCTTGCGGCCTCGAACGGGATTGAACCACCACCCGAGAAAGTGTCGGCAATCTTCGGCTTCCGTCCAAAGCGCATGATGCCAAGCTGCTCAACGAGCTCGGCATGGCTATTGGCGCTAGTGCCAAGATGCTCGTTTACTTCTCGCCAGATATCGGCGTAGTCCTCTCTGCCGAGCTCCTCGGGTCGAAGCGATCGCGACACTCGCTCCTCGTATGGCACCGCGGAAAGCAGCATCGCCTTGATATGGATCCGCTCTTTTGCAGTGATCTTGGGGTTCCATATCGCTGTCCGGAGCCGTTCGCTGAACTGGTGATCCTGTAACAATTCCGATGCCGCAGCCGACTGTTCAGCGAGAATCGCCGAGCCGTCTTTGCAGACAAACTGATCCTTAAGAACACCTTGCTTCAAAGCGAGCGTCGCAAGTTGCGGGACGCTCGTGCGGTTGTCGCGAATTCCGAACGCGAGGTCATCCATCGCCATGAGACGCTCGAAAATCCTGAGGTCTGCTTCCGGATTGTCTGTAGCAGGAAGCAGGCTACCCAAAATGCAGGCGCGGACAAGCACAAGCGGCTTGCGACCCTTCCAGTACGAGCCCAGCGCCGTAAGGGTCTGACCTGATCCTGCTTTGCGTTCCTTTTTCGCTTCGGCGGAGAGCTTCTGAGCCGGCCAAAGCCGTTCGATCAAAGCCGGGGCATCGGCCAGCGTGCGCACCTTGATCTCGCGCCTATCGAGTGTCGTCACTGTCATCAGAGCCCTTCCAGCAGCGTCGGCCGGTACGCGTCCGGCAGCGCCGCACCTTCTGTAAGTCCGTAGCGGATCGCCTTGCGCCAACCCCGGTTATATTCGTCGGCCTTGCCCGAATTGTGGGCAGCCATCGCATAGAGCCACCAGCGTTCCTCTGGACGCAGACCTGTCCAGGCATTCACCGCCGCCGGAACCAAGCTCTCGTCACACTCATCGATCGCCCAAAGCAGCACGCACATCTCGCGTCCGAGCAAGCGGTGAACCCGGTTATCGCCGGCCTCCCACCGACCCGACCGCAATTTTCGGCTCTTCAGACGTTCGTTGAATGCGTTTCTGAGCGGTGTAGCGACCATCCTCCAACGTCGCGGGTCCACCCGGCAGCGTAGTACTTGGTCGACTGGGCCGTTCTCCTCGGAGTCAAACTTGGGGCCGGAGATGCCGTAGTCTTCAATGACGGTAACCAGCTCGCGCCCAGATGGGCTGATCCGCACGATGAAGTGTTGCGGATCGATTTCATTCTCCGGCACGCCGAATCCGGCAGTGGGTCTGCTTGACATCTCTATTCCTTGTGCGGGCCATCCTGTCCGGATTCTCTCAGCTCTGTTCGATTTCGCCTATGGTGAGCGTTTCACTGATCGCTGCCATGAGATCGTCGAGGTCGGCCGCACGGTCGACGTCGGCACTCTTCCAACTGATTGTCACGTCCGCGTTGTCATCTCCGAGTTCTGTCCGCGCGTATTTGGTGATGCGCTCAATTGCCTCGGCGGTGACGTCAACCTCAGAGCCAAAGTGCGTGCTGACATTCCTGCTTCCAGAGCCGACCGTGACCAGCACGTTGCGGAAGCGGACGCGGGCCTCCTTGCCCTTGGTTATGACAGCGAAAACCTTGTCCGTTGTCGTGACTTGCACTGCTTTTTTGGCTCGCGCCGGTCGTTCGCGGTCGATCTTCGCCCCATCGCCCTCGCGACGCGGGATCTTGAACTCCTTCGTCGTGCTGACACCGGCGGCCTCCGCATAGGCGTAGATGACAACGTCCTTTTCCCCATCAAGACGTATCGGCCCACCATAGAGTTTGCCCTCTCTCGCGACGGTGGCGTCCGTGTTCCATCGGATCTCTCCGGATGGGACGACCGATAGCGTCACCTCGTAGCCCGTACCCGCCGGCTTGGGATTATGGGTGAGATTAAGCTTGTTCGTCCAGGCGAAGGCTCCGCCGGTCTCGTGATCGCCCTCGGGGTCCACTGCCAGGAAGTAGATGCGCATCTCTGCGGTCTCAAACCTCGGCTCATCCAGACGTTGCGAGGACGTGGAGACGTCTGGAGAGGTCGACCAGTAGATGCGACCGCGTCGCCCAGCATTCTTCGCCAGCACGTTGATCGTGGCGATTCCGGTCTGCTCGTCGTAGGCCGCCTCAATGACGCCGACGCTGGTCTTCTCCTTGGGAAACGGCCCTTTCTCGATGCTGCCGGTGTCGGTGCCCCGCCAGCGCTGCCGCGAGATAGCGAGGCGGCGTAGCTCCTCGAGGCCAGTTCGGGGCAACCAGAGCCACCGGACGTTACTCATCGCCCTGTCTTGAATGTCGCCCCAAAGCGTCGTGCGGGTGTGCGGCGGCCAAAGTATATCTTCGGCACGCTCGACGAGCATCTCGTAATTCATTTCGATGTCGGTCACGAGCTTCTTACTGCCAGTGGCAGTAAGGGCATTTTCTACCGCGGTCTCGCCATCGTAGCCGGCGGCTCCATTGAGGCGGAAATTGTCTAGCTTCAAGGTGGCGCCGAGCAGGCATTCGCCGCTGGAGTCGCGTCCTGGATACCAGATCTTGTTCAGTGTAGAAGCGATGGTCTGATAGACGTCAAGCTCGGCATCCGATGCACGATTCTCGAGGTCAGGCCTATTCGGACTTCCGGGGCCTTCCTGGTCAAGGACGCGAGCAATTGCATAGGCGATCCTGAGCTTCTCCTCAACGGAGGCGAGGTCCAACCCCTCACCGCTGACGATGCCAAAATTGTTCCTGTCCTTGGTGAGCTCGAAGAGTTTGCGCGCCTTATCCGGCGGCACCTTCGCGTCAGGCGAGAGGACGATCAGAGCGCGGTCGCCGCGGGTATTAATCTCGTCCATTTTTGGCATGGCGAGCACACGTGTGTAGGCAGTCCGACGGCGGGCGGTGAATATCTCCTCAAGCCGGCGGGCGAGGTCTTGCTCGATTTTGTGAGGCGGCGCGTTGCGCGCCATGTTCTCGATCTTCTTGGTTAGGTTTTCGTTCTTCGAAAAGTACCATGAACCATTGTCTCGCTTATGCAGATACCAACACTTGGAGGTTAGATTCTCGAGTGCGGCGACGAAGTCGTTCTCTTCGCGCAGCGGAGCTACCAAAAAAGAGAGTATGTCCGCGGGCTGAAGTCCCTTTACCGCGTCCGAGGACTCGGCGAGCGATGCCATCAGGATCAACCGGGCGGCTTGGCTGGCGGCATCATTCCCAGCATCAGCGTCGATCAGCTCGGCGTGTGCGTCACTCGACCCGGTATCTACCACATCAACGGTAATAGCCGCGTCCAGGTCGTAGATATTGTTTACCATGTCCCGGATGCCACGGTCGGCAAGGTCTAGGTGCTGCGGACCGATCAGATACACGTCGTTTGTCTTCCGCTTCTGGACAGAGCGGATCATGAGCGCAGCGATCGTCATGAGGCCGCGCGTCTGCCGGAAGCCCTCGTTGTCCTTAAAGGTCGCGACCACGGTTTTGAGGCTCGGATGGAAGGGATAGGTGGCTGCGACCTCGTCCGCGATCTTCTCCGCCGCGCGCTCCAGCGTTTTTGATCGCACCGCATCCGCGAGCACACGCCCGTAGGCGTCGGCGACACTCTCTATGACGGCGGGCGCGGGCTCGCGCGCCAAAAGGCGCTTGCGAAGAATATGATAGATTTCGTCGGAGCCAAGCTCGACGGGGGTGATCGGCTTCGCCTGCCGGCGCGCCTCGTTGGTAATCTGGGACATAATGCGCGAAAGCTCGGCGCTTGACTTGTACTGGCCGACGAGCGTCGACAGCACAATGCAGACGCGGGGAAGCTTTATTGCTGCTGACAAGAGGTTGGAGATCGCCGCCGACGTGACGTCCCCAAGCGTGCCGGACCCGACTGTGATGGTGACCGCCTTATCAAGATAAGGAGGGAGTTCGTCGATCAAGATCAGGACGGGCGCGTCGCCGATCAGGTTGATCCAATCGCCTTCGTTGGGCGCACGAGCCCCGTTGCTCCAAAAGCGTGCGAACTCATCGCCCTTGGCTAGCTGTTCGGCAATAGACCCCCACAGGAATTTATCGTGGTCAATATTGCGGCCGCTTATCACGACGACCTTGGCCGGTCGCGGCGTGAAGCCTTCCGTGATGCGTGCGCTGACTGCGCCGGCAACGCTCGGGTGCGCCGCAAGGTAGCCCAGCGCCAGCATGGAGTGCGTCTTACCGCCACCCATCGCCTGGCGCAGCTCGAAGGTGGCTTGGTCATTGCCTCCAGACAGGCGCCGCAGACCATGCCTGAGCAATTGCGCCATGCCGTCGGTAACGTAGGTTCTCTCAAAAAAGTTGCGAGCGTCGGCCTCACTGTGTTCGGCGAGGTCGCCGAGATCCTCAACCTGCTTGGATAGAGCGTATTCCAGCGCGTCCTGCTTGAACTCGCATGCGTCTACTATCGTCTGAAGCATCATTCGGCCCTGTGGAGGTGGCGCTCGACGAGCGCAATCGTGGATTGTACTGCGCTGCCGCGCTCGAGCAGCAGACGATGAAGCTGACGGGGAACGTGGTCCGGAACCTCGTGCTTTTGCGCGACCCAGTTCCGCATAGTCCGGTCTGTGACGCCAAGATCGCGCGCAAGCGGGCTCTGCCACCGCGCGCCGTAAAGCGCCGGTCCGACAGCATCTAGCAGATTGCGCCCCCCATCCATATTCCTAGTTGTAGGAAGAACTCATCAGATCGCCAAGTGGATTCTTTGGGAAGTCAGCGGGTTTGTGCGTGAGCGCGAATAACAGATGCGCGTTTTCGCAAATAGCGGTTCCGCACGAGCATCTTACCCGGCAATTTTACTAGAATTATTAGTGCGGCCAGGCGCGCCGCGTCCAGGTTAGCTGACGCGAGGCACCATCCCGATCCGCTTCGGGAATCATCTGGTAGCGATAGAGGCGTGTGACCTGCCGGCAGCTCCCCTTTGCGAAGGCTTTGGCCAGCGCACATTTAGAAAACTCGTTACGGCTTCCGGCGCACGGGAAGATCGCAACCGACGAAGTCCAACTCGCAAATAGGGGGCTTTGTGACTTATCCTGAAGAATCTACCTTCTGCTGCCGAATCTGTCGTTGGCCGTGCCTGTAGGGCAGCGCTGACCCTTCTTGGAGCTGCAGTCTGATCTAATCATCCCCTAGCGTCAGAAAATCCACAACGCCGGCCCAGATGGGTGGTCTTTTGGCGCATGGCCAAATTGTCATTTTCAGAAGACGACTGCACCAGTTGATTGGGCGTAATGGCTGTTGTGCAGCCAGCTCCTGACAGTTCAATATCAGAAGTGATCTGCACCAATCTCGACTATGCTCAATACTCGTGTGCACCAAAGCGAGGTGAGCATGGCGACGGACACCCCACGGATTCCAGAACAAGGCGTGGCCACTCTGCCTGATGAGGCTTGGGAGCGTGCGCGCCGTCGTGCGGAGATCATCAGTCCGTTGGCGCAGTCGGAGACGGTCGGGCACGAAGCGGCCGATATGGCGGCTCAGGCGCTGGGCTTGTCTCGGCGCCAGGTATACGTTCTGATCCGGCGTGCCCGGCAAGGCAGCGGCCTCGTGACGGATCTGGTGCCCGGCCAGTCCGGTGGAGGTAAAGGTAAGGGGCGCTTGCCGGAACCGGTCGAGCGCGTCATCCACGAGCTACTGCAAAAGCGGTTCCTGACCAAGCAGAAGCGCAGCCTAGCGGCCTTTCACCGCGAAGTCACTCAGGTGTGCAAGGCTCAAAAACTGCGAGTGCCGGCGCGCAATACCGTGGCCTTACGGATCGCTAGCCTTGACCCGCGCAAGGTCATCCGCCGGCGGGAAGGCCAGGATGCCGCTCGTGACCTACAAGGTGTGGGCGGCGAGCCTCCTGCCGTGACCGCGCCGCTGGAGCAGGTGCAGATAGACCATACGGTCATCGACCTGATCGTGGTCGATGACCGCGACCGGCAACCTATTGGCCGCCCGTACCTGACCCTCGCCATCGACGTGTTCACCCGCTGCGTGCTCGGCATGGTCGTCACGCTGGAAGCGCCGTCTGCCGTTTCGGTTGGCCTGTGCCTCGTGCATGTCGCCTGCGACAAGCGCCCTTGGCTGGAAGGACTGAACGTGGAAATGGATTGGCAGATGAGCGGCAAGCCCTTGCTGCTCTACCTAGACAACGCGGCCGAGTTCAAGAGCGAGGCCCTGCGCCGGGGTTGCGAGCAGCATGGCATCCGGCTGGACTATCGCCCGCTGGGACAGCCGCACTATGGCGGCATCGTGGAACGGATCATCGGCACGGCGATGCAGATGATTCACGACGAACTGCCGGGAACGACCTTCTCCAACCCTGACCAGCGCGGCGACTACGATTCCGAAAACAAGGCCGCCCTGACGCTGCGCGAGCTAGAGCGCTGGCTCACATTGGCGGTCGGCACCTACCACGGTTCGGTGCACAACGGCCTGCTCCAACCGCCGGCCGCGCGCTGGGCCGAGGCCGTGGCGCGTGTCGGCGTACCGGCCGTCGTCACACGCGCTACTTCGTTCCTGGTCGATTTTCTGCCGATCCTCCGGCGCACGCTGACCCGCACCGGCTTTGTCATCGACCACATCCACTACTACGCCGATGCGCTCAAGCCGTGGATTGCGCGGCGTGAACGCTGGCCGTCCTTTCTGATCCGGCGCGATCCGCGCGACATCAGCCGTATCTGGGTCCTGGAACCGGAGGGACAGCATTACCTGGAAATTCCCTACCGTACCTTGTCGCATCCGGCTGTCACCCTCTGGGAACAACGGCAGGCGCTGGCGAAACTGCGGCAGCAAGGGCGCGAACAGGTGGATGAGTCGGCGCTGTTCCGCATGATCGGCCAGATGCGTGAGATTGTGACCAGCGCGCAGAAGGCCACACGCAAGGCGCGGCGTGACGCGGATCGCCGCCAGCACCTCAAGACATCAGCTCGGCCGGACAAGCCCGTTCCGCCGGATACGGATATTGCCGACCCGCAGGCAGACAACTTGCCACCCGCCAAACCGTTCGACCAGATTGAGGAGTGGTAGCCGTGGACGAATATCCCATCATCGACCTGTCCCACCTGCTGCCGGCGGCCCAGGGCTTGGCCCGTCTTCCGGCGGACGAGCGCATCCAGCGCCTTCGCGCCGACCGCTGGATCGGCTATCCGCGCGCAGTCGAGGCGCTGAACCGGCTGGAAGCCCTTTATGCGTGGCCAAACAAGCAACGCATGCCCAACCTGCTGCTGGTTGGCCCGACCAACAATGGCAAGTCGATGATCGTCGAGAAGTTCCGCCGCACCCACCCGGCCAGCTCCGACGCCGACCAGGAGCACATCCCGGTGTTGGTCGTGCAGATGCCGTCCGAGCCGTCCGTGATCCGCTTCTACGTCGCGCTGCTCGCCGCGATGGGCGCGCCGCTGCGCCCACGCCCACGGTTGCCGGAAATGGAGCAACTGGCTCTGGCACTGCTGCGCAAGGTCGGCGTGCGCATGCTGGTGATCGACGAGCTGCACAACGTGCTGGCCGGCAACAGCGTCAACCGCCGGGAATTCCTCAACCTGCTGCGCTTCCTCGGCAACGAACTGCGCATCCCGTTGGTTGGGGTAGGCACGCGCGACGCCTACCTAGCCATCCGCTCCGATGACCAGTTGGAAAATCGCTTCGAGCCGATGATGCTGCCGGTATGGGAGGCCAACGACGATTGCTGCTCACTGCTGGCCAGCTTCGCCGCTTCGCTCCCGCTGCGCCGGCCTTCCCCAATTGCCACGCTGGACATGGCTCGCTACCTGCTCACACGCAGCGAGGGCACCATAGGGGAACTGGCGCACTTGCTGATGGCGGCGGCCATCGTCGCCGTGGAGAGCGGCGAGGAAGCGATCAACCATCGCACACTCAGCATGGCCGTTTACACCGGACCCAGCGAGCGGCGGCGGCAATTCGAGCGGGAACTGATGTGAAGCCTGCGCCGCGCTGGCCGCTGCATCCCGCCCCGAAAGAAGGCGAGGCGCTGTCCTCATGGCTCAACCGCGTGGCCCTTTGCTATCACATGGAGGAGCCCGACCTGCTGGAGCACGATCTTGGTCACGGCCAGGTCGATGACCTGGACACCGCGCCACCACTCTCGCTGCTGGCGTTGCTTTCCCAGCGGAGCGGCATCGAGCTGGACCGGCTGCGCTGTATGAGTTTCGCCGGATGGGTGCCTTGGCTACTGGACAGCCTTGATGACCAGATTCCAGACGCCTTGGAAACCTATGCGTTTCAGCTCTCGGTGTTGCTGCCAAGACTCCGCCGTAAGACGCGATCCATCACGAGCTGGCGTGCCTGGCTGCCCAGCCAGCCGATAAACCGCGCCTGTCCGCTCTGCCTGAGCGATCCGGAGAACCAAGCCGTACTGCTCGCGTGGAAGCTGCCCCTGATGCTGAGCTGCCCGCTGCATGGCTGCTGGCTGGAATCCTATTGGGGCGTGCCAGGGCGGTTTCTCGGCTGGGAGAACGCCGACGCCGAACCGCGCACCGCCAGCGACGCGATTGCGGCGATGGACCAGCGTACCTGGCAGGCACTGACAACCGGTCACGTGGAGCTGCCGCGCCGACGCATCCACGCCGGATTGTGGTTTCGACTTCTTCGCACGCTGCTCGATGAGCTGAACACCCCGCTTTCCGCGTGCGGAACCTGCGCGGGGTATCCCCGCCAAGTCTGGGAAGGCTGCGGGCATCCGCTGCGTGCTGGGCAAAGTCTGTGGCGACCGTATGAAACCCTGAATCCGATAGTACGGTTACAGATGCTGGAGGCGGCGGCAACGGCAATCAGCTTGATTGAGGTGAGGGACATCAGCCCGCCAGGCGAGCAGGCAAAGCTATTCTGGTCCGAGCCCCAAACCGGGTTCACCAGTGGCCTGCCGACGAAAGCGCCGAAGCCCGAGCCCATCAATCACTGGCAGCGTGCAGTCCAGGCCATCGACGAGGCCATCATTGAAGCGCGACACAACCCCGAGACGGCACGCTCGCTGTTCGCGTTGGCTTCCTATGGTCGGCGCGATCCCGCTTCCTTGGAACGGTTGCGCGCCACCTTCGTGAAGGAAGGCATCCCGCCGGAATTTCTGTCACATTACCTGCCTGATGCACCCTTTGCATGTCTTAAACAAAATGACGGGTTAAGTGACAAATTTTGACGGATAGAGCTTTCCGGCTCACACTGTCACATAATCGAACGTATACGTGACGGGTGAAAAGGTGCTGATCGGCTACATGCGGGTATCGAAGGCGGACGGATCCCAGTCCACCAATTTGCAACGCGATGCGCTCATCGCCGCTGGTGTGAGCCTTGCGCACCTTTACGAGGATCTGGCCTCGGGCAGGCGCGATGATCGCCCAGGGTTGGCTGCTTGCCTGAAGGCGCTTCGTGAAGGGGACACGCTGATCGTGTGGAAGCTCGATCGGCTTGGCCGTGATCTGCGCCACCTGATCAACACCGTGCACGACCTAACTGCGCGTAGCGTGGGCCTGAAGGTCCTGACCGGTCACGGTGCGGCGGTCGACACGACGACTGCCGCCGGCAAGCTTGTGTTCGGTATTTTTGCCGCGCTGGCCGAGTTCGAGCGTGAGTTGATTTCCGAGCGAACAGTCGCTGGACTTATCTCGGCGCGCGCTCGCGGCAGGAAAGGGGGGCGCCCCTTCAAGATGACCGCCGCCAAGCTACGCCTGGCGATGGCCAGCATGGGGCAACCGGAAACCAAGGTGGGCGATCTCTGCGAAGAACTCGGGATTACCCGGCAGACGCTCTACCGGCACGTGTCGCCCAAGGGCGAACTGCGGCCAGACGGCGTAAAGCTGCTCTCCCTCGGTTCAGCCGCATAAATGGAGGCGACCTGGAACGGGGCGCTGTTCAGTGCGGCAACGATCCGATTACCGGTGTCGACCCAGAGCAGCCGTAGAGCTTTTGGGAAAGCTGTCGTTCAACGCCTGAATTAAGCCGACTCGCGAAGCGGGTTCGGCTTGAATGAATTGTTAGCGCTCAGTGCGCCAACTTTAACG